>JAAWKU010000077.1 GCA_022797535.1 Lachnospiraceae bacterium | reverse complement strand
GGTCAACGATGCCACCGCATCGCCTCCCTCCTCCGCCTTGCAGACTGAAAATTCATCCGGCGTCATTTTACTGAAAGTCAACGATACAGTACACTAGCCGCTTACCATATATCCCACGCCGAATTTTGTAGCGATAAAATCCTCCAGCCCTGCGGCTTCCAGCTTCTTGCGCAGGCGGTTCACATTCACCGTCAATGTGTTGTCATCCACAAAGCTGTCTGTCTCCCACAGCTTCTCCATCAGCCGCTCCCGGCTCACCACCTGTCCCTTGCTCTCCAGCAGGGACAGCAGGATACGGTACTCGTTCTTGCTCAAGGGAATCTGCTCTCCCCGGTAAGTCAGGGTATTGTCCCCGGTATTAAGCAGCGCTCCCCGGTGCTCCAGCACCGGCAGCGTGCCCCCGAAGTCGTAGGTCCTGCGCAGCAGGGCCTGGATCTTGGAGATCAGCACCGCCATGTCAAAAGGCTTGGCGATAAAATCATCCCCGCCCATATTCATGGCCATGACAATATTCATATTGTCGGAAGCGGAAGACAAAAAGACAATGGGAACATTGGACACCCGGCGAATCTCGCTGCACCAGTAATATCCGTTGTAAAAAGGCAGCATGATATCCAGCAGCACCAAATGGGGAGAGACAGCGGCGAACTCCTGCATCACCTGATGAAAATCCACAACGGGATGAGGTTCCATATCCCAGCTGGCAATCTGCCGGGACAGGGATTCCGCGATCCCCTCGTCATCCTCCACAATCAAGATTTTATACATATGCGCCTCCCGGCCTCCTATCCCGCAAACTGGCTGTTGTAGAGATCCCGGTAAAAGCCTCCCCGGGCCAGCAGGCTCTCATGACTGCCCTGTTCAATAATGTTGCCGTCCTTCATGACCAGAATCACATCCGCCTCCCGGATGGTGGACAGCCTGTGGGCCACGATAAAGCTGGTCCTGCCCTCCATCATACGGGCAAAGGCTTTCTGAATCCGTATTTCGGTGCGGGTATCTATGGAAGAGGTGGCCTCGTCCAGAATCAACATGGGCGGCAGGCACAGCATCACCCTGGCAATGCACAGAAGCTGTTTCTGTCCCTGGGAAAGGCTGCCCCCGTCCTCGGTGATCACGGTGTGATACCCCTCCGGCAACCGCTTGATAAAGCTGTGGGCATGGGCCGCCCTGGCCGCCTCCACCACCTCTTCTTCCGTGGCCTGGGGTTTGCCCATGCGGATGTTGTCCAGGATCGTTCCGGCCCGCAGCCAGGTATCCTGCAATACCATGCCGTAGCTGGTTCGCAGGCTCCCTCTGGTCAGATCCCGGATATCTGTGCCGTCCACCCGGATACATCCCTGGTCCACGTCATAGAACCGCATCAGCAGATTGATCACCGTGGTCTTGCCGCAGCCCGTAGGGCCTACGATAGCCACCCGCTGGCCCGGCTCCACATGCAGATTAAAGTCCTGGATCAGCTTTTTATCAGGCACATATTGGAAGTACACATGCTCCAGCTGTATATTGCCCTGGGCATTGGTAAGGATTTTCGCGTTTTCCGCGTCCGGCGTCTGGGCCTGCTCCTCGATGAGCTGAAAGATCCGTGACGCGCAGGCGATGGCGTTCTGCAGTTCCGTGATCACGCCGGAAATTTCGTTAAAGGGCTTGGTATATTGGTTGGCATAGCTTAAGAAACAGGACAGCCTGCCCACGGTGATCCCTCCCCGGATCGCCACCAGAGCGCCGAAGATACCCACGCCTGCATACACCAGGCTGTTGACAAAGCGGGTGCAGGGATTGGTCAGGGAAGAGTAAAAAATGGCTTTCAGGGAACATTTCTCCAGCCTGCCGTTGATCTCCCGGAACTGCTCTGTCACCGCCGCTTCCCGGCAAAAGGTCTTTACAATCTTCTGGCTGCCCACCATCTCCTCAATCAGCCCCGTCTGCTCTCCCCTGGTCTCGGACTGCTCCTTAAACATGGTGTATGTTCTGGTGGCAATGAATTTCGCCACCAGGAAGGACACCGGGGTAATGCAGATCACCACCAGGGCAATGGGCACATTGGTGACCAGCATGAACACCAGAGTTCCCACAATGGTCAGTCCTCCGGTAAACAGCTGGGTAAATCCCATGAGCAGGCCGTCCGCAAAGGTGTCCACATCCGCGATAACCCGGCTCACAATATCTCCGTAGGACTTGGCGTCCAGATATTTCAGGGGCAGATTCTCCAGCTTGTGAAACGCGTCCTGCCGGATATCCTGGATCACATGATAGGTGATATAGTTGTTGGCAGTATTCATGACCCACTGGGCCACGGCGGTGAACGCCATGGCGATGGCGATCCTGCCCAGGATCACCATGATCCCCGGCAGATCCACCAGCCCCCGGTCCACGATCAGATCCACCGCGTCCCCTGTAAGAATGGGTACATACAGCGTCAGCGCCACAATCACCGCCGCCAGTGCCAGAGACATCCCCACCAGCATCCAGTATTTCTTAATATAATGCAATACCTTTTTAATGGTCTCCATCTGTCCCGCATGTCTTTGCCTGCTCTCCGTCATACCTGTTCAATCCTCTTTTCCTGTATAATGCTTCCTGACTTACTTAAAATATAATGCCATATTTGCGCCTGTTCCGCAAGCTTATTTTGGAACAGATGACGGTATTATGCAGATCGTCTCGCTGCGCTCCATCTGCTCCAGCACTTTCTCATAGTACTGCCGCTGATATTGCAGCCGCCGGGCAATCATCTGTCTGGCAGTCTCCGTGCCGGACTTCTCCCCCAGCCGCCAGTTGACCCAGTCCAGTCTCTCCCGAAGCCACTTACGCTTGTCCTCGATCTTCAGGTTGCGGAAATCCGCATATTCCATGGTTTCGTAGATGCGGTAGGCGTCGAAACGGTCCACATCGTCCGCATCCCCGATGCTCAAGGCAAAGGCAGTGTCCTCTCCCGGAAAATCCGCCTTTCCGTCCACATGGATCGCAATACCGTAGCAGATCTCCTGCACCCGCTCCGGCCCCAAATCAAGCTGTTCCAGAAAAAGCCGGGCCAGCCGGGCCGACATACGCCCATGTTCCCCCCAGGTATCCTCCGATACAAAGGGCAGGCTGTAACCCACATCGTGCAAAAGACCGCCGATTACCAGTCCCTCCTGGTCCAGTCCCTCCCTGCAGGCGATCTCCCCGGCGGCATGGGCCACCCGGTAGGAATGCTGCAGTCGGTACTCCCCCTCCGCCGGATGCTCCCTGAAAAAGGCGCACTCTGCGAACCGCTCCCTTAAAAAGGCTTCTGTTTTCTGTATATTGGTCATGATTTGTCTCCTTTTACAGTTAGTATCCGCATTGCGGGGTTTCCGCCATTTGCTCCTGAAAGCGAAGTTGCCGATCCGGAAATAACAGCTTTCACATGATTTTTTACAGTATATCAGCTACTCAATAATATTGCAAATTTTTTCATGCTGCCTTGGAAAAATCCACAGGGGCTTTCAATGGTTTCCCTTGCGTTTTTTATCCCTTCTGGTAAAATAGAATTGCCGAAGTCAGGCAGAATTTCAGCAGAATCTCATATGAAAAGAGGCTCACCCATGAAAATACTACTGGTGGCTGTCAATGCCAAATACATCCATTCCAATCCCGCAGTCCACTCCCTGAAAGCCTGCGCGGGCCAATATAAAGACAGCGTGGAAATCGCGGAATTTACCATCAACCAACAGCCAGCTTATATTCTGAGGGAAATCTATCGAAAGCAGCCCGATGTAGTTGCCTTCTCCTGCTATATCTGGAACCGCAGCGTAATGGACGCGGTTCTCCCCGATCTGTGCAAGCTGCTGCCTCATGTGGACTTCTGGGCCGGCGGGCCGGAAGTTTCCCATGACGCTGCCAAGGCCATAGGCAGATGGCGGCTGCGGGGCGTGATCACCGGGCCCGGAGAGGCCGCTTTCGCCCGCCTGGCGACCGCCTATGGAACGGGAACTGCCGGAGAACTGCCCGCCATCCTTGATGGGAACCAGATGCGGCCGAAGCTGGACCAGATTCCGTTCTGGTACGAAAATATGAAAGACTTCGCGCACCGCATTATCTATTATGAAAGCAGCCGGGGATGCCCGTTCTCCTGCAGCTATTGTCTCTCTTCCATTGATCGGTCCATGGACTTCCGTTCTGTAGACCGGGTTTGCAGGGAACTGGATCTCTTTTTGGAGAAACAGGTGCCCCAGGTTAAATTTGTGGACCGTACCTTTAACTGCCGGAAAGATCATGCCCTGCCCATTCTGCGGCATATTCTGGAACACGACAACGGCGTGACCAACTTCCATTTCGAGATCGCCGCCGATCTTCTGGACGAAGATTACTTCGCAGTGATGGAAAAGCTACGCCCCGGCGCCGTGCAGCTTGAAATCGGCGTACAGTCAACCTGTCCGGAAACCATTGCGGAAATACACCGCAGCATGGATTTTCATAAAGTGGCCGCCGTTGTCCGGCGCATATCTTCCTGGAGGAATATCCATATCCACCTGGACTTAATCGCCGGGCTGCCTTTTGAGGATCTGCAGCGGTTCCGGATTTCCTTTGACGATGTATACAGCCTCCACCCCCAGCAGCTTCAGCTTGGCTTTTTAAAGGTGCTGAAGGGATCGGACATGGAACGGCTGGCTCCCGGGTATGACCTGGTGTATACCAGCCAGCCTCCCTATGAGGTGCTGTCCACACGCTGGCTCTCCTATGAGGATCTCTGCCGGCTAAAACAGATGGAAGAGACGGTGGAGATATACTACAACAGCGGCCAGTTTGCCCATACCCTGGAATTCATGCTGTCCTGTTTCCATGGCCCCTGCGCCATGTATGAAAGTCTTGCGGCATGGTATGACAGGCATGAGCTGTTCGGAGTGCAATCCTCCCGCTTACGGAAGTACGAGATTTTACTGGAGTGGGGAATTGCCTGCATCACGGGAGAGACGCAGACACAGACGCCGTTGCCGGGACAGGCAGGCGTTGCTGGACAGACCAGCACAGCGGAACAGAATGATGCAGGCAAACAGGACAGTACAAACGGACAGACCGCCGCAGACGGACAGGTGCGCTCCCAGATCTCCCGGTTGAAAGAAGTTCTTCTCTATGATCTGTACCTGCGTGAGCATATGAAAAACCGCCCCGCCTTCGCACCCTCTCAGGAACCCTGGAAAGAGGTCATTCATGACACGCTGCGCCGGGAATCTCTGGAACATGCAAAGTTCCCGGAACTGGCGGACTGCAATTACCGGGAACTGACCAAGAGACTGCATGCGGAAGTGTTTACATACCTTTTTGACGAGCCCACGCTTGTGCTGTTCGGATATGAACGACGCGACCCGCTGACCAACAATGGCACCACAGCGGCAAAGTCTCTGGCCGGGAGCATTCCAAATTCTGCTTCCGTAGACGCTACTGCAGGTGCTCCCCCCAGATCCGCACCAGCTTTTCCAGAGAAAAAGCGGCGTTAGCCGGACTGGTGGAAGGCAGTTCCACCACCAGCTGCCAATAAGCCTCCGGCTGGCAGGCTTTGAAATATTTTGCCGCGGTTCTGCCGTTTACCAGTATCTTTTCTATCCGGGAGGCCTCCATGACAGCCCCAAGATCCGCCGCTTTCACATTGCGGATGCTGCTGTCGCTGGAGCCCCGGATCTGGCAGCTTTCAATCACATCGTACACCGCCAGACCGTGGCGCAGAAGCAGCGCCTTTTTCTCCGGAATATCCCGGGGCGCCTGCTCCCCGTAAACCGCCGCCAGCATGGGCCAGAAACGGTTCCTGGCGTGCCCGTAATAAAAGCCCTGCTCCCTGGATTTCACAGAGGGCAGGCTGCCCAGTATCAGAATCCGGGAATCTTTGTCAAATACCGGCGCAAAGGGCTGCACCACCTGTTCATACTCTGCCATATCGGTCTCCTCGCCTGTTTCTGCAATTTCCCAAGCCATTTCATTTCCCATCATTAAGAGAGATAAACTCCAATTCCCGGGCCGCCTGCTCTCTGGAATCATACAGCGTCACCTGTGGATAATCCCTCAAGCGTTGCCGCCATACTGCCGCATTCGCTATAAATTCCGGGCCGCTTTCCGCTATGATACGGCATTTCCCCTCCTTAAAATAGCAGACCGGCCCCTCTCCCTCCAGGTCCGTTCCCCGCCCTACCGTTCCAAAAAAACCTCCCTGGCCGTCCACCGCAAAAAGATCCACCCAGGGCACGGCATAGAAAGGTATCTCCACCTGCATATCCTCAAAGAGAAAGTAAATTCCATACTCCCTCCCCCAGCGGTCATACAACGGTTTCCGCTCCCGCAGAGGCATGGAATATACAGTGGTCCCCGCCGGGATCACCTCCGCATCCCGGACATATACGGAGACCGCTTCTCCGCCGGTGCGGTCCAGATACAATTTCCTTAAGATTCCCCGCCTGTAAGCCTCCTCCAGAAGCCTGGGCTGTATCTCGGGATAAGTCCAATCCCCTGGCAGTTCCTTCGTCAGCAGAATTTTCTCGATCTCACTGTGCAGTTCCGGCTCAAAGGTATAAATCCGGGCATAGTACAACATTCCGAAGCTCTCTTCCGTTCCACATATCCCAGGGCGGCCCGTACATGATCCTGAACGCACAGATATGACATCCGCTTCCTCCTGTCCCTCAGAACCGTCCATGACCGTCACCGAGTAAACGCACACCGGCTGCAGGGTGTAACGGACCGCTCCCGTCTCCTCATACAGTTCCCGCCTGGCGGTATCGTCAATCTTCTCCCCCGGCTCCCGGTGCCCGCCCGGAACTTCATAGGTCTCCCTGTCCCGGTGTTTACAGAACACCCATTGATCCCCTGCCCTTGCGATAATCACTGCATATTTCAGCAGATGATCCTCCACTTCTTCATAAAATTGTACTTTCGTCATAGCTGTCCTTTCTTTCCCGGCCATTGTTTTCCTTGTCCGCCTCCGGCAGCTTCTTTATCCAAATCCGCCCGGCGTGCCCACAAGTTTACATTTCGTCATATGACTCGCCCGCATTTCCATCTGTCACGTTTTCTTCACGCAACGATGCCACCAGGGTATGCCGTTCCCGGGGCATCACCTGCGAGACAGTCTGCGCCGGATTCCTTCATCCCTGATCACAGCCGAAAAACCATCCCCGCCACCGCGGCAGCCAGCAGCCACGCCGCCGGATGCAGCTTTCGGAGGGGCCTGATCCGCATCAGCCCAAACACCGCCACGCACAGGATCAGAGGCCCTGTGTGCAGCGAGCCTTCCTCCGTCACCAGCACCACTTTGAAAAGCCCCCATACGGCAGCGGCGATCAAAGCTGTCACCGCCGGGCGAACCCCGGCAAACACCGCTTTCACCATGGGATTCTCGCTGAAATTGGTAAGAAACCTGGCAATGAGAATGATGATTATAACGCTGGGCAGCACCAGCGCCAGGGTTGCCGTCAGTCCGCCCGGTATTCCCGCCCCCTGAAAACCCGCATAGGTAGCCATATTGACTCCCAGAGGTCCCGGCGTGCTTTCCGACACCGCCACCATATCCGTCAGGTCCTCCAGCGAGTACCAGTCATATTTTCCCGCCAGATCCATCAGGAAGGGCAGGGTGGCGGGGCCTCCTCCCACCGCAAACATGCCGATCTTGAAAAACTCCCAGAAAAGCAGAAGGAATGTCATTGCCGATGCCCTCCTTTTTCCCCGCGCTTCTTCCTCAGAAACTCCGACACCCCGCCGAAAAGCCCTGCCAGCGCCACAATGGCGATGGTGGGTACAGGGGTAAACAAGGCAAGAATCAGAGATACGACGCAGACTGTCACACATACCAGGTTCACCAGGCTTTTCCTGGCCATGGTGATAACCGTATTCAGCATCAGCGCGCAGACCACGCCCTTGATCCCCGTCATCGCATGTTGAAACCAGATGTTCTCCACCAGCGCCTGAAAAAAGGAAGCAATCAGCGTGATCAGAACCAGCGATGGAGAGATCATCCCCAGCGTAGCGGCGATCCCGCCCGCTATCCCCTCCCTCTTATAACCCACAAAGGTAGCGGTATTCACGGCTATGACGCCGGGCGTACACTGTCCGATGGCATAGCAGTCCAGCAGTTCCTCCTCACTGACCCAATTCTTTTTCCGTACCAGTTCATGCTTCAGCATGGGCAGCATGGTGAGGCCGCCGCCAAACGTCAGTCCGCCGATTCGAAAAAATGTCAAATACAATTCTCCCAAGGCTTTTATATCCATACTTCCCTTATCTCCCTATGGCCCCATACCCCGGATTGCCCCGGGCTTTAACGAACCAGGCTTTTCCCCATCCAGATATCCGGCTTGCCCAACCCGTTGGCATCGGGAATCACGCCGATGATCTGATATCCCAGCTTTAGATAAAAAGAAAACGGATGGTTTTTCAGGTTACGGATATTCTGTATTTTAGCAAAAGTATCTTCAAACAGATTCCCTTCTGACAGCGTGGTGCTTCCATTCTCATCGTCGCTGCCCAGATACAGAGTCAGGCAGCTCTTTTCTTTCAGCAGCCGTTCCAACTCCCGCACCAGGGCGCTGCCCACTCCCCGGGAGCGGCAGGATTCCTCCACCGCCAGCGGGTGCAGTTCCCAGGCTGTCAGGTCATACCGGGGAACAGCCCCCGTCAAGCCCACCAGCCGCCCGTCCAGAAGCGCGCCCAGCGCCACTTTTCCCTCCTCCAGCATCTCCTGCACTTCCTCCTCCGCGCAGTCCCCATAGCAGTGGGGGAAAGCCTGCCGCAAGATCTCTGCTGCCTGCTGTAAACATGTTTGATGTGTACCATCCAGCAAAATGAGTTCCATTTCCATGTCTATGTTCCTTTCTTTCCGGCTTGTAATGCGTCAGCCCCCTTCTATCTCATAAGCGGTATAAGAATGGGCAAAGTGATACCCCAGCTTTTCGGCCAGCGCCACCGACCAGAGATTGTGAGCATCCCAGCTGGGATACAGGTTGCGGAAACAGCATTCCAGGATCAGCCGGGCGCCACAGACATAGGCCAGCCCTTTTCTGCGCTGATCCTCCCGGGTGTCGATCTCCACTTCTATCCCGCCCCTGTAGCTGGAATAGGAGGAAGCCCCCGCCACCAGTTCCTGTCCCTTTAGAATCACTGCCCCAAGGCCCCACTCCCGAAATCTCTCATAGCTACCGTACTGGGCCACCAGATCCCGGCTCCATGGATTTTCCAGGCACTTTCGGTAAAGCTCCCCATCAATCAGACTCAGACGATACTCGGGAGAAAGGCCTGCCACCGCCCGCCGCAGCCTGTCCAGGTCCCAGACCCCGGGCTCTTTTTTGATGGCGTAGCGGGTTACCTGACGTACTCTATGACCGTAGGCCCGGCGGATTGCGCTCTCCCAGGTTATACCGGGAGAATCTTCCCCGACTGTCTCCTTCCATTCCTGCTGAGCCGTGATCTCCCCGCCCTCCTGCCATTCCCGCCGGGCCGTGATCTCCCCGCCCTCCTGCCATTCCCGCTGAGCCGTGATCTCCCCGCCCTCTTCTTGCCCTCTCTGCAGGCCCCAGGCCTCCCGGATCGAGGCTTCAAATGAATCCCTCGGAACCATAATCCCGAAATCTCTGTCACTGCCCTCCGGCTTATGAGCCACCAGATCCACGTCCGGCTCCCCTGCCAAAAAACAGAAATCCCCCAGCACCGCCTTGGCAGACCGGGGCGCAGCAGTTCCCTCCCCCGCAGCATAGATCTCTCCCATGACGCCCTGCAGGCAGGAATCAATCATAGTCTCCTCCCAGCCCGCGAACAAAGGCTCCGCTTCCCAGGGATTCTTCAGTTTATATATGTAACCCATACGATCCTCCTCCCTGCTGGAAAAAGGCCATCACAATGCAGGCATTTCAGTCAATGCTTCATACCACCGATGACCAATAGCTAAAGCCTGTTGCTGAGACCGGGAACAGGCTTCCGATCTCAGCAACAAGGTCTCAGGAACATAGCTTCTGCAAAAATCTGTGCTTTACACGGAGATAAGTTCATACTCTTTCGTCCCAAATCCCAGTTCCGCTGCCGCGTCGATGGTGTGAGTACCATGCCGGGACTCCACTCTCTGAAGGAAATGATCCCGTCCCGGATCATTGGATTGATAAATCAGATCCATGCACGCCTGATCCAGCGCCACCGGGTCCAGGGAGGACAGGATACCGATGTCCTTCATGCAGGGATCCTCCGCCACGGCACAGCAGTCGCAATCCACGGACAAATTGCACACCATGTTGACAAAAGCCGTATTTCCCTGAAAATACTCCATCACACTCCCGGCGGCGTCCGCCATAGCCTCGCAGAACACATCCTGCTCCGCCACATTATCCCATACGATGTTCTGGTCACCGGTCTTGCCGCCGGAATGAATCAGACATTTCCCTTGGGTGGAGGCGCAGCCGATGGAAAGCTGCTTCAGGGCTCCCCCGAAACCACCCATGGGATGTCCCTTAAAATGGGACAGCACCAGCATGGAATCGTAGTTTGCCATATTTTTACCCACGAGGTTCTCATGCAGCACTTTGCCGCCGGGGATGGGCAGCGCCAGATCCGGGCCCTCTCCATCCATCAAATCCACCTGAAAGTACCTGCTCCACCCATGCTCCATCATCAGCATTTTGTGCTTCTCCGTGGAGTTCCTGGCCCCGTCATAGGCAGTGTTGCACTCCACAATGGTTCCCTTTACTGCCTCCACCATGGGCTGCATGAACTGAGGTCGCAGATAGTTCTGATTGCCCTTCTCGCCGGAGTGTACTTTCACCGCCACCCGGCCCGGCAGCTTCCTCCCCAGCGCTTCATACACCCTGATGACCGCCTCCGGCGTGATCTCCTTTGTAAAATAAACCTTTGCCTTGTCCATACCCTTCTCCTCTCTCTTCCAAGCACCGTCGATTGCAAGCTGCGTCTTAAAAGCATCGGCTGCCAGTCGCCGTTCCAAAACAGGGTCTTGTGCATCCGATCTCACCAACGCGCTTGACATCGCCCCTGAAATTCTATAAATTACTTTAAGAATAGTATACAGCTTAAAGCACACTTTAAGTCAAGACTTTTTCATCTCTTATTTGTAAATCTTATTAATAAATCTTATTAGTAAAATGTAAAAGTTCATTCTTGATTGTAGGTTTAAATTTGGGGTGGCAGAATTTAGTCTTACATGATATTCTTTAGATGCAGTGAATTCCACCTGCCTAAGAAGGATACCAGACGCGTTCAAAAAGCGCTGCGCAAGGCCATAAACAGGAAGAGGATTTTGATACTGACCTTGAACAATATGTTTCGAACTTCCCAATCACAGAGCAGAAGGCAAAGGAGGAAACTATGTTATACACAGTGGGAGAAATGGCGAAGGAGTTGGGAATTCCGGCCTCCACGCTCAGATATTATGACCAGGAGGGACTGTTGCCTTTTGTGAAGCGCTCCAGCAGCGGAATGCGTATGTTTACGGATGCCGACTATGAGACATTGATGGTCATCGGCTATCTGAAAAAATCCGGACTTTCCATAAAAGAGATCAAGGCTTTCATCTCCATGGCCGCACAGGGAGACGCCTCCATAAAGGACCGCCTGACCCTGTTCCGGGGACGACGCGATGCAGTCCGAAAGCAGATCCTGGAATTACAGGAGACTCTCTCCCTGCTGGAGTATAAGTGCTGGTATTATGAGACTGCCCAAAAAGCCGGGACAGAGAGTGTCGTCAGGGCCCTTTCCCCGGAGAACATTCCCCGGGAATACAGAGACGCCCGATGCCGTCTGAACATAACACACAACAAAGAGCAGGAATAAGTATGGATCGGACTGTGCACAATCGGTCAGGAAACGTAATTCACCACCAGGATAGCGGTTCCCAGCACCGCCAGAACCACCCCCGTAGCCCGGTTCAGGGTAATGGCGCTGGCCCTGTTGGCAAATTTGGCGGCAATCCTGGCCCACAGCAATGTGGAACCCACACAGAACAGCAGACATCCCAAATCCGGCATTCCCCCGATGGCAAAGTGGCTGACCGATCCGGTCAGCGCCGTAAAAGTCATGATAAATACGCTGGTTCCCACCGCTGTCTTGAGCTCATACCCCAGCACGCTGGTGAGAATCAACAGCATCATCATACCGCCCCCCGCTCCGACAAAACCGCAGATAAAACCCACCAGGGTTCCGCAGACAATGGATTGTATAACCCGCTTTTTCCCGCTCACTCTGTTCATGGCCTCCCTGGTGGTCATAACGGGCTTTACGATAAACTTAATGCCCAGCAGCAGGGTCATAAATACGGAAAAGCTGCCCATGGCAGTGTTTGGAACTTTGCTGGCCACCCAGCTTCCCCCCAGGGTAAACAGCAGCACAGTGACCATCATCACCAGGCCGTTGCGGATATCCAAATTCTTGTTTTTGCCGTAAGTATACGCGCTGACGGCGCTGGCCAAAACGTCGCTGGCCAAAGCGATTCCCACGGCCTCATAGGCCGGAAGCCCCAGAAACGTGATAAGCATGGGACTGATCACGGCGGCGGCGCTCATGCCCGCAAAGCCAGTGCCCAGCCCGGCCCCTATCCCCGCTAAAAAGCAAATGATAAACTTAAAGAGCATCTCCATATCCTCCTCAAAGTATTCTTACCGTTCCTTTATTGTCCTTCTGTTCTCAGAAAGCGATCTATATTTTCCCACATATGGGAAAAACAACGTCTCATGCAGGCACATTCCTCTTCGGTCAGCCCCTGTAGCATAACGGCGGCAAATCTTTCCTGAGCCGCTCTCCCGTCCCCAATCACAGGAAAGGCCGGTTCGCAGACCCGCAGATGGGCCGTCTTTTTATTCTTCCGGGCATACTCCCTGCGGATATAGCCCCGCTCCTCCAGTGATTTGACAGAGGAGGACACCTGGGACTTGGACAGATAGCGGATCTCCACGATATCCGTAGCCGTGTCAAAGCAGGGATTGTTGGCCAGAAAGAGCAGGATATCCAGTTCCATCCGGGTGATCCCATGCCGGGCGCAGACGCCCTCCACACATTTGGAGTAAAAAGTCTTTATTGCATTCTGGTGTTCCCATGGATTAAGCGGAATCATGTCTCCTCCCAAGCCGGGACTTTATTCCCGTTGTGTATTTTGTTCTTTTTAGAACTATTTTACCCCAAAAAAGAAAAATGTCAAGAAAAATTCCCCGCCGACTCCAATATGTTTTCCGTATCCGACCACAGCGCCCGGGGATTGCGGATATATTCGTATATCTGCTGGTAGGGCAGATGTTCCAGCATATATTTTCCCAGATGATAAGAGATGGCGTAAGCCGCAGGAAGTTCCTGGTAATGGAACATCAATTCGTCACGACTGCACTCCAGTGCTACAGGATTCATAACCTGCCCTGCCAGATTGGTGGCCAGAGCCTCCCAGAACCATATGACACCATAACAGTTGGGTTCCACCTGTTGCTGACAGATATGTACAAACTCATGGACAATCAGCCGGGCGTATTCCTCCCTGTCCATATGGGCATGAGAACTGCTTTCACGACATGCCTCCAAAGACAATATGTGGATCCTGCCGTCAAAGGTATCCGCAATCATCCACTCCCTGTACTCCTGCCCGCACTCCGCCACATGGACAGCGTAAACATCCACATCAGAATATATGACCACCAGTACCTTCTGCTCCAGCTTCTCCAGCTTAAAAAAGTTCATGATCCTCTCCAAATTTTCCAGAAGCGTCCCGGATATATCCCCGGCCAGCTTCTGGCAGGATAGGTTGTAATGAAGTTCAAAAAGCTCTGTGGAAAGCACCCCCTCTTCTCCCATCTTTGCCTCATAGCGCGCAAACAATTCCAGATACCCTCTCTCCACCTCTTCAAAAGGCAGCACATCATAGGAAAATTCCGTGGCCATCACAGGGACTTTCTGTTCCAGACGCTCATTCAGCAGATTTAACAGATCATAATAAAGCATATCCTTGTCAATCTGCTTTATCTGTTCTTCCTCCTCTTTCGTCAGCGCAGTTCCCAGAAATTTGATATAAATTTGTTCCAGCAGCCGCTCCTCCACTGCCTGATACTGCGTCATGGCACTCTTAATTGGACGGGGTACGTCCGACAGATAGCATTCGCTGGCGTCATGCAGCAGGCAGGCCAGTATCAGCCGGTTGGAATACCCTCTGGCCTCCGCCTCCCGGGCGCAATGAATACAATGCTGTCCTACCGAAAAAAATGTTTTCACTTGCCCGTTCCCCCGGCAGATCAGGGACAGAGCATGGGCAATATCCCGAATATCAATCTCGTCTCTCTCCGGGCAGACCGGGTCAAAATGCCTGCCTGTATATGTTGTAATGCAGCCCATGGCTTTTCTCCTTTTCTATCCTGTTACCACCCGAAATGTTCCTGGATTTGCTGCGCCACCGCCTCTGGTGACAACCGGGAATTGTCAATCCGAATATAATTGGCAAAGGGAATTTCCCCCTCCCGGCTCACCAGGCGGTAATTGGCATCCTCATTCCGTATGAGTCCCTCAGAAAATTCCACATTCCGCTTGGAAGCCTTATTGCTCAGACGATTCTCCGTTCGGTTTCTCTGCAATCGGATCTCCTGGGAGGCCACCAGTTCCACACAGTAGATCTCGGCTCCATTCTCCTCAAAAAGTCCGGCTACTTTCTGTATATAGTCCCAATCCGAGGGCATATCAAATGCCCACATATAAGTGAAAATCATACCCTCGTAGTCACTCTTTACAAACTCCTCCAGTACAACACTGCGAAGCCGGTTAATCACATCCCCCCGCCATCCGCCAAATATCTCAATCACGGGTTCGATCATCATATGATTGTGAAACAGCCGCAGTCCCGTTCTTTTCATCAGTTCCTGCCCCACCGTCATCTTGCCTACAGCGCCGCTCCCCACTATAAATACCAGTTTCATATTTGTCCCCCTTCATCGCCTTGCACTGAATCTTCGGCATGGGCAGTCACAGACCCCGGAGCCACAAACTGCAGCCGTAGATTGTAGCTGTAAATTGTAGCCCCAAGACTGTAGCCATAGCCCGTATTCAGGCTGTTCCTTCCGTTTCCGCGCAGCAGATCCTTAAGCTGCCCGTCACTGATTCATATGCATCCCCATGGCCGTCACCACCGCCACCAGATTATCCTGCCCGTCCGTAATACGGGTTTCGTAGTAGCAGGCCCGCCTGCCGTCCCTGATCTGCCT
>JAAWKU010000076.1 GCA_022797535.1 Lachnospiraceae bacterium | reverse complement strand
AAACTGCTGTTCAGAGTGATGCCTTCCTGGGATTTCTTCACGGACTGGGAAAAGAATGCGGGCAATGTGGGTGTGGCCACTCCTTTCCGCGCTTCCTATGAGGGTGCGACCGGTATCTGTGTGTATGAAAAATCCGAGAAAAAAGACCTCGCGGCGAATTTCCTGGCATACGTGGCATCTGACGATTTCCAGAAGCTGAATGCTGAGAATTACAATCAGGTTCCTGCAAGCAAGGCCGTGTGCGATGCACTGGCAAAGGACAGCTCTTCCGAGAATTTCGGCGGACAGAAACTCATGGCGACTTACAGTGAGATCTGCAACAAGATCGTGGGCATCACACCGGACAAGTATACCCGTTCCGTACAGAATTTGTTCCAGAAATGGGCTACAGACGGCATCAAAGCCGGCAAAGATAACGCAGGCATTATTGAAGATTTCAAAAAGGCATTGCACGATCAGTATCCTGAGGTTGTATTGGATTAATCTCTGGCTTATAATGGTAATAGCGGACGCTTGCACGTCCGCTATTACGGATAAAAGGAGAGGACACAAATGACACAGAAGAAAAACCAGGAGCAGCTGAAAAATTTCAACAGACGATCGGTTCTGAATTATATCCGCAAAAATAAGACGGCCACGAAGGCGGGGCTGGCGTCGGTGACAGGGCTGACCTTTATGGCGATCAAGAAGATTATCGAAGAGCTGGAGAGTCTGGAACTTGTTCGGTGCGATGAAATAGAAGGAGGGAATGTAGGCAGGAAGGCGGTTTCCTATGCCATCAATGAGAATTACCGCTATACCATTGGGATACATATCAATAAATTTGTGACAAGCATAGCCGTGTTGAACCTGCGCGGCGACGTGGTGGAAGTGAGCAGGTTCAGCATGCCGAAGGAAAACCAGAGCCAGAATGCATTTATGGAGCTGGTGATTGCCAATGTGAGAGAAGTTGTCCGCCGGTCGGGCATTGCCAGAGAGATGTTTCTGGGAATCGGGGTGGGTGTTCCCGGTCCTGTGGATACGATAAACGGTGTTGTTTTGACACCGCCCAATATTCCTGTGTTGAATTATCTGCCGTTAAAGGAAATTTTGGAAGAACGTTTTGGGTGCAGGGTATTTGTGCAAAAAGATACCAACGTGATCGCCTTCGGAGAATATTGGTGTGGAGATGACAAAGAGACCGATGATCTGACCTATATTGATGTGGATATGGGAATCGGATCCGGATCAATTATAGATGGAAAGATGAATGTGGGAGCAAACAATATTGCCGGGGAGTTCGGGCACATTACGCTGGATCTGAACGGCCCGCTGTGTAATTGCGGAAACAGGGGCTGTCTGGAGGCCATGAGCTCCGGCATTGCGATTTTGAGAGATCTGCGAAACGAACTGGAGAAAGAGCCGGGACATCCGCTGTATGACAAGCGAGACCGGCTGGAGATTGAAGATGTGTTGGAGATGGTGGAGAAGAAGGATCTTCTGATCATTTCCCTCCTCAATCAGTCAGCTTTTTATCTGGGCGTTGCAGTCAGCAATCTGATCAATGTTCTGGATCCCCGCCGGATTGTGCTGGGCGGCATGCTGATTCAGAAATATCCCCGCTATTTTGGGATTGTACAGGATGTGGCCAATTCCTATAAAGTAAAGGGCGCGAAGAAAACACAGATGTCCATATCTTATCTGAAACCCAAAATGCGGGCATTCACGCACAGATTTGAGATTCCGCAAAGTAGAACCATGGAGGCTAAAGTGATTAGATGATGAAAGAAAAATATCTGGTTCAGACGGATGACAATATGTGTCTGACCTTTCCGAAAAAAATCACGGAGGAGGGCATGCGGTTTACGGCAGCGGTGCGGCTGGTGCAGAAAGGGCAGGCAGGTGCATTGCTGATCGAAGGAAAACAGGAGGCAAAGGAGCCTTTTTTCGGCCCGCAGGAGTATCTGGACGCTGAAAAGGGCGTTTCCTGTGCCATGCAGATTGCTGGCGCGGAGAAGATGACAGCAATCTACCAGCACAAGGACTGGTGGATCCGGCCTGCGTTTCCGGCCGCCTTCGCAGAGATTCCCCGGCGGACCCAGCTGTTGCTGCTGAGAGGGGAAGAAAACTACCTGGCAGTGCTCGCCGTATGCGGCAGGGAGTACCGCACGGATCTGTCCGGCATGGAAAACGGGATCTGTGTCACAACCGCGTCCAACTGCAGCGGCAGGAACGCGGTCAGTGATATTTGTCTGGCATATGCATGGGGAAAGGATCCTTATCAGTGCTGTGAAGATGCGGTCTCCTATGCGCTGGAGCTGACCGGCAGGACAGCCATGCTGCGCAGAAACCGCAGATTTCCGGCTGTGTTTGAGAAATTCGGCTGGTGCAGCTGGGACGCTTTTTATCACAAGGTTTCTGCGGAAGGAATCTGCAGAAAACTGGCGGAATTCAAAGAAAAACAGGTGCCCGTTAAGTGGGCGCTGATTGATGACGGATGGCTGAACGCCGACTATGACAGGCAGGTGCTTTTGGGGCTGGATGCGGCCGGGGATAAATTTCCCATGGGACTGGAGCACTGCGTGAGTCGTATGAAGGGTGTGAAAGACTTCCCGACGGCCGCATTGTTCCGGCAGCGGAAGCAGGGAGGGCTTTTCGCTTTTACGATATCTGGCATCACTATCTGAGAAATCAATGCGGGATTGATTTTGTGAAGGTTGACGGGCAGAGCGCCATCTCCCTCTTTCATAGGGGCAGGAGATCATACGGGGAAGCGTCAAAGGCAGTGCAGACGGGGCTGAACGCTTCCGCGGCGATGCATTTTGACAATGCCATCATCAACTGCATGGGCATGGCGAGCGAGGACATGTGGAATCGTCCCAGCAGCGCGGTTTCGAGGAGCAGTGATGATTTTGTGCCGCAGGTGGAGCATGGTTTCAGGGAGCATGCAGTCCAGAACGCGTTTAACTCCCTGCTTCAGGGACAATTTTACTGGAATGACTGGGATATGTTCTGGAGCGATCATGCAGAGAACTGGCAGAATGCAGTGCTGCGTGCAGTCAGCGGCGGTCCGGTCTACACCAGCGATCCCACGGGCAGGACAGACCCGGCTTACATATGGCCGCTGATCAGAAAGGACGGGACGGTCATTCGCTGTGAGGACACAGGAGTGCCGACCTGCGACTGCCTGTTTGAAGATCCGGTCAGAAATGGCGGTGTATTCAAAATCTATAACCGCTACCGGGACGGCTATGTGGTTGCGGCCTTCCATATCGGGGAAAAGCAGGAGCAGTCCGGAGGGAGCCTCCGGATTTCCGATATTCCGGGGCTGAAAGGACGGGAATGGTATGTCTGGGGGCACAAGCGCCGCAGTTTGTTCTGCCTGACGGAGCAGACAGAATATACGTTTGCGCTGGACAGCGGCGATGCGGAGATTTTCCTGCTGCTGCCCGCCAGGGATGTATGTCCGGCCGGCATTCTGGAGAAGTTCATTCCCACAGGCTGCATCAATGTGGTGCACGAGCATGCTGACCGGCTTTGCCTTCGGGTGAGTGACGCGGGAACGTTTGGGCTATTTACCAGAGTAAGCCCCGAGGAGATTCGGATAGACGGCCGGGCGGCAGACTGGGAGGAACAGGAGGCGGCAGGCATGAAGTTTGTGAAGGCTGCCTGCACGGAGGACGCATTTCTCGAAGTGATCTATGGGGCACATTGCCAATAGGGAGGAAACGCCATGAAAGCCATCGGAATAGACATCGGGACGACCTCGATCTGTCTGGTTTTATACGATCAGGAGAGCGGCAGGATACGGGAGAGTGTCAGCGCTCCAAACCACTTTCTGGAAGGGGGATTTCGACAGGATGCGGACCGCATTGTGTCTGTGGTCAAAGAGAAGCTGGATTGGATATTGGAACAGAATATTGGCATCGGCGTGATCGGCGTGTCTGCACAGATGCATGGTATCTTGTATGTGGATCGGGAAGGAAGGGCAGTGTCGCCTTACTATACATGGAAGGAAGCGTGCGGAAGAGAGCTTTTCGAAGGGATGGAGGCAGCAGAATGGCTTTCCGAAAAGAGCGGGTATCTGATGTATCCGGGTTATGGAACCGTGACGCATTTTGTGCTGGACAAGAGGGGGGAGATTCCCGCGGAAGCCGTGGGCATGGTAAACATTGGGGATTACCTGGTCATGCGGCTGTGCGGCATTGCAGAGACCGGGACAGACTGCAGCATCGCGGCAAGCGTTGGGGGCTTTGACCTTTCGGCGGGGGACTTTGATTTCGGCGCGTTGAAAGCCGCCGGGGTGGATACCCGGTTTTACCCGCAGATTGCGGCAGCGCATGAGGCGGCAGGCTTTTACCGGGGTATACCGGTGATGCCTGCGGTCGGGGATAATCAGGCAAGTTTCTATGCGGCGGCCGGGGAGGGTGGTGATGTGGTCAGCATCAATGTGGGAACCGGCTCGCAGGTTTCCGTGATGGCAGCAGAGCTGGAACCCATACAGCTCGGTGAGATCAGACCGTTTACCAGACAGAATTATCTGTATGTGCAGGCGTCTGTAAACGGCGGTAAGGTTTATGAGAAACTTGCCGCTTTTTTTGAGGAGACGGTGGAGCTGTTTACCGGTGTGAAGATTGATGCCTATGATAAGCTGGCAGCCCTGGAGCTGGCAGCGGAGGAGACAACGCTGGTTGTTGCGCCGGGCCTCTACGGTACGCGGGGGGAAAACGGCTGTTTTGGCAGCGTGCAGAATCTGACAGAGGAGAATTTCCATCCGTCGGATCTGGTGAAGGCCTATGTGACCGGTATGGCCCGGGAACTGCACCAGCTGTATCTGGCGTTTCCGCCAAAGCTGCGGGAGGGACGCAGACGGATCGCAGCCAGCGGCAACGGTATCCGGAAAAACCGGCTGTTGGCACAGGAAGTGGAGCGGTTGTTTGGCATGCCGGTGACGTTTGGCGTGTGGAAGGAAGAGGCGGCAGCAGGAGCCGCCATGTTGGCGGTCAAAGGTTACTACGCCGGCACTATCTAAAAGTCCGCTGAAAACGGATGGGCGTGAACAGTAACGCTCATAGCGCGGGAGGCTGAATTGTGTGATCGGACAGAAAAAGAGGGACGGAGCGCAGGAAACAGAATGAACACAGTAGATAAAATCAGCTTAAACGGAAATGACTGGAAAATGAAAGAATTTGTGGGAATGGACTGGGTATGGCGCGATTCCGTGAAACCGAACACCGCCGATGTGCGCTGGTGGTATCCGGCAACGGTGCCCGGCAGTGTGATGCAGGATCTGGTGACAAACGGACTGATCCCCGATCCTCATTATGAATGCAATACCAGGCTGGGAGAATGGGCATCTGCCAGAACATGGGTGTACCGCAAGGAGATTTTCATACCGGAGGAAGCAAAGGGCAGGAGGATCGAGCTTTGTTTCGAGGGGATCGACTATGCCTCCGAGATCTTTTTGAACGGGTGCTCTATTGGAACACAGGAGGGGATGTTCATTCCATGGCGCTGGGATGTGACAGAAAGCCTGCGCTATGGAGAGCTGAATCTCATCGCGGTGGTGATCGAACCGGCGCCCTTTGAGCAGCCCCAGGTGGGAAAGACCAGCCTGGTGTACACCCACAAGTCCAGAATGACGTATTGGTGGGATTTTTGCCCCAGAATGGTTCATCAGGGGATCTGGCAGGATGCGTATCTGAAGATCACAGGGGAGGCTGTGATCACAGACTGGCTGATCGACACCTGTCTGGTCTCCGGGGAGGAGGCAAAGGTGACGGTGCAGGTCTGGACCAGGCAGGCCCGGGGCTGTGCATACAGGCTTGCCTTTGGGGAACAGCAGGTGAGGGGTGTGGTCGGGCAGGAAGATGAATTTATCTGTGAATTTACGGTAAAGAATCCGCGGCTCTGGTGGTGCAACGGCCAGGGCGAAGCCTTTGAGCATGAAGTCTGGCTGGAGTTGTATGACAGGTTAAATGAGCTTTCCGACACCCGCAGGACAAAGCGGGGGATCAGGGAGATTGCCTTTGTACCGAATGAGGGCGTCACCGATGAAAGGGGACGGTTTCTGCTGAAATTAAACGGCAGAACTGTATTTATCAACGGCTATAACTGGGTTCCCGCAGACCTCTTTTACGGGGCGGCTGCCACAGAAAAGGTGGCGCATCTGATCCGTCTGGCGAAGGAGGCGGGGGTCAATATGTTCCGGGTCTGGGGCGGCGGTCTGATCGAGCGGGATTCCTTCTATGAGATGTGCGCCCAGGCCGGCATTCTGGTCTGGCAGGAGTTCATTCTCTCCAGCTCCGGCATTGACAACAGGCCTTCGATGGCAGAGAGATACAAACAGCTGTTGGGATCACAGGCGGAGACGATTATTAAGATGAAGCGGAACCATACGGCGCTGGCAGTCTGGTGCGGCGGCAATGAGCTGCAGTATGATGACGGAACCCCGGTAGATGCGGACAATCCGCTGGTGAAGGTCATGGGGGACGCGGTTCGCCGATGGGATCCGGGACGCAAGTGGCTTCCCACTTCCCCCTCCGGCGGCGTATTTCTAAACTCCTTTGAAAATCTGGAAAAGTGTCCGGATCAGCTGTACGATGTCCATGGCCCGTGGGAGCATCAGGGGCTGGAGAGACACTATGAGCTCTACAATAAAGGAACCTGCCTGCTGCATTCCGAGTTTGGCGTGGAGGGTATGACCAGCGCCCGGGCGCTCTACCGAAATGTGGCGCCGGAGCATCTGCTGCCCGCGTCCAAGGACAATCCGGTCTACTTTCACAGAGGCGCCTGGTGGAACAACGAACCGCTGGTCCAGAAAACCTTTGGCGGCAATCTGACCGACGTGGAGCAGATTCGCCTCGCCAGTCAGTACATGCAGTATGAAGGCCTGAAATACGCGATGGAATGCAGCAGACGCAGAGCGTTCCACTGCAGCGGAATCTTCCCGTGGCAGTTTAATGAGCCGTATCCGAATCTGTTCTGCACCTCCGCGCTGGATTATTATGGCAATCCCAAACCGGTTTACTACGGGGCGCGCAGGGTTTACGCTCCCTGGCTGGTGAACGCTTCCTTTGAGAGCGCTTCCCTGGCAGGGAAGGACGAGCTGAAAGCAACCCTCTTTGCAGCGGGAAACCTGCCGGAGACAGAGAAGGAAAGTCACGGCGGCTATATGGTCACGGCACAGCTGTGGACGCTGGAAGGCAGACTCTTGAAAGAGGAACACTACAGCCTGGGCGAGTTGGGGGCGAAAGCCTGCCAGGCGGGAACCTTTTGCTGGAAATTGGAGGAAACGCCTCATATGCTGGCTCTGCTGCGGCTGAGACTGAAAGCGCAGGGAGATGAGCGCGTACTGGCAGAAAACGAATATTTGTTTACCTTGACCGGCGATCTGGGGGAAGTATTTCGGACCAGGGAGTCTGTGCTGAAAATAGAAAAGGAAAAAGGCGCTGTCCGGATCATCAATGCCGGGGAGATCGCCGCCCTGTTTGTGTTCCTGAAAAAGGAAGAGGGAGAGCCGGTTTACTGGGAGGATAACTATCTGAGCCTCCTGCCCGGGGAGGAGCGGATGGTCAGGGCGGAAGGCGATCTGGACCGGGTGGAAGCGGAAGGATTCAATTTGAGGAGGGAGAGCAGATGAAGGTGGTTGCGGGAATTGACATCGGAGGAACGAAGTGTGCCGTTTCCTTTGCACATATGAAGGAGGAAGAGATCGAATTTCTGGATAAGGTCAGAATGGAGACCGATACAGAGTGCTTTGACAATGTCATGCAGGGGGTTGTCAGCATCATTGCAGATAAATTGCAAGAAAATCCCGAGTGGAGGCTGATGTCCATCGGCATCTCCTGCGGCGGTCCGCTGGATGCGGAAAAAGGATTGATCCTGTCGCCGCCAAACCTCCCCAAATGGGATCACGCCGATGTGTTTACACCGTTAAAAAGAACCTTTGGCGTGCCGGTTATGATCCAGAATGATGCGGATGCCTGTGCTCTGGCAGAGTGGTCCCTGGGGGCTGGCCGGGGGAGCAGGAACATGATCTTTCTCACCTTTGGAACCGGCATGGGAGCGGGTCTGATCTTAAACAATGAGCTTTACAGCGGAAGCTGCGGACTGGCCGGGGAGGTCGGGCATATCCGCATGGAGGACGACGGCCCTTACGGGTATGGGAAATACGGTTCGTTTGAGGGCTTCTGCAGCGGCGGCGGGATTGCCCGCCTTGGCAGAATGAAAGCGCTGGAGGCGATCCGGGCAGGAAATCCGCCGTTGTTTTGTCAGAGCGAGGATCAGCTCGATACCATATCAGGCAAGACGATTGCAGATGCGCTCCATGCGGGCGATCCGCTGGCAGCGGAGATTTATGACATCGTAGGGAAATATCTGGGCAGAGGGCTCTCTGTGCTGATCGATATTCTGAATCCACAGGTCATTGTGATCGGCAGCATATACGGTAGACAGAAGGAAGTGCTGGACAAGGAGATGTACCGGGTTCTGGAGCTGGAGGCGCTGGCGGCTTCCAGGGGGGCATGTAAGATCGTGCCCGCCAGTCTGGGAGAGATGATCGGCGACTATGCGGCGATCTCAGTGGGGATCAAGGCCTACCGCGATCTGTATCAAAAGGGCAGTTTTCAGTTTTATGATATGGCGGAGACAAGTGTGCTGACTCGGTTATATTCAGGCAAATCTCCTTGCCTGAATTCCCATCGGACTGGGTTGGCGTCGGTCAGCGATGCCGCCGCATCGCCTCTCTCCTCCGCCTTGCCGATGTAAATTTATTCTGGGGAGTTTCGCCAGATATTATCGAGTCAGCACACTGGAATAAAGGAGGTATGTGAGGGATGAAATTATTACATAATATCTATCAGGTGGGCGGTCCCGGCCTGACACATTTTTTTGACGCTACAGTATATCTGGTCAAAGGAACGCAGGGGTGGTTTCTCATCGACTGCGGCACGCCGGAGGGCTATGACCAGATCAAAGCCAATATCCGGAAAGCCGGGGCAGATCCGGCTCAGATCAGATGGATTCTGGGCACACACGGGCATTATGACCATGTGGGCGCGGCGCATCTGTGGAAGGAGGAGTTCGGATGCCGGCTGTATTTGCACGAAAAGGATATAGAGCAGGTGGAGACAGGCGACTCTGACAGGACATCGGCGGCTATTTTGTATGGCACCCAGTTCACGCCCTGCAAGGTGGACGGAAAGATTGAGGAGGGAGACATCTGGCAGGGGGAGGATCTGACAGTGGAAGCGATCTACACGCCCGGTCACACCATGGGCTCCGTCAGCTTCGATGTGACGGCGGGGGGATACCGGCTATTGATTGCGGGCGATGCAGTCTGGGGCGGTTTCTGCCAGAAGATCGGCTCCGACGAGGCGGCATGGTTTGAGACGCTGGACAAGATCACCGCAAGACATTATGACTTCTATACTTTTGGACATGTGAACGCACAGCTGATCGCCGACGCAGACCAGCGGTTAAAGGAGGCAAAAATGGCGTTCGCCAATTACTATAACCCGTGGTTTAAGACTTTCTTTGAGGAGTACCATTATTAAAATGAAGGAACCAAGAGCGGAGGAAATTCCGATTCTGATGCAGACAGAATATATATTCTTTGGCGGCGGCATGGAATCCCTGCGGGAAGGCAGCAGGCTGGCACAGGACAAAAGCCGGGTACTGCTGGCAGCGCCGGGAACCTGCCTGCTGCCGGAGCTCTGCGATACCTTTTTATGGCAGCCGGACCAGGAGATCGCCGCTTTTTTTCCGGACGAAGTCTGGGACGGCAGTCTGCTGCAGCCGGACAAAACCAAGATATATCTGGAGGAATATTGCCGGAAGCTGGGGATTGGGCTGCTTTACGGCGTGATCTTTCTGGATTGTGTTTCCCGGAATGATAGAAAAGTTGCAAGATTTGCAGCCAAGGGCGGTATGTTCGGCGTGGAATGTGAACGGGTTTTTCTGGAAGAAGCCGGTACTGCCTGGCAGGAGTGGGATTATCGGGTGCTGCTGCAGGAGGAGGGGCAGGACGGCTTCGGGCTGCTGACCGTGACAGCCTGTGCGGAGGAGATTCGAAAGGGAGCGGACGGACAGAGGTCAGCGGCGAGGTTGCTCCATTGTCTGCAGGAGAAGGCAATGTTTGCCTTTGCACAGCAAAAGCAGGAAAATCCGGCTCTTGCGCTGGGACGCTTTGCGCCCTTAATGAAGCCTGTGGATGACAGAATGGCGACGCTCACCGAGTGGACGGACACAGTCCAAAGCGCTGCAAAGACAGAAAGCTGTGAGGTGCTGGTCGCAGGCGGCGGAACGGCAGGCGCTCTCGCGGCGCTGCACGCTGCCAGAGGCGGAGCCCGGACTGTGCTCATCGAGCCCCAGTATGTGCTGGGCGGGACCTCCACGGTGGGCGGTGTCAGCACATACTGGTTCGGGAACCGGTTCCGGGCTGTGCGGGAGATTGACCGGGAAACCAGCCGGTATATGGAACAGCTGGGGCTTCCCAGGAGACAGGGCATCTGGAGCCATACCGACGATTTTCATCCGGGAGTGCGCGCATGGGTGCTGCAAAAGCTCTGTCTGGAAGCGGGGGTGCAGATTTACTATGGACAGCTCTGCTATGGGGCAGTCTGGAGTGAGGAGGCAGAGGGCAGACGGCTTCGCGGCGTCCTGACAGCGGGGGACAGCGGCAGGATTCGGTTTGATGCAGAAATCTTTCTGGATGCCACCGGGGACGGGGATCTGGCGGTGTATGCCGGGGCGGATTCGGTCTACGGCTCACAGAGGGACTGTATTACCTATTGGGCTTCCCTGGCACAGTACACGGGGGTAAACACCTATCGGAACAATTTTTCTACCATGGTGGTGTCGTCGGATCCCGCAGATATGACCCGGTTTATTATCCAGGCTCGGAGGCGGGGAGAAAATACTTTCGATCACGGCAGATATGTGAGCATGCGAGAGAGCCGGCATATCCGCACAGAGAGGGCGCTGGACTTAAGGGATCTGATGCGTTTCCAGACCTATCCGGACGCGCTGTACACCTGTTATTCCAATTATGACCCCAAGGGAAAGCTGGACGCGGACTGTGTCTACTGCGGTATTTTGCCGCCCCAGGTGCAGATTCAGATCCCGCTGTCCGCCCTGCTTGCCTGCGATGCGCAGGGGCGGCGGATCGGGGGGCTCTATGTGCTGGGAAAGGCGGTGGGGGCCACGCACAACGTTTTTCCCAGTATCCGTATGCAGCCGGATCTGATGCATCAGGGCGCCGTGATGGGGGGTCTGGCAGCAGCCAGTCTGTCAATGGGCCTGCTGCCGGAACAGCTGTCAGACGCCCAGAGGCGCCGGCTGCTGTGTGAGCTGTCGGACGATCCCCTGACGCTGCCGCCTGCCCGGACGGACGTGGCTGCGGCGGTCAGCAGCCTTCGTGCGGACTCCAGGACGCACTGGGTGGACGTGCCTTTTACGTATACAGAGCAGGTGCAGGCAGAGAGCCTTGTGGTGCTTCTGGCAGATGAGAAGGAGGCGCTGCCTGCTTTGAGACAGCGCCTGGCGCGGGAGAAAGACGAGGACACCCGGCAGCTTCTGATCGGCTTTTGCATCTGGCATGGCTGCAATGAGGACGTGCAGGAATATGCGGACAGGATCAAGAGACAGCTGGCGGGAGGTGTTTTGCCCGGGCGGAAGGCATCCACCATGTGTGCACAGCTTCTGCCGGATCACGGCGTGATGCCGGAGCTGGTGTACCAGCTGAACCTGCTGGGATTGTCCGGTGCGGAGGAGGCGCTTTTGGTATTGAGACAGGTGCTGTCCCTGCTGACTGCACAGGAGAGGAACTATCAGGAAATCAGGGACGGGATCTATCACTATATAGAAACGTTTGCCTACGCGGCAGAGCACGGCGGTCAGAAGGAATGGATTCCGTTGCTGCACAGCCTTTTGGCGCTGCCTGAGTTCGAGAAGGCGGCGGACATGCAGGAGGACGGCAGTCTGATAACGGAGCGGCTCTGGATCCTGCGGCTGATTCTGTGTCGCAGTCTGGCGCGGTTATCGGATGAGGCCGGAAGGGAGGCGCTGGAACAGATGCTTTCCTGCCCCTGCAGGGCGATACGGATCTCCGCACAGAAGGCGCTGGAGGAATGGGGCGCGGGCGTGCGGACGCAGAAGATCTGGTAAGGAATGACAAATGTATATAAACAAAAATACGAAAGCGTCAGAAAGGAAAGAGGGCTCTTTCATGAACAAGAAGGAACTATATATGATCGGAAATTCCCACATTGACCCGGTGTGGTTCTGGACCTGGGAGGAGGGAATGCAGGAGGTCAAATCCACCTATGCATCAGCGCTTGACCGGATGAACGAATTTGAGGAGTTTATATTTTCCAGTACATCCACCGCATTTTTTGAATGGATCGAGGCGCTTCTGCCGGAGATGTTTGAGGAGATCAGACAGCGTGTGGCGGAGGGCAGATGGGAACTGACCGGCGGCTGGTTTCTGGAGCCGGACTGCATCCTGCCCTGCGGTGAAGCCTTTGTGCGGGAAGGGCTCTACGGGCAGCGGTATCTGCAGAGCCGGTTTGGCAAAACCGCAAAGATCGGTTCCAATGTGGACAGCTTCGGCCACAACCCCAACCTGCCCCAGATCCTGAAAAAGAGCGGTATGGATCATTATGTGTTTATGCGTCCCCGTCTGGACACCCCTGTATTTACCTGGGAGAGTGAGGACGGCAGCCGGGTCAGCGCCATCAGCCTGCCGGCGGAGTATACCACCTGGTTCCACGATCCCACAGTAAAAAATGTGAACATGACACTGGAGCGGACACAGGGGTATGACAGAATGCCCTGTTGCTACGGCGTGGGCAACCACGGCGGCGGTCCTACCATTGAGAATATCAGGAGCATTCAGGCGCTGGAATACAGCTTCCCCGATGTGCACTTAAAGTTTTCCAGCTATACGGAATTTCTGGAGGACATCAAGGACTGGGAACTGCCGGTGCTGACCGGTGCCTTTGAGAAGGTAAACGATGGCTGTTATTCCAACGACGGCGCCTTTAAACAAAGAAACCGTCTGGCAGAGACCAGGTTGATGGAGGCTGACACGCTGATGTCCATGGCTCACTTGATGGGCTGTGGCTGGATGCGGCAGACCGGGCAGATGGAGAAGCTCTGGAAGAATGTGTTGTTCAACCAGTTCCATGACACCATGGGCGGCACCGTCATCAAGTCCGCCAGGGAGGAGGCCATGATGCAGCTGGGGCTTGCCTGCGCGGAAGCCGGAACGATCCGGGCGCTGGCGCTGCAGAACATGGCAAACCAGATGGACACGACAGGGGAGGGCTTTCCGCTGCTGCTGTTCCACACAGGCGGACAGGATTTTGACGATCTGGTGGAGGTGGAACTGGAGTGGTTCTGTCAGTCGCCGCTGACGCTGCTGGATTCGGCGGGCGGGGAGATTCCCTACCAGCGGATCCACACGGATACCAAGGTCCGCCATTCTACCCTGGGCGGCAGGCGCAGATTTGTTTTCCGGGCACAGATTCCTTCCTGCGGTTTTGCGGTTTACAGGACAGTCAAAAGAGAGCCGTCGCTCTGTTATAACAACCACATGGAGATCATGAACCCGGAGGCGCTGGTGCTGGAAAATGAATTGATCTGTGCCAGGTTTGCAGCGGAAACCGGGGAGCTTGTGTCCCTCACGGATAAGACCACAGGGTATAATCCTTTGAAAAAAGCTGCCCATATTCAGGTATATCTGGATCAGAGAGACGCCTGGGGCGGTCTGCAGAACAGAAAATTCGAAAAGACCGGGGAGCGGTTCACCTTCGTCTCCATCCACAAGGTGGAAAGCGGTCCCATCCGCCAGGTGATCCGCGTCCGCAGCCGTCTGGGCGCGACTTTGTTAGAACAGCTCTACTCCCTGGGCGCAGGGGAAAAGGAACTGCGGGTGGAGAACCGTCTGACCTATAACCACAAATGGACCTTGTTGAAGGCTGCTTATCCGCTGGGCAGGGCGCACTGCCATACCGAAGTTGAGACAGCCTACGGCACCTATACAAGAGAGATTGGGGCAAAGGACCAGGCAGAGTATTTCATGCAGCGCTTTGTGGACGTGACGGACGAGGCGGGGGCAGGTCTCTATATCGCAAATGACGGCAAGTACGCCTTTAATATGGACGACGGCGCTCTGCAGCTGACGCTCTGCCGCAGTGCCATCTACGCACAGGGGAACTGCACCCCCGACTGGGAGAATGAGACCGAAAGCTATCAGTACATGGATCAGGGAGAGACTACTTTTTCCCTGGTATTGAGACCCCATCAGGAGAGACTGCCCAAGGCGGAGATGTACCGCATGGCAGAAAAACTCCACGGCGCATATGCCTGTCTGGCAGACAGCGCCCACAGGGGAGCGCAGAAAGCGGAGAACCGCAGCTTTGCCGGGGTGGATCAGGCAAATGTCAGACTTGTGCTGATGAAGAAGTGTGAGGATGACGAGGCTGTCATCCTGCGCCTTCTGGAATGTGAAGGACAGACGACAGCCTGCCGGGTGCGGGTAGGGCAAAAGAGCTATCCGGTCACCATCGGAAAGCATGAGATTCTGACCCTGAAGATCCGTCCGGAGGAGGCATGTGCGCAGGTTGTTAATTTGTTGGAATGGAAGGACTGAAAAAATGAGAGAAAAGGATAAGACATTGTATATGATCGGAAACGCGCATTTGGATCCGGTATGGCAGTGGCAGTGGCAGGAAGGATATCAGGAGATCAAGGCGACTTTCCGCTCCGCGCTGGATCGCATGAAAGAGTACGACGACTTCTTCTTTACCTGCAGCGCCGCCTCTTACTATGAGTGGGTGGAGGAGAACGAGCCCTCCATGTTTGAGGAAATCCGGGAAAGGGTCAGGGAAGGCAGATGGATCATCGTGGGAGGCTGGTGGATACAGCCCGACTGCAACATTCCCGGCGGGGAATCCTTTGTCCGCCAGGGACTGTACGCCCAGCGCTATTTCCGGGAAAAATTCGACGTGACTGCCCATACGGGCTATAACGTGGACAGCTTCGGACATAACGGCATGCTGCCGCAGATCCTGAAAAAATCCGGCATGGACAATTATGTGTTCATGCGCCCGGGCTGTCATGAGAAGGGGTTGGAGGGAGAAACTTTCCGTTGGATCTCCAGGGACGGCTCTGAGGTGACTGCCTTTCGGATTCCGTATGAGTACTGCACCTGGCCGGAGGAGATCGAGGAGCATGTTCGCCGCTGCGCCGTAAAGATCAAGAGCGGCGACGGCATTGCCATGTGTTTCTACGGCGTGGGGAACCACGGCGGCGGTCCCACCAGGAGAAACCTGGATTCCATCCGGGCTTTGAATGAACGGGAGGATTTGCCAAAGTTAAAACTTTCTCATCCCGACGCATATTTTGAGGCCGTGAAAAAAAGCGGCGAAGATCTGCCCGTCGTGACGGGGGATCTGTTGCACCACGCGAGCGGCTGTTACAGCGTACACTCCGGCGTGAAGCGCTGGAACCGGCTGGCGGAGAACCGTCTGATCATGGCGGAGAAACTTTCCGTGATGGCAAAGCACATGTCCGTCGGAAAATATCCGCTGGACAGATACACCCAGGCGTGGAAGAATGTGCTGTTTAACCAGTTTCACGACATTATGGCCGGCACCAGCATTGAGCCCGCCTACGACGACGCCCGGGAAAGCTACGGCGCAGCCCTGGACGCGGCTGCAAAGGGATTAAATGCCGCCGTGCAGGCGATTTCCTGGCACATCGGCATTCCCATGGAGGAGGGCATGCGACCGCTGGTGGTGATGAACCCGAATGCCTTTGCCGGCAGATTCGAGGTGGAAATCGAGTCCCCGTGTCTGAAGGAGGGCACGGTCCTGCTGGATGAGAACGATCGACAGATTCCCTTGCAGCAGGTGCAGTCCGCATCCTCCAGCAACGGCAGGACCCGTCTGTGCTTTGTGGCGGATCTGCCTTCCATGGGGTATGCAACCTATCGTCTGGCTGTCCGCAGTCAGTCCGAGTCGTTTGCGGATGTGACCTGCACGGACACCTATGCGGAAAATGACTGGTTTTCGGTCACATTTGACGAAAAGACCGGTTATATCACTTCCTTAAAAAAGAAGAATGATGGGACAGAATACTTCAGCGCGCCCGCGGCAGTGCCGGTGGTGATGGAGGATCCCAGCGATACCTGGTCCCACGCAGTGCGCATCTTCGACACAAAGGCGGGACAGTTCACGGCAGTGCGCGTCAAGTGTGTGGAGAAAGGTCCTGTCAAGTGTGTGATCCGGGTGATCAGCGCCTATGGCAGCTCCCGCATCGTGCAGGATTACAATATTTACAGGGAACTGGATTTTATCCGGGTGCAGACCAGGGTGGACTGGCATGAGAAGTTCAGCATGTTAAAGCTGCAGTTTCCGCTGAATCTGAACTATCTGCGTACCACCGGTGAAATTCCTTATGGCGCAGCCCAGAGAGAGCCTGACGGGGAAGAGTATCCCATGCAGAACTTCGTGGACGTGGAGGGGGCAAATCCCGGACTTGGCACGCTGGAGCAGGGACTGTCCCTGTTGAATGACGGAAAGTCCAGCTTCTCCGTAAAGCATAAGGAACTCTCCCTCACAGTACTGCGCAGCCCGATCTACTGTAATCACGAGCCCTATGTGCCGGACGAAAACCTGGAGTATGTCTATATCGACCAGGGGGTACAGCACTTTGACTGGGGGCTGTATCCCCATGACGGGAGCTGGGAGACTGCAAAGACAGTACAGCGCAGCCGTATGCTGAACGAAAAGGCCATCGCGCTGTTCGAGACTTACCACCAGGGAGAACTTCCCATGCGTGCGTCCTTCCTCTCCGTGGAGGCAGAAAATGTCCTTGTGACTGTGTTAAAAGAGGCGGAGGACGGCAGCGCAGACATGGTGCTGCGTCTCGTGGAGACTGCGGGGAGAGCCTGCGATACAGCGCTCACCGTATTTGGTCTGGAAGAAAAAGTTAGACTCGCCTTTGGGGCGTTTGAGATCAAGACGATCCGGATCTCCGCCGACGGCGAAGTGACAGAAACGAATCTGTTGGAGGATAAATGAAGAAAGTAGCAGTGATCCACACCACGCCGGTGACGATACCGGCTCTGAAAAAAGAAATCCTGGCAGCCTGCGGTCAGGTGGAGGTCATCAATCTGCTGGATGACAGCATGCTCCCCCAGATCAATCAGGCGGGAAAGATCACGCCGGGTGTGCGCTGCCGCCTGCACATGCTGATGCTTTTGGCACAGTCTGCAGGGGCGGACATCATACTCTGCGCGTGCTCTTCCATCGGCGGCATTTTTGAGGAGGGCAGGGCAGTCCTCTCGATTCCCGCCCTACGCATTGATGAGCCCATGGCGGAGAGAGCGGTGGCGTTTACAAAAATCGGCGTGGCGGCAACACTGCAGTCCACGATCGGCCCCACCACAGAGCTGATTGCCCGCAAGGCGGCAGAACTGAGCAGAGAGATTGCCATCGACGCAAAGCTGATTGAGAATGTGGGCAGTCTTCTGGCGGAAGGGAAGGAGGCAGAGTACGACCGCATTGTGGGAAGCGCGCTGAAATCGCTGGCGCAGAACAATGACGTTGTAGTGCTGGCACAGGCTTCCATGGCGCGGGCAGCCGCAGGCTTTGACGAGGAGGAGCGCAGACACTTCCTCACCAGCCCTGTCAGCGGTGTGGCAGCGCTGGCGGCAGAACTGCAGCGGGACTAGTGTACCGTATCGTTCACATTTCGCAAAATGACTTGCCTGAATTTGCATCTGCCGCGTTGTCGTCGGTCAACGATGCCACCGCATCGCCTCCCTCCTCCGCCTTGCAGACTGAAAATTCATCCGGCGTCATTTTACTGAAAGTCA
>JAAWKU010000075.1 GCA_022797535.1 Lachnospiraceae bacterium | reverse complement strand
GCCTGCGAAGCTCCTCCTCCGAAAGCGCCCCTGACTCCAGCCTGCGAAGCTCCTCCTCCGAAAGCGCCCCTGACTCCAGCCTGCGAAGCTCCTCCTCCGCCCGGATCTTGCTGTGGCCATAAAAGTGGGAATTACCCACCGGGGTCTGCCGGGTAATCATACGGTTTTTTCCATAGGGGGCACTGTCTCCATAGACAATGATACTGCTGGGATAGATAAAAAGCCCCACCCCCGCCGCCTGGGCCTTTCTGGCAGTGGCTACCGCCAGGTCACAGTTCACCCGGTAATACAGAGTCTGCTGTTCCTGGGATACCGTTCCCGTATCCACATGAGCGATGCCGCTGGCCTGAAATACCGCGTCATACCCACGAAAATCATAATCCTCCCACAGGCTGTCCCGCTGAGATATGGTGTCCACCCTGTACCACTCTCTTCCCTGGGAGGCGTTATACTCAAAAAGATAACGCTCCAGGCTGGTGCCGATATAACTGTTTGCGCCCGCAATCAAAATACGTTTCATTCTTCATTCCAATCTCTTTGCTAATCCAATGACCTACTGATTTAATATCTCTACTGAACTAATATCTCTACCGACCTGATATTTCTACTGATCCAATCTTGCACTGTTCTAATGTCGCTGCTGTTTAAAAACTTCCCATCGAAACCTTCAGTCTACTCTCTTTTCCCGGCTTTTTCCGCCTCATGTATGGCTCCAGTGCCGCCCTCCACCACGCCGTCTCCCCGAAACACACTGATAAAGGTTCCAAAAAAGCATCGCAGATCCATCTTCAGACCCATTTTTTCCACATATTCCCCATCAAACCGGGCCTTTACCGGAATCTCCAGTTCATCTCGGCCATTGATCTGGGCCCAGCCGGTGAGACCGGGACGGATGTCGTTAGCCCCATACTTATCCCTCTCTTCGATCAAATCATACTGATTCCACAAAGCAGGCCGGGGCCCCACAACGGCCATATCCCCCTTCAGGATATTGAAGATCTGAGGCAGTTCATCCAGGCTGGTCCTGCGCAGGAACTTCCCCACTTTCGTGATATACTGTTCAGGGTTCTCCAGCAGATGAGTGGGTACATCCTTGGGCGTATCAATCCGCATGGTACGGAACTTCAATATGGAAAAATGTGTTTTGTGTACCCCCACCCTCTTCTGCTGGAAAAAGATCGGCCCTGCTGAATCCATCTTTATTGCAATAACCAGCACCAAAAACACCGGCGACAGCACCACCAGCCCCAGCAACGACAACACAAAATCCATTCCCCTCTTTACATATACATACATCTCTTCTGCTCCTTCACACCGGCCAATCAAGTAACCACCACAACTCCGGGCGGGTAACCATTCCCGGCTCACAGACAATACCCGACTCCAGGCAGGTAACCATTCCTGCCTTGCAGCCCCCCCCTGCTCCAGGCGGGTATAAGCATCCCCGACTTGCAACGCCCAGCTCCGGGCGGGTATAATCATCCCTGACTTGCAACTCCCAGCTTCGGGCGGGTAATCATCCCTTGCAGGACCGTCTGGACACGTTGGTGCTTAGCGAGGTATTTTCGAGCTTAGCACCACTACGTGTCCAATCGAGCGAAAGCGCGTCCAGCAAGGGATGATTACCCGCCCGGAGCGTGCCTTCGCCATAATCCCCCGCCTTCTCCATACCTCATTCCTCATACTGATAACTGGGCACCATCTCCCTTACCAGCGCCCGGATGTCCTGCGACTCCGTCACAGACGCCTCCTGCAGACGCTCCAGCTGCTGCTCAAACAATTCATCATCATATTCGATAGGCTTGCCGATATAAATCATCCGATTGGCGGTCTCCTTCAGGCCCTCCTCCCGCATCAGCAGTTCCTCATACATCTTCTCCCCGGGACGCAGGCCGGTGAACTCAATCTTGATGTCCTCGTCCACCCGATAGCCGGACAGCTTAATCATATTTCTGGCCAGATCCAGGATCTTCATGGGCTCCCCCATATCCAACACGAAAATCTCCCCGCCCCGGGCGTAGGCGCCTGCCTGCAGCACCAGGGACACAGCCTCGGGAATGGTCATAAAGTATCGGATAATATCGGGGTGAGTTACCGTCACCGGCCCCCCCATCTCAATCTGCTTTTTAAACAGAGGAACCACACTGCCGTTGCTGCCCAGCACATTACCGAAACGCACGGCCACATACTCCGTCCGGGATTTACGGTTCATATTCTGGATCACCATCTCGCAGATCCTTTTGGAAGCGCCCATGATATTGGTGGGGTTCACTGCCTTATCCGTGGAGATCATCACGAATTTTCCCGTGCCATAGCGGTCCGCCGCCGTCGCCACCTTGAGAGTGCCGAACACATTGTTTTTGATGGCCTCGTTGGGACTGTCCTCCATCAGAGGCACATGCTTGTGAGCCGCCGCATGGTACACGATATCGGGCCGGTATTTCCGGAAAATCTCGTCCACCCTTCTGGTATTGCGCACAGACCCGATCAGCACCACCAGATCCAGCCCGGGATAATCCCGCTTCAGTTCCTGCTGGATCTCGTAGGCATTATTCTCATAGATGTCCAGGATGATCAGACACCTGGGGCTGTGCCTGGCCACCTGCCTGCACAATTCACTGCCGATGGAGCCGCCTCCTCCGGTGATCAGCACGGTCTTGTTCTGCACATAGCCGATGATCTCATCCACATTGACCTCTATGGGATCCCTGCCCAGCAGATCCTCGATCTGCACCTCCCGCAGATTGGACACGTTCACATCTCCCTTGATGATCTGATACATGCCCGGCAGGATCTGGATCCTGCGGCCAGTCTCCTTACAGATCTCCAGCAGGGGCTTTAGTTCGGAACGGCTGGCAGAGGGAATGGCAATGATGATTTCATCAATATCAAATTTATCCACACTCTCCGCAATCTTCTCCCGGCCCCCCACAATGGGCACTCCACGCAGATATTTGCCCTGGCAGCCCGGATTGTCATCGATAAAGCAGGCCACATGCATACTCAGATATTTGCTGGACTGCACCTCCTGAAGAATGGCGTTGCCGGAAGCTCCCGCGCCCACAATCATATAATTCTGACGTTCCGGCGCGTTGAAGTGATTCAGCCGTTTATTCTGTACCATCCGCAGGAAACGGTAACTGAACCTTACTCCCCCGGCAAATATGGCCAGGAAAAACCCATAGAAAAACGGGAAACTTTTGGGCACATAAGTATCCAGCAGCCAGAAGATCACAGGCTGCATCACTGCGCAGATGGTCACAGCGATTACCACGTTCACCATCTCCGTGTCCGAGGCATACCGCCACACGCTGTTGTACAGACGGAAAATATAAAAGACCACCAGCGTCACAAACACATTGAGCAGATACGCGTCCTGAATGGCTTTCCAGAACTGCGGATCTATGCTCATGAAGCTGAACTCATACCGCACATACAGGCTCAGGGCTGAGGAGGCCATTACCGCAAATAGATCCGTCACCACCAGCAAAATAATTCTGGTGATAGGTATTTTCAGTATTCCCACTCGTATGTCGTTTAGTTTCTTCACAGTATCCTCTTCCCCCCTTTAGTTAAAAATCCAGTTCAGATATGGCAGCAGCCGGACATTCACGTCATAGGCTGAACGCAGGAACAGTGCGAAATATGCCAGAAACGCCAGAGCCGTTCCCGCCGTCAGCAGTCGCCTGAGACTTTTATTCCCCACACCTCGAAGCAGGTTGGGAATCAGGAAAATCTGGGGCACTACCAGATAGTATGCCACCCTGGACACTTCTGGAATAAAAGCCCCGCAGGTATATAGTGCCAGCCCGCCCAGATTCAGGAAAAAGTAAAACCGGTTGCGGCGGCAGTCCCGTATGGACGTCCTGTAGCAAATCAGGGACAGCGCCAGCGTCCCCAGGCATTTGACGATATTGGTCAGGGAGTATTCCACGGTGTCAAACATGGAATTCTCATAATAGGGATATATCTTAAAAATAACAAAGCGGTACAGGTCCCTGCCAAATACAAGGCTCAGAACCAGCAGCGTCCCCACTGCGTAATGCCACCGTTTCAGCCGTATTCCCGCCAGCCAGTTGGCGCCAAGGTAAAGGGGGATCACCACCAGCACCGACTTGTGGAAAGCCGATGCCGCCAGGATCCACAGAAGGAATTTCAGGTATTCACCCCGAAGCACATACTTGATACTGTAGAGCGCAATGGCCAGCACCAGGTAATAGCGCACGGAATTGAAGCTGGAAAAATAGTACCCGTTCATCAAAAACAGGAACATAGACCCCAGAAACCAATCCCCCTGTTCATAGATGGCACGTAGAAAAAAGTAAACCGTCAGCAGAGAAAAAAGACCGAATATGGGAAGATAACTGTATCCCTCCGTGCCGAAAAAAAACTGCATGAGACGCACCAGGGCGTTAAAACCAAACTCCGACGACACATGCCTGCCCTGGGCGATGAGATTGAACATGTTGGTGTAGACCCAGTAGTCGTTGCCGCTGGCGATCCGGCAGGCGGACAGCGCCGCCAGCACCACATAGATCCCGCCGCAGACCCACAGATTCAGCGCCTGCTGCCGGCTCATGCCCCCCCGCCCCGCGCTGGAGCTCCAAAGGGGAAGCCTCCCGCCGCCCCCGCACGGCTGTGTCAGTTCCGTCCGATCCCCGGTGCGGCACAGACAGGCCATCAGCAGCACCAGGACGGTTACGCCTATAAACAATCCCATTTCCATAATCCTCTCACGCGGTTTTCCTGTATAACAGCTTCTTGCACTTATTGTACAATCCCGACCAGGCCGGGCTCTCCGCCATCCTGGTTCGCAGGGGGGACAGAGTGATCAGCAGGATCAGCCGGTACCGCAGCCGCTGTCCTTTTCCCATGTACAAAGCAGTGATCTCCCGGTGCTCCCTGGCCGACCGCTTTCGGTTCTCCGGTGTCTCTGAGAATCCGCCCCCCTCATAGGAGGCCAGCGTCACGGGAATATACCGGGGCCGGGCATCTCTCCGGAAGTAACACCACAGGAAATGCTCATAATCCGCCCGCACCCGGTATCCGGGCTCATAGCCCCGCTCCGCAAACAGGCTGTGATGATAAATGCATGCCTGATGGCAGGGAACATTGCGGTAGCAGGCAAAAGCGTCCATATGGGGATTGGAAGCCACCACCTGGCCCCGCAGAGCATCGTATATGTCCCCGTAGAAGATCCGGGAGCAGGTTCCCTGCCCTGGATCCCCGCCGTGTGCCCTGCCCTGTGTGCCGTCCGCCTCATTTGCGCGGGTCCCGAACCCCCGGCCCGCCCGGGCTTCACCCTCCACGTTCCTGCGGATCTCCTCTGCCGCCCGGGCCAACGCCTGCTCCGTCATGAAGGCATCGCCGCAATTCAGGAAGTACAGATACTCCCCCCGGGCCGCCCGGGCCGCCTGATTCATGCCCTCATAGATCCCCTTGTCCGGCTGCCTGAGAATCCTCACCCGCTCCCGGCATCCCCGGCCCTCCCCTTCCAGGTAGGCTTCAAGCATCTCCAGGGATCCATCCCCGGAACCACCGTCCTTCACCACCACCTCATAGTCCGAACAGCTTTGCGCTGCCACGCTCTTCATGGTCTCCACCAGCTTGCCGCCGGGATTCAGCGACACCATGAGAATGCTGAACATGGGAGTCCTCATCCGTCCACCTCCTCAATCCTCCGCCCGGGCGATGCCCCGGCACATCTTTCCGTATGCCTTTCTCCAGGGAATCTCCCGACACATCTCCTCTCTGTGGGAGAGAAGGAACCGCAGGGCCATGGGGCGGGCCATCCCCCCATATAGATAGTGGTACAGTACTCCTCTGTCATAGAAGAACTTATCATTGTACCCCGTAAACCAGGTGGATTCCCGCTCCCGCTCATGACCGATGGACACAGGCATTTTGTAAGCCCTCAGTCCGGCTTTCAGGCAATCCCGAATAAACAGGCTGTCCTCCCCCGCGCTGTATCGGGCTCCGCCGCCGAACAACAGGGAGAAGGTAATATTCTTCTGGTGCACCCGCCGGGTACGCACTGCCAGACTGTAAGTGGGGTAGCGCCCACTGTTGTACCAGCGTACCCGCCCGAATTCCCGATTACAGTAGGTCTCCCGGCCCGGCATGGCCTGCACATTGAAAAACAGCAGATCTGCCCCGGGATGTTCCTCAAAAGCATCCAGAACTTTACGCGCATAGTCCGGCTCATAGACGATATCCTCGTCCGCAAACAGGCTGATCTCCGCTTCGGCGCGCAGCAGACTGTGATTCCGGCTCAGGCCCACTCCCCGCTCTGCCATGGAATAATACCGTATGCTATGCCCCTTCCATTGTAACTCCTCATAGGCATACTGCCCTCCCTGGCTGACGATGATGGCGTCACTGTCGATCCCCATCTCCTCCGCCAGCCCCCGGGGCTCCCTGTTCATAGCCGCTACCAGTAATTGCAGTGTCATGATCTCTTTCCCCACAGATAATGCCGGATCAGCCTTTCATCGGCCCCCGTCAGGACCGTGGCGTCCACTTCCACTCCCATTTGTGTCAACTGCCGCAGTACCTCCTCAATGGCCTTACCCCTGTCCCGGCCTGCCTGAACCAGCAGCACCATGCCCTCCAGGTCATGCAGCGCCTCCCCGGTCTCCGGAACCTGACACCGGCTGAGAATCGGCGTATAGGCCCTGGACTCTCCGGCGCCCTTCTGTTCCAGTTTCTCCAGCAGATCTGCCATGCCCACCGGGTCCGCCTCTCCACTCACGGCAGTAAGCCCCACCTTCCTCCTGCCTCCCAGCAGGCAGTCAAGCTGCGCGTTCAACTCTTCAGAGGGCTTTCCCTCCCGGTCCACATAGCCCGCCACCGGCAGGCCGTAGCGGCAGGCCAGGGTTCCGGGCACATACACCCTTTCCTCCAGCATCATATACAGGCCCAGTACAAACAGGGTAAAGAAACCGCCCAACGCCGCCCCCAGCACACAGGCCCGAAAAGTGCGCAGATCCGGGGCTGCCAGCCGGGGTTCCCCCCTGTCCAGCAGACTTACCTCCAGGAGTTCCTTCTGACGCTCCCCCAGAGCCGCCATGGCCAGTCCCACCACCCTGTCGATCTCCCGGACCTTTACCGCATCCCGGTTAGTGGTATGGATATAGCAGATCCGCAGATCTGACATCAGTTCCGGCTCAAAGCTGGCCTCCAGTTCCTCTGCAGTCATGGGAAGCTCCATTCCCCCAAGCATCTCCTCTACCATGACTTCGCTCTTTAGCAGGTCGTTCCAGGTATAAGACGCAAAATAGGAGTAAGGCTGCTGATCGCTGGGATCCACGGCATACTCCAGATAATATTTGCTGTCCATGGTATAGGGGATCACCCCGCCAAAGGTCACATTTTTTATATAATAAATGCCGCCTGCCAGCGCCGCCCCGGCCAGGATCCCTGCCAATACCATCCACAGCCGCCTGCAGCACAGCAGCGCAAAAAGCCTCATATCAAAAGGTTCTTTTCCATATTCACACCGCCCCATATGCCGCCTCCCTACTTTTCCTCATTCTGCATGGACTCCTTCAGCGCCGTGATCTGCTCGCTCTCCACTCCCTCCGTGCTGTCCGGCCAGAACAGCACCTTCAGGGTCAGCAGCATGAGCTGGAGATCCAGCCAGGTGGAATAATTCTCGATGTAGGTCAGATCCAGCTTCAGCTTGTCATAGGGGGTGGTATTGTATTTGCCGTACACCTGGGCATACCCGGCCAGCCCCGCCTTCACCTTCATGCGGTAGGCGAATTCCGGCATCATCTCCACATACTGGGCAATAATCTCTGGCCGCTCCGGCCTGGGGCCGATAAAGGACATATCTCCCCGGATAATATTGATCAGCTGGGGCAGTTCGTCGATCCGCACCTTTCGGATAAACCTGCCGATGGGAGTGATGCGGTCATCGTTCTTCCGGGCCAGCCTGGCCACCCCGTCCTTCTCCGCATCCACCCTCATGCTGCGGAACTTCAGAATATGAAACTGCTTCTGATCCAGAGTACAACGCACCTGCCGGTACAGCACCGGCCCCCCGTCGTACAGCTTGATCGCTATGGCCGTGACCAGCATAATGGGAGAGGTGAAAAGGAACAGCAAAAGGGCAAACACCAGGTCGATCAGACGCTTGGCAAAGCGCTGTTCCACGGTCAGGCTGTATTCCCGGGTGAGCAGGATGGGCGTGTCAAACAGATGCAGTTCCTCCGTCCCCCGTATAATCACATCCGTAATCTTAGGCATCATATACACCCGGATGGACCGGGCATAGCAGTACTTCATCAGAGCGTTGCGCTCCTGGGTGGGAATATCCCAGATCACCACGGCGTTGAACTCCCTGCGCTCATATCCCTGGGTGATGGTTCGGCACACTTCCTCCAGACCGTCGGATACATGGACGAACTGCACCAGATCATATTTGTCCTTCCGGCTCTGGAATTTGCCCACGATACTCTCGATGGGCCTGTCCCCGTGAACCAGAAGCATTTTCCGGGGAGGGAACACGGATTTATAAATCCAATAGGCGATGTTGTTCCAGACCAGGATGATCACCAGCTGCCCCGCCAGCATATAGATAAAACACTGGGGCACGAAAAACTGCTTTGCCATGATGGACAGCTGTGCATACAGCAGCACGTCCGCGGCCAGGCTGGCAAAAGCCTGGGAGAAAATTACTTCCCCGTTCTTCAGATAACCGATACGCATACCGCCGTACATATGGGAGAAAAAGAACAGCATGGCCACATAAAAGGCAATCTGCAGGGCGTCCGCCCTCCAATAATACGGCACGCCGGTGCTGGCGGTGATGCTGGGGCTGAAATTGGTTTTCCAATAGTACACAAACACCAGCGCCTCCAGCGCCAGACACACCCCCGACAGGGCCAGCAATATGATTCTCTTAGAAGTTTCCAGTTTTCGCATCCTTGTATCCTTATATCTTTCCCAGTAGTGTTCTGATAATCTTTAAAAATACAGTATAGCACAGGATCGCCTGCCCGTCCAGAATCCCGAGCCCTGAATCCGGCTTCCCTGCGCCGGCGTCCTATATCCTCCTTCGCACTGCCCGCCAGGCCCAGAAGCAAAAATTGTACATGCTGCAGGGGAGAGACAATTTCTCCTCCTTCCGGTACAGGTTCCAGATCCTTCGGACAGCCTCCAGTTTGTTGGAGGAAAGAGACTGCCGGGGCCTGCGGTACAGCACCAGATTCCTGTCCAGCCCCCAGGCCGTATATCCCTCCCGCAGCACCTTCCACCACAGCGCCGTGTCCTCGCTCTTTACCACCGGCATCTCCAGCTTTTCCCTGGGAATCCGCCGGGTGTCAAACAGCACCGTGGAAGTAAAAATGGTGGTGTTCTTAAGCGCGTCCCTGTACTCCATCCGGGCAGGAACATGGACCACCTTGCCTGTGCCAGTCCCCTGCTCATCCGCGAACTCGTACCCGGAAAACACAAAAGCCGCCTGCTTTTCCTTCATATACGCCAACTGCGCCTCCAGCTTTTCCGGCATCCACAGATCGTCCGCGTCCAGGTAGGCGATGTAACGGCCCACGGCTTCCCGCAGTCCCCTGTTCCTGGCCCGGGCAGCCCCCATATTCTCCCGGCTCTCCAGCACCCGCAGACGACCGTCCCCGCTGGTCTCCCGGTAGTCCCGGATCACCTGGGCGGAAGCGTCCCCGCAGCCGTCCACCACCAGCAGCAGTTCCCAGTCTCCATAGGTCTGGGCCACCACATGCTCTATGGTCTCTACAATATATTTCTCCGCATTGTACACCGGCACAATGACGCTGACTGTCTCATTTTCCATAGTCCTCTCCCCTGCGCCCGCAGCTCCACACCGTGTATCCATCCGTCTCCTCCAGCAGCCTGGGCTGAAGTCCATAGGTCTCCTGCAGCTTTCCGCAGGCCAGGGTGACCCGCTCCGTGGCCCGGGCCGGGAACACCCACAGCCGGGCCCCCTGCTCCGCCGCCAGCCATAATATATGGGCATCCGCCTGGACCTGGGTCTCCAGGGGCCGGTCCGGGTCCCGGACAGCCGCCACATCTTCCAGATAAACCTTCAGACCCAGGGGCATCTCATAGGCTTCCCCCTTATCAACGACCTCCATCCAGTCAAACAGGTGCTGCTGCTCCGTGGGATAGCTGTCATAAGCATAGGCTGCCGCGGCAGGCTCCCACATGTTCCGCCCGTACAGCAGCCGGATCTCACCGGTCTGCTGCCGTACGGCCTCCAGCACGGGCCGGGGAGCCCACAGCAGCTCCTCCTCCGCCTCCGGCAGCTCCTCCAGGCAGGCCGCCGCCTGCCGGGCCTGGGACAGCCGGGTTTTCTCCTCCGCGCTCACAGAACGCACATTTCCCAGATTGCCCGTGAGCAGCAACAGCGCCAGTAACGCCGCCATTCCTCCGGCCAGCCGCCAGGCTTCCCGGCCGTCCCGGCGTTGCTGCCCGGTGAGTTCCCACAGAATCCTGACGCCGCCCCAGGCGATGCATGGCGTCAGAGGCGCCAGGCACCAGATCCAGTGATAGCCGTAGAACCGGGTCTGGTACAGCATCAGAGCGGCGGCGCTCACCGGAAACAGCACCAGTACAAGACACATTACCGTTAGGCCCAGCAGTCGTTTTTCCCGGACCGTGGTTTTTTTCTCCGCTCCAAAGATATACAACAGGACCCCCAGTGCCAGCACCACCATGTGGTTGCTCTGAAAATAGCTGCCGGGGCCGTATAGAGCGTTCAGCAGAAGTTCTCTCATCGCCGTCCCCCCTCTCCCTCCAGGAGCCGGGCGCGCAGGCGCAATAAGGGACCCCAGCCGGCCGCCTTATAACCCGCTCCCATGACGATGAGCAGGAGCAGGCACATCCCCAGACCATTGAAAGTCCAGCAGACACAGGCTTCCGCCAATACGCACAGCGCCATCCCCGGCCAGGTATGGCGCAGATCCCTCTCCAGGCCCAGGGACAGAGCATAGGGCAGCAACACCAGATTCCGTATGGAAGTTCCCAGCCAGGCGCCGTGCAGGGCCGCATATCCGTCCAGCCAGGCCGCGCCCTCACCGCACCAGAATATCATGCCCACAAGGATCAGGAACAGATATTTTTTCCGCAGATCGCTGCCGAACAACCGCCTGGTGATCCGATAATATGCCATATAGGCCCCCGCCAGCACCACCACCGGCATCAGATTCTGCACCAGCACCGCTGCGTCCACGGGAAAGGAAGCGGCCAGCAGGGTATATAAAGTGGGCAGTCCCAGAATCCTGTACCTTGTGGACATCCCCTGAACATAGGCTTGTCCCGTGAGCGGATTCACCCGGTAAATCCCATCCGTGGCCAGAAAACTGCGCAGAGTCTCCACCGTGATATCCCCCGAGGCGGTCACAGCGGGCATACAGTACACATAGACGGCCTGGATCAGCGCCATCAGCAGAAATACGCCAGGCAGCAGAAAACTGCCGCCCTTCTGAGGCAGAATCCGAAAGCGCTCCCTGTGCCCGCGCCAGGTGACCGCCACCACCGCCAGGGCCAAAGCGCACAGCACAGCCAGGCTCACATGCCACAACAAAGTCAGCCGGCTCAGAGAAAAATGCCCAAAGGCCCCCAGCAGATGCAGGATCTGCGCCAGGCCGATGCAACACAGACTGCCGGTGATCCAGGCATCTGTCATATATACCACGCCGGATGTTTTTCTGCCCAGCAGGGCCCAGGCCCCCGCCCCCACCAGCCAGGGCACCACGGCCAGCAAAAACCATAAAAGGATAACCATGCAGCGGTCAGCCCCTTTCTCTCATATTTTAGATAGTATACCACATATTTCCTGATTTGAACAACTAAAAAAGAGACCTGATACAGTCTCTTTTTTCTATAAGGGGCAGTACATATTATCAGTAGCGGCGGCAGGTCTCGCTTCCCTACCTCGCCTTCATATCCAGACGCATTTTATCCGCAATTCTGGCTATGTATTCACTGTTAGTCGGCCGGCTTTTGCCCTGTTGCGCGGAATATCCAAAAAGTTTCTCAAATGTCTCGACGTTTCCCCTCGTCCATGACACTTCGATTGCATTGCGAATCGCCCGCTCGACTTTCTGATCCGTTGTCTTAAAATGTTTTGCTATGGTGGGATACAGCAATTTGGTCACACTGCTCACCACCTCCATATCTCTGCCCGAAAGCAGAATGGCATCTCGCAGATAATGATATCCTTTCAGGTGAGCAGGAACGCCAATATCCAGCATAATCTCTGTGATGTAGCACTCCAGTTCGTAATCTTTTACAGCAGAAATATCCATAATGAATTCCCCTTTCATATGTCGAGTACTGCCCCTTACTGTAATTGATTGCACTAATCATATCATATCTGTCGAAAAATGTATAGATGTTTTTGTCGCAGAAACCACCATATATCTGCGTAAAACTTCAAGATACCACAATATCTTCTATAGTTCCTCCTTTACAATATAAATCGGACGCCTTTTTACCTCCAGATATGTCTTGGCCAGATACTGTCCGATGATGCCCATGCAGAACAGCTGCACGCCGCTGATCAGAGAGATAATACACACCAGGGAAGGCCAGCCCGACACCGGATCCCCAAAGATGCTGGTGCGCACCACGATAAAGATGATCAGCGCAAAGGCCAGCACGCAGAACAGCACTCCCATGACGGAAGCAATGCTCAGAGGCACGGTGGAGAACGCCGTGATACCCTCCAGGGAGTAGATCAGCAGCTTCCAGAAATTCCACTTGGTCTCCCCTTTGGCCCGTTCCACATTCTCATATGCAATCCATTTGGTCTCAAATCCCACCCAGCCGTAGATGCCCTTGGTAAAGCGGTTGTACTCCTGCATCTGAAGAATGGCATTCACCATTTGTCGGGTCATCAGCCGGTAGTCCCTGGCCCCGTCCATAATCTCCGTCCGGGAGATGCGCTTCATCAGCCGATAGAACATCCTGGCAAACAAAGACCGAATCGGGGGCTCCCCCTTGCGGTTCACCCGCCTTGTGGCCACCGAGTCATACCCCTGCTCTATATAGGAATACATCTCCGGCAGCAGGGAGGGCGGGTCCTGCAGATCCACGTCCATCAGCACCGCATAATCCCCCCGGGACTTCTCCAGCCCCGCGTACATGCCCGCCTCTTTGCCGAAATTCCGGGAAAAGGAAACCAGTCGCACCCTGGGGTCGGCCTCCCGCAGCTTTTTCACCTCCGCCACCGTATTGTCCCGGGAACCGTCGTCGATGAACAGCACCTCCACCTCCAGTTCCTTCTCCTTGAAAAAAGTCTCGTTCTTCATCAACTCCTGATAGAAATCCGCCACGGATTCCTCCTCGTTATAACAGGGTACAATTACACTTAACATCCGCATCTCTATTACCTCTCCCAATCCTTTTTCCCGGATACTCTCCGCCAATGCGCCGCTGTGCAGGAGATTCCTGCCTGTATAATGCAAAAAAAGCCGGGGCCAAAGCCCCTGCAATCATTTTCCGCTATTTACAAAAAAATATTACCATAAATTTCTACAGTTTTCAAGGTTCGGTTCCTCAAAAAGCTGGCATCATGGCTGCGCATCCGACCACCATAGTTCGCAAAATCATATCTATGGGGGCGCAAGGCCCCCCCTACAGCGCAGTGGACCGGTACTCGATGGAGATTATGCTGTCCTCCTGCAGAATGAAACACAGCTTCATGCCATCCCTGGCATAGACCAGCATACCATTCTCCTGGACGCCCTCTCCATATGTCTCCAGCAATTTTTCCAGAGAATCCCCTATACAGATCCCCTCTGCAGTGGCCACGGTATCATCCTTCAGGATCACTGCAGACACTAAATCCCGATCCTGGACAGGATAGGTGTCAATCTCATATCCCTGATAGGTATAGATCTTGTCCAGTCCCTCAAAGGCGCAGCTTGCCGCCTCGAAATAAGAGGTTGGTTCGCCCAGGGCCTCTATCACAGGAGCCACATCTCCATCCACCTCCACGGCCACATCACCCACCCGAAACACATATCCCCCGGAATTCTCCCGGGGAGCAGGGTCCGCCTGAGAAGCCTCCTGCCGGTCCTGGGATTCCCCGGACTGGCTGCCGCCAGCGGTCACATTCACCACGTCGCCACCGATCACCTTCTCACTGTCTCCGCAGCCCGCCAGCAAAAGCAGGGCCGCCGCCATGACCATTACCAATCTTCTCTTCCTCATATATACCTCCTTCTATGCCCTATTCCACCGTCTGTTGTAATCGTTCATACTGCTCTTTCTTTTCCCGCTCGTAAGCGGCGATCTTGTCCTCCCACACCCGGGAAAGAGCTTCCTCGCCTCTGCGGTCCGCCAGCCCGGCTTCCCGCCGCAGCGCCTCTCCCAGATAGGCGGTTATCTTTTCCGCGCCGGACAGGTTCAGGTGCAGCCCCGCATCATAGGTGTCCGTGGAGAAATCCAGACCGGTCTCCTCCTGCAGTTCCAGGAAATTGATGTACAACAGACCGTTTTCCGCCGCATAGTCCCGAATCTGCTCCTCCCACTGGTCATACCAGTAGGGGTAGAGGCTGGGAGCCTTCACCAGGAGCAGCTCAATGCCGTTATCCCTGCACAGGGCAGTGATCCGATTCAGATAGTCCCAGGCGTTTTCCCCGAAGCCATAGTCTGCCAGAATCCTGCCCTCCGGCACATGCTCCGCCGGTTTCACATCCACCCGCATATAGTAGCCATTGTGGGAAACTTTCGGTGTGTCAAACATATAAGCCACATCCGCTTCCCCCAACTCGCTCCAGCGGGAATGATAGCGCAACAGCGGAAACACGTAATCCAGAAAATGCTCCTCCTCCGTCATGGACGCCCGGATGGCTGCGGCCTTGGACAGGGACCAGCGCATCCCCTCCAGGGTCATGCGGTTGTATGCCTCCCGCTGAGGCTCGTTGTACTGCATGGCCAGCACGTTGAAGATCACCGCCCGGGGCTTTTCATACCGCAGCGTGTCCTCCAGCAGATAATAGGATTGCCAGATCAGCTGTTGAGCGCTGCCCCGGATGTAGCTGTTGATGCCATAGTCCCGCCACAGCACCGCCGGGGAAAAATTTTCGTAGACCTCGCAGTCACCGATAAAGATCACATCGTGATCCTTTTCCTCTCCATAATACTCCGCAATCAGCGCTCCCTCCACCACATCCGCAGCATATTTGGGCATCAGCAGCCGCTGTAAAAAGCACAGGCTGACCAGAACCACTGCCGCCGTGCCCATCCATTTCCATCGCTTTTTCACCCTTACCTCTTCCCAGCGCCGTCAAAGTCCGGTTTCGGCCAGATTCCCCCAGCGCCTGTGTCATTCCATTAATCGGTGCTAAAATATCCATGCCCAACCAGTGTACTAGTGTACTGACCGGATTATATTCAGGCAAACCTCCTTGCCTAAATTCCCATCGGACTGCGTTGTCGTCGGTCAACGATGCCACCGCATCGCCTCCC
>JAAWKU010000074.1 GCA_022797535.1 Lachnospiraceae bacterium | reverse complement strand
GACGTCCTGTCTATTCCCCTGCGGAACAGCGCCAAAGTGCGAAAATGTCTGCTGGCAAGGATGGAAAAAGGTTTTTTGTCCCGGCAGGAGACGCATTCCTCCCGGACTGTGGAACTGGGCGGCCAGGAGAGTGTATGCTTTCCACTGTAACATCCTGTTACAGAAAATAGTAAAAGAACGGAGGAAAATGTTATGACGATGGAGTATGACGTAAACGAGGAGAAGCAGCTGGTGGTCAAGGCAGGCTCCAGGAGCGAGTGCTATGACCTGACCAAACCCATGGGGGAAAACGCCCTCATGGTCAGGACGGAGAAGCAGGACATCCTGCATCAGATGGATCTGCCTACGGTGATTTCCAATCTGAACAATACGGTGGATCTGCTGAACATCTCCTACCATGCGGTGTACGGCTTTCCGGAGCAGTCTCAGGTGTTTGGCCTGCAGAAAGGTGTTATGGATCTGAACGACCGGGGTATCGTGGTGGTAACGGAATTCAAAGATCAGGCATCTGTGGTGGTGGCGGAATTGGTGGGAGTTTACCGGTGGCTGATCAAGGGAATGGAGAGTGTGGCCATCAGTAAACTGGAGCAGTTTGCCAACAGGGCGGCGGGAATGAGCGAGCAGGCCCTGGAGATGGCTGACGGGTACCAGAGCGCGGCGGACCGCACCGCAGCCGTGCTGCAGAAAGTGATGGATCAGAATGCCTCCCAGATCGAGAAGAATGCGGAACTTCAGAAAATGATGAAAGAATTGGAGACCGCCCAGGACAGCGTGGAAGCCATTCAGCGGTCCCTGGAGGAGAGACTTACAGGACTGCAACAGGAGTACGGCAGGCTGGTGAAACAGGACGAGGCAGAGCGGGATCACAGGAGGACCATGGACATCATGGGAGCAGTCTTTGGATTCCTGGGGGCTGCGGCTTCGGTGGCCTCTACGGCGATCACCACCGCTGCGGCCATGCCCGGTTCCCCGGCGGCTCCGATGGCTGCGGCAGCTGACAGCAGGAGCAGGCAGGACTATGAGGAAGCGGAGAGGGAAAAAAGGGCGCTGGATGAGAGGCTCGGGAATAAAAAAGACGAGATCACGGCTTTAGAGGAGAGTCTTAAAGACCAGATTGCCCGGAAAGACCAGGCGGAGGGTGAAGAGAAGAAAAGGCTGGAAAAGGAGATTTCCGATACCAGAGCCAATATAACCAGAGCCAGAAAGGACTGGGAGGACCTGGATATCAAGAGAAAGGCAGCGGGTGAGAAGCTGGATAAGCTGGGGGACATGCTGGGCTCTCAGGGGGCACAGATGCAGCAGGCCGCTGCAGCCAGCGCCGACACCAGCCAGGTCCGGGCAGAGCAGATGAGCGCCATCTATACGGAGATCATGAATCTGGAAAAGCAGAAGACGGAGCAGGTGGGCCTGTTGGCAAAGTATGCCAAGCAGATGGAGGCCACCGTCATCGACCAGCATTCCACCGAGGCTGCCATTCAGTCCCTGATCCTGGCTGTCTCCTGCCTGAAAAAGTCGGTGGTGGCCATGAAGGATATCGCTTTGTTCTGGTCCTCCCTGGAGAGGAGCTGCAGCGCTCTGGCGGACAACACTTTGAAGGAGGATATCAAGGCCCTGCAGGCGGCGGACAAGGCGGACCGCATCGAGGCGTACCAGAGCCCGGAGATCATGTATCCCATCGCTTCTTACATGGCCAAGTGGGTGGCTATTCTGTCCGTGAGCCGGGACTATCTCGCAGCGGCAGAAAAAACCAGGGTGCATTTAAACGATACGGTGGCCAATTCCGATTCCACCGAAATGTCTAAGGAGGATCACTGGGAACTTGCCTCCAGGCTGGCGGGCGAAGTGGGAGACAGCCTTACCCGGCAGGTGGCAGGAAACAAATCTTAAAGGGGGATCCATATGGATAATATCGGTTTTTTACAATGTTTAGGTACCATGCGGACGATCTTTGAGGCTATCTCGTCGGCAGCCTCCTCCCTGATGGAAATGAACGCGATGAATGTTTCGCCCACTCAGGAAGAGCGCGCACAGCTCCAGGCGGCGTTCGACGAACTCCGGGACCAGCTTCACCAGTTAAAGACGGAATCCCAGGGGAAAATTCAGGAGTACAATGCCAGGAAGGAAGAGAGCGCCATCGCGTCTGAGGCGGCCATCCAGGAGTATACCCGGATGCAGGAGAGCCTGATTCAACTGGAGAAGGTCAATGGAGAAGCCAAAGTCGCACTGGCCCAGAAGAGCGCCGAAAAAGATGAAATCCAGCGAGCCTGCCGGAAATCGGAAGAGGATCTGGCGGATATCCGGAGGCGTAGAGATGAAGAGATGAGAAAGTCCAGGAAGAAAAAGGAGGATCTGAAAAAGTGGTTCTGGGTGCCGGGATATGGGATTTATCTGGCCATAGACACGCTGGTCAATGAGCTGGATAACGAGATTGGTTCTCTCTCCCGGCGTCTGGAGGAGGAGCGCCGGCGCCTGAGCGATCTTTCCGAACAGTATGAGCGGATCTGCCGGGAGGTGGAGGAGAGAAACCAGAAGATTGAAATGACCAGGGCCAGGATGACGGATCAGAACAGACAGATGGAACAACAGAACGCAACCATTTCCATGTATAAGAAACAGTTGCTTTACTGGGAGGACTTTCATATGCAGATATCCAGGCTGGAATCCAGGTTCAGGGCAGGCGAAAGCAGCCCGGACATGATGTATGAGGTGATCGAACTGATGGAGGCATTCGAAGATGCGGCGGAAGAATAACAGGGTTCGGGAAAAGGGGGCTGCTGCCATTTGGGGCCTGGCTGTCTTTCTGGGCGTGGGCGGCATCGTACTTGGATTCAGTCTGCCCGTCGCCGGGCAGGCTTCCCCGGGGAGGGGAGAATGGGAAGCAGAACTGGTGGTCAATCAGGGACTGGGCATGGGACTGGACGGGACGGACGGGGAATTTTACCCCATGGATCTGCTGGTGGCGGATCGGAATACCGGCTTTTTCGTACAGATCCAGCCGGAGGTATGGGAGGAGGTGGGCGGACAGCCCACTCTCCTGGTATCGGACTCAAATGAGACCTGGCGGTTTGCGGACAGCGAGTACCGGGAGGAATATGGACTGCTGTGTTTTGACACCTCAGAGCAGATGTCCTGGGAGGCGGGGCAATATGACGTCCGGGTGAATTTTTTCCGGGACTTTACCCTGGACCGGAAGCTGGTTTTCAATGAGATGCGGGAGATCAGGATCCTGGTGGTGCCCATCACAGGATATTACAGCGGAGAGACGCGGCAGACGGGGCCCCTGGGGGAAGTCCTGTGGGAATATACGGAAAAGGTGTACCCGGTGGGAACCGACGACCTGCAGTGGGAAATCTATGACGGGAGCGAGCTCGCTTTTGACCACAATAGATTTGACCTGGATACTTCCCTGGGCAGACTGCGGGTGTGGCAGCAGCTGAAAAAACTGCACGACCAGGAGGCTGCGGATATGGTGATCGGCATAGTGCCGGGAAATATGAGACAAAAACCCTCTGCGGAGGAGGCGGCGGTCACCGGCTTTACCTTCGGGGAGAATGTGAGTGTTATCTCCCTGGAGGACAGCTGTCCCCAGGTGACAATCGCCCATGAGATTGGGCATTGCCTCTCCTTGGGGGATGAATACGAGAATGGGACTTTCTCCGTGTCCATGAATATGCCGCCCTATGGGATGAAGGGAAAGAACAGATACAGGCTGTCGGAGACCGCAGAGGGAACAAACCCTTATATCCTGGGCGGAACTGCTGACGAATGGCAGGGTTCCGGGACGCTGGTCTATGGGGGGCAGTATCCCTATGATGTGCTCTGCGGAGAGGTGCTTCTCCGGGATATGACCAGCTTTATGGGGCTGTCCGGCTATCAGGAACCAGAGTACTGGGTCACAACCCAGATCTGGGAAGCGCTGTACCTGGAGCTCTGCGAGAAACAGTAAGGGAGTAAATGCGAAAATTATAATATGAGGGGGATGATATCGTGAGGGAACAGTTGAGGAAAGCGCTGGACCAGGTATCCCTGGTTCCCACCCGGGAATGTGCCCAGGATCAGGTGACGATCCTGCTGGGAGGCATAGGTCTGGAGCTATATGCCATATACAGCAAGCTGACACAGCTGGAAATGGAATTTCGACATGCGCCGGAGTATCTGGAAAATGACCGGCAAAAGGATGTGGAGGAGACCATGGAGATCAACGGGGAAATTTTTGCAGCCATGGAGAACAAATGCAGGAAGCGCGGGGAAGAATTGCGGAGATTCCAAAAGAGCGACGAGGCGTTTTGCGTGCCTGTGAGCGTTCTGCTGGAACAGTTCGCGGAGGAATTGAAGGAATTGGCGGCATGCAGGCTGGGCGCCGACGCTCTGGGGGAGGCCCTCAGCTATCTGGAACGGCTGCGGGGGATGCTGGAGGCTTTACGGGAGTATCTGGGTCTCTGCGTGGGAAACACCATGGTCTGGGAACGGGAAGGAACGGGCTTCTCAGAAATATGCCAGGATGCTCCGATGGCAGAATAACATACAATTTGCAGAAGAAGTATATGGCACAGGGCCATTGTAACTGCTATAAATCAGGAACAGGTAATTGCGAAACGCAGTTACTAGAGTATCATTGTGCAAATGGTATCTTCTGAGGAAGGCATGCTTTCGCTCTGTCCTCATCGTCGGTACATAAGATGCCAAAATACGTCATCTAAGTACCGACGATGAGAGGGTCTGCTTAATGGAATATACAATCTGCACTATTCGGTACCAGAAAAAGCAGTTTCGTAATTGCTTAATAAATGAGGAAAAATGGGAGGGGTTTAAGAGATGGATATGGTGGAAAACATTTTGACCAACAATCCCTGCTTCAGGAGCGGGAAGAAGATAAGAGTAAAAGGGCTGATGCTGCACAGCGTGGGATGTCCCCAGCCTTCGGCGGAGGTGTTTGTGCGCAGGTGGAACCGGCAGGACGCCTCCAGAGCCTGCGTACATGCTTTTATTGACGGAAATTCGGGAAAGGTCTATCAGACACTGCCCTGGAATCACCGGGGCTGGCATGGGGGAGGCAGTTCCAACAACACACATATCGGGGTGGAGATGTGCGAACCGGCCTGCATTAAATACATTGGCGGGGCATCCTTTACCTGCTCGGACAGGGAGAGCGCCCTGGCGGTGGTGAGGCGCACCTATGACGCGGCGGTGGAACTGTTCGCCTTCCTCTGCCGGGAGTTCTCTCTGGATCCTCTGGCGGATGGCGTGATCGTCAGCCATAAGGAGGGCCATGCCCGAGGGATCGCATCGGGACATGGAGACCCGGATCATCTGTGGAAGGGCCTGCAAAGCGGCCACACCATGGACGGCTTCCGGCGGGATGTGAGCGCTGCCCTGGCCAGGGACGCGCAGGCGGCTCCTGCAGCTCCGATGCCCAGTCCGGCGGCTCCGGCATCTAGTTCGTCAGCTTCGATGCCCAGTCCGTCAGTTCCGATGCCCAGTCCGTCAGTTCCGATGCCCAGTCCGTCAGTTCCGATACCCAGTCCGTCAGCTTCGATACCCAGTCCGTCAACTCCGATGTCCAGTCCAGCGGCTCCGTCTCCCGGGCAGACGCCCGGTCCGGCTTCTGCCCAGTCGACGATTCCGCCCTGTGCACCCGCCGGGAAAATGCATATATCCCACCGGGGGACAGAGCTGATTGCCCGCTATGAGGGCTGCCGTCTGGAGGCTTACCTGTGTCCGGCCGGCAAATGGACCATCGGCTACGGGCACACCCGGGATGTGAAGCCGGGGGACCGCCTGGGTTCTCAAGAGGCTGCCCTGGAACTGCTGAAAAAGGATTTGGAAAAATATGAGAATTATGTAAATGAATTTGCTGCACAGGGGATCCTCTCGTTTCCCCTCAACCAGAATCAATTTGACGCCCTGACCAGTTTCTGCTACAACTGCGGAAAGGGCAATCTGCAGAAACTGGTATCCGGCAGGGACGCCGCCACGGTGGGACAGAAGATGCTGCTGTACAACAAGAGTGGCGGAAAGGTGTTGGCCGGACTGGTGCGCAGGAGGAAAGAGGAGAGCGCGCTCTTTCTGAGTTGACGCGGAGGGGAGGAATGTCATGGTGGACAGCAGCTTTATTCCCCTGGATGATCTGGTCTATGCTCCTCTCCATGCGCTGGCCCAGTCCAATCAACAACTGCGGGCACAGGTGGTGGAGACCATCAAGAGCATGGGTACACTGCGCCAAAACGGTACGGAGGAGACCATACAGCTTCAAAATCTGAACATTGCCTATGAGCAGGTACGCCAGGAGGGAGATGAGGGGTACAGTGTGGACAACCTGTTGATGCAGGTTCCGTTGCTATCCATCGTCCCTATGGCAGGTCTGCATGTGGAGAAAGCGGAGATAGATTTTTCTACGGAGGTCAAGGTGGATCGGGGGGAGACCGGGGAATGCGCGGTAATGGCCCGCATCTGTTCGCCGGAACAGAGGGAGAGCGATTTTTTGCCCAGGGTGTCTTACAGAATGCGCATCGGCTCCCTGCCTGCCACAGAGGGGATTATGCGCCTGACAGATCTGTTGAGCGCCAGTCAGATTGCCAAGAAGCTGGATACCACGCCGGTGGCGGTGGACGGCAATCCGGGAAGCGATGATCAGAAGCACACCTGGCAGGAGATTTCCGGCCTCAGAGCCAAGATCAAAAAACTGAAGCAGCTCCATCGGAAGATTACGGATATGATTGAGGAGCAGGAGCGCATGGAGCAGATCGGTAAGGAGGCGTTTGCGGAGATGGTCCGGGCGTTTGATAAGGACAAATACCTGATGGCGCAGGCCAACATTGCCAACCGCATCATGGAGTATCAGGAAAGGATTACAAACCGGGAAATAGAGTTTGGTCTGGAGAAAGATTATAAGTAAGAGATTCGTCCGCAATTCTGCCTGGAACCGGTCCACATAACAGGAGCAGGACGGGCGCAGATCGCAGGGGCAGCGGCGGCAGAAGGGCGGGGCGGGACAGCAGGAGCGGCGGCGGAAGGATGGGCACGGCGCAAAGCAGGAGAATCTGTGGCGGGACAGGCCGGGTAAACAGGAGGAGAGCCGGGACAATGGGAGGAGCAGTGTCAGGAAAGCGGCCAGGGATAACAGAGAGAGCGGCGGCAAGAGGGCGGACAGGGCGTGGCAGCGACAAGGGGGAAACAGGCGGCGGAATTCTTCAGCACGCCGGGCAGCTGGCGGACGAGATGAATCTGCGGCTGCTCCTGGAGCAACCCATGAGAGGAGACATCCTGTTTGTGGAGGAGGTCACAGTCACGAATCTCTGCCTCACGCCGGTAAAAAAGAGACGATGGTGGAGAATGAGAATGAATTGGAAGGATCAGATATTTTCCCAGGAACCAGTAAACAGAGGAAGGCAGCGGGAATTGGACCTGGCCAAGGCGGTCTGTGTAGCCTTTCTGGCGCTGATACATTGCACGATAGAATGTACCCCGGAAGTAAATCTGGCGGGGGGCATTCCCTATCTGCTGAATACAGTGATCGGCGGCCCCTTAAGCGCCCCGATGTTTATGTTTGCCATGGGGATAGGTATGGCGTACACCAGTCACGGTATGCCTGGGGAATTTGCCCGCCGGGGTATTCATATAGGGATCGTGGGATACTTTCTCAACATCTGCCGTTTCCTGCTCCCCTTTTTGCTGGGGTACGGGATCACGGGGGAATATGAGAAATACATAGCCCCGCTGGCTTACAAGGTGCTTGGCAATGACATCCTGCAGTTTGCCAGCCTGGCCATGTTGCTGCTGGCCCTGCTTATCAGGCTGCGTATCCCGGAGAAGGGTATGCTGCTGCTCTGTCTGGGATTGTCCCTGGTGGGAACCTGGCTTAACGGGATCGACATGGGAACTCCTGCAGGCAATATTTTTATGGGATATTTCATTGGTACGGAGGACGCGGCGGGCATGGTGGTTTCCGATTTCCCGGTGATGAACTGGCTTCTGGTACCTGTGAGCGGCTACCTGTTCGGCAGGCGGCTGCGGTATGTAAAGAACAAACGACGGTTCTATGGAGTGTTCTCCACTGCCGGGGCGCTGGCGGCGGGCATTTATTTTGCGGTGGGCATTTCCCGGGGGACCGGCATGTTCGGGGAGGGGCAGAACTGTTATTATCATATCTCCACGGGGGACTGTCTGGCCAGCCTGATGGCGGCAGTGGGCTCTCTGGGGATCTGTTATCTGGCGGTCCGTCGTCTGCCGGAGAGAGTGGTGTCCTGGGCGGGCGGGATCAGCCGCAACACCAACACCATATACTGTATTCATTGGGTGCTGGTAGTGCTTTCCACCAATCTGGCGCTCTATATCCTTCGAGGATCGCAGGAACTGCCAGTTCCCTGGACTTTGCTCCTGGGCACGGGTATCGGCGCGGTCTCCATGGGGCTCGCCCATTTTGTTTCTCGTTTCAGAAGTGGCTTTCGGAGTCGCGGGGAAATGGCCGGGGAAAAGTCCGGCGCTCCCAGGGTATTCACGGGTGTCCTGTCACAGGCGGGAGTGAAATCCACGCAGGGCGATAAACAGAACAGGCCCCCCATCCGGCAAAGCAGGCTGGCAAGGAAAGCCCTGGCGGGATTATCTCTCCTGGCCACGCTTCTGATGGTGTGCATCTGCCTGGCCGTGGGCGTCCAGTACCTGACGGAAAAAAAGGAGGAGTACAACAGGATCGCTTTTTCCTATGCCCGGACTGCTGCAGCATATATTGACGGGGACAGAGTGTCCGCCTATCTGGAGACCGGGCAGGAGGACGAGTATTACAGGCAGGTCCAGGCGTTTCTCAACGCCTCCCAGGAGCAGACGGATCTGAAGTACTATTATGTGTTCGTCCCCTTTGAGAACGATCTGGTATATATATGGGACGCGGATCATGAGGAGGGCGCATGCCCCCTGGGATGGCATGAAGCCTATATGGAAGGGGGGAAGGAGGCGGTAGGACAAATATACAGACAGAACCCGCCCGAAAAAATATCCATAACTGACGACGTGTCATATGGCTATATCGCATCGGCCTTTTCCCCTATTTTTGACAGCGGGGGCAAACCCGTGGCGGTGGTGGGGGTGGACCTGTCCATGCCGGAGATCAAGGGAGAACTGGCACGCTTCCTATTGGTGGTGATAGGAGGCGTGGCCGGGGTGGTACTGCTTTCCATGGTTTTTTTCTATGGGTTTATCCGGGGAAATATTTTAAACCCCGTAAGGCAGTTGAACCGGGCGGCCAGAGAGATGGTGGGCAGTCTGGAGAAGGGGGACATTTTTCGCCCGGATATACACACTGGCGATGAGATCGAGGAACTGGCCCAAGCCTTTGGGCAGATGCATGTGGAACTGTGGGACTATATACAAAGGCTGTCCAGGATTACTGCGGAGAAGGAGCGCATAGGGGCGGAACTGGACGTGGCCACGCATATTCAGTCCTCCATGCTCCCCTGCATTTTCCCGGCCTTTCCCGACAGAGAGGAATTGGATATCTATGCATCCATGAATCCGGCTAAGGAGGTAGGCGGGGATTTTTACGACTTTTTTCTGGTGGATGAAAGACATTTGGCTCTGGTCATGGCGGATGTATCCGGAAAAGGGGTTCCCGCAGCGCTGTTTATGGTGATCGGAAAGACTCTGATCAAGGACCATACCCTGCCGGGGAGGAATCTGGGGGAGGTGTTTGCGCAGGTGAACGATCTGCTGTGTGAGTCCAACAGCCAGGGACTGTTTATCACGGCTTTTGAGGCTGTGCTGGATCTGATTACGGGAGAACTGCGTTATGTGAACGCCGGGCATGAGACGCCTTTTATCTGCAGGCGGGAAGGGAACTTTCAGCCCTATCCGGTGAAGCCGGGATTTGTGCTGGCGGGCATGGAGGGCTTCTGTTATCAGCAGGGCGCTTTGTGGCTGGAACCCGGGGATAAAATATTTCTGTATACCGACGGGGTGACGGAAGCCACGGACGGAAGCGGCGGACTCTATGGCATGGGGAGGCTTGCGGAAGTCCTGCGCGGCAATTCCCACAGGACGCCTGCCATGCTGTTGCCTGCAGTGAAGGAAGATGTGGATGTCTTTGTGGGGGAGGCCCCCCAGTTTGACGATATTACCATGTTGTGTCTGGAATACAGAGGGCAAAGTTGTGGGGCCGCTCCGGCGTCGTTTCGGAGCACATGACTTGGGACAGTAAGGGGTGATACACTTTCCGAAGGAGAGAGCGGATATGGAGATGGGGGAAAAAATATTGGTGGTGGATGCCGTCGTAGAGAATATCGAGAAGGTCACGGAATTTGTGAATGGATACCTGAAACTGTGGGGATGCCCGGCGAAAGCCCGGGCGCAGATTGATATTGCCATAGACGAGCTGTTCGGTAACATTGCCAAATACGCCTACCGCCAACAGCCCGGCGTTGCGGTCGTGCAAATCGAGGTAACGAAGGAACCGCTGGCCGTTATTATTACATTTACAGACCACGGGACACCCTTTGATCCCCTGGCCAACGCCGACCCTGACATAACCCTGGGAGCGGAGAAACGGCAGACAGGCGGACTGGGGATATACATGGTGAAACAAAGCATGGACCAGGTGATCTATGCATACAGAGACGGAAAGAACATCCTGCAGATCAGGAAGAATTTTTAGAGAGGCGGAACATAAATGAAGGGGGAAAGAGTATGGCGATAGCGGAACAATTTGCGGGGCTGAATATGGATCAGCTCATGGGTGCGCCTCTGCGGGCGGCGGTGGACGCAAGTCTCCAACTTGCGGAATCCACGGCGGATTTTATCAGAAAAGTGGGATTTGACCAGGAGGGGAAAGTGCGGACGGTGGCTTTCGGCTACCAGAGGCATGGGGTAAACCCGGACGGAACCGACCGCCTGGAGGAGATGCAGGTGAATGTCCCACTGCTGGCGGTGGTGCCGGTCCCCAATCTGCAGGTGGATGAGGTCAACCTGCTCTTTGACATCGAGGTGAAGCAGAGCGAGCGCCGGGATTCATCCATGGAACTCAGCGCCGGGGCAAGCGGCAGGCTGGGGGCCCTGAAGGTGGAGATCACGGGCAGCGTCAGCGCCCACCAGGCCAATATCAGGAGTACCGACAACTCTGCCAAGTATCATGTGGATATCCGCGCGGCCAATCATGGCACACCGGAGGGGCTGGCCAGGGTACTGGATCTGATAGCGGCAAACATGTCTCCCCTGCTGGTGGGGAGTTCCCTGCGGGATGAAAACGGGCAGACTCTCTCCGGACCGTTCCTGGCCAGAGCGGAGCGTCTGCAGGAACTACGGGCCCGGGTCAGCAGGGCAGAGAGATGCCTGCAGGCGGCGAAAGAGGGACTGGAAATCCGTCTGTCACAGCTTCGGAGGCTGGCTACCGCCCAGTTGAATGCCTACAGGGAGACGGCGGCCAGACTGCAAAGCGAACTGGACGAGTTGGACGGAATGGGGACGACGGAACAGGACGAACAGGTCGGGCGTCAATCGCTGGCCTACTCCGGCGCCCTGGAAACGGTGCGTCGGAGTTGGGAATCGTTTGCGGGAAAGACCGGCGATTACATCCGTATGCTTGCCGACAGTGGGCAGGACCCCCGGGAGGTGTCCGGGCTGTTTGCCCTGAAGGCACTGGACCAGTGGGGTAATGCAGTGGCATATGGCGACAGTGAAAGCTACTATGCGGCCCTGGGGGCAGCGCAGAAAAGTGCTCTGGAGAGCCAGCGGGGAGTGGACAGGCTGGAGGAAGAACTGTTGGAGGCGAAGGCGGTGTACAGCCAAGCCATGGGAGAGTAGGAACGGCCGATTTCCCAATGGCCCCGGGCGCCGACGGAAACCAGCCGTTGGGTCCATGGAAAGGGGGAAGGCATGCATCGAGAAGATAAAAGTACTTTAAAAGATATTCACTATGTAAAGCTGGTGCCCGTGGGAGGCATAGATCCTGGAGTCCCTTTTTCGGAACAGGCAAGGGAGGAGCAGGCGCTCCTGCTTAATCGGTGCCTGAACGGATACCCCCAGGGAGTTATTATCGGGAAGGATGTGTCCATAGGACGGTATCAGATCGGGGAACATGAGTTGATTATGGAAAAAGTGACTTATCATGTGGGATTTACCAGAAAGCCTGGGTGGGAAAACGAAGAATCAGGATGAATCCAATAAAATGAAAGCAGGGGGAGTGTCGCGTGAAAATAATCGTAAACAGGGAACAGGAAAAACTGACGCTGCGGGTAGAGGGCAGGCTGGATACCATGACATCCCCTCAGTTGGAACGGGAACTGGGGGAAGGTCTGGAAAAGGTACAGGAGCTGACGCTGGACTTCACATCACTGGAATATATCTCCTCCGCAGGTCTGCGGGTGCTGCTGGCGGCTCATAAGCAAATGTTGAGACAGGAGGGCAGGCTGGTGGTCCGGGGGGTCAACGAGGTTGTTCGGGAGGCTTTGGCCATAACAGGCTTCCTGGATATGCTCCATATGGAGTGAGATCCTATATGTCGTTCTGAGAAATAAAAGGCCCCAAGGGGGCCGGTGGACATTGACAAAAGCATAAATATTGTATATAATTTAGTACAATCCATGTATACAAAGTGCAACCCAAGTACAAAACTATAGGACAGTTATGACATTCCATGTCTTTGTCCCGGTGGGAGGCGGCCTTTAGGGGTGGGGAGACTGAGAGTTGCTGCCCTGCCCCGGGGGCGGATAAAGGAGCGGCTATAATGATGAAACGGCAGAGAGACATATTGACACGTAAAGCATATGCCAAGATCAATCTGGGGCTGGATGTGGTGGGCCGTCTGGAGAATGGATATCACCAGGTGCGGATGATCATGCAGACGGTGGGGATCTACGACAGGCTCACATTTGCCGCCGGGGAGAGCGGTGTTCGGATTGCCACGGACAGCGGGGAACTGCCTACAGGCCCGGACAACCTGATCTACAGGGCGGCGGTGTTGCTGCTGGAGACATGTGGTGTGGAGGCGGGGGTGGACATCCGCCTGGAGAAGCATATTCCCATAGCCGCAGGCATGGCGGGGGGAAGCAGTGACGCCGCGGCCACCCTGCAGGGACTGAACGAGTTGTTTGCGCTGGGCCTTTCCCAGGAGCGGCTGCGGCAGCTGGGGGTGCGCATCGGCGCGGATGTGCCCTACTGCGTCATGGGGGGCACAGCCCTTGCGGAGGGCATCGGGGAGGTGCTTACGCCTCTGCCCCCTGCTCCCCGGTGCTCGGTCCTGGTGGCCAGGCCGGATATCCAGGTGTCTACCAAATATGTCTATGAGCATCTGGACGCAGGGGAGTCGTGGCAGCATCCGGATATTGACGGGATGCGGGCAGCCATCGAGAAAGGCAGCCTTCCCGGCGTCGTCAGCCGCTTGGGCAATGTGCTGGAGACGGTGACAGCCCATGCCTGCCCTGTGATCGGTCAAATCAAGCGGGAGATGTTGGACCGGGGCGCCATGGGCAGCCTGATGAGCGGCAGCGGCCCCACCGTGTTTGGCATCTACGGGAGCGGGGAACAGGCCCAGGCCGCCCGGATCTGCCTGGAAAAAACGGGTTTGGCCAGAGAACTCTTTGTGACGGAATTTGTGTGAGGGGAGGTACTATGCAGGAGAATTTCAGCATGCAGATGAACGAATTTTTGCCCCTGCGGGATGTGGTGTTCAACACCCTCCGACAGGCGATCCTGACCGGGGAACTGAAACCCGGCGAACGGCTGATGGAGATCCATCTGGCCAACAAGCTGGGTGTAAGCCGCACTCCTATCCGGGAGGCCATCCGCAAGCTGGAGTTGGAGGGTCTGGTGACCATGATTCCCAGGCGGGGGGCGGAGGTGGCCCAGATCACGGAGAAGAGCATGAACGATGTGCTGGAGGTTCGCCGGGCCCTGGACGCCCTGTGCGTGGAGCTGGCCTGCGAGAGGATCACGGAGGAGGATATGGGGCGGCTGAAGCAGGCCTGTGAAGCCTTTGAGGCGGCTGTCAGAACCCGGGACGTGAAGAAGATCGCCAGGGCTGACGTGGAATTGCATGACATCATCGTGCAGGCCACCGGCAATCAGCGCCTGATCCAGCTGATTAACAACCTGTCGGAGCAGATGTACCGTTACCGTTTTGAATACATCAAGGATGTTTCCCAGCACCAGAGGCTGATCGACGAGCATCGGATGATCTATGAAAGTATTGTGAAAAAGGACAGGGAAGCGGCAAGTCAGGCCGCCCATGTGCATATAGATAATCAAAAGAAGGCGATAATCGCTCAGATCCGCAGTGAAAAGAAAAAGGACGGAAGCGCCGCCGGTGTATAAACTGACTTACAAACGGCAATAACTCTGTTAAAAGGATGCTTTGAAATGAGGGAGGCATCCGGAATGGAGTATTGTCTATGGAAAAGTATAAACTGACGGCCAGGCTTGCGTTGTGCGTCTGCCTGTATATGGGATGCTGGGGACTGGTGTATCCGGAAGTACTGATCACCTCGGATACCTGCAATGTGGTCTGCGAGGATGAGGAAGAATTGCAGAAGCAGGCACGGCAGATGACTGCGGAGCAGCTGTACCGGGCTTTGCAGGAGGCAGAGCCCGGCCAGGTGCGCTACCGCAGCAGGCTTTGGGAATTATTGGAAAAATTGTGGAAGCAGGAATAACTGCGGATATCGAGGAACGTAAACAGGAGTGGACATGACGATAGAGTGGAATCACAAGGATAAAGACGCGCCTGTCGGGGTTTTTGACTCAGGCGTGGGAGGGCTTACGGTGGCGCGGGAGATCATGCGCCAGATCCCCAATGAAAAAATCATATACTTTGGAGACACAGCCCGGGTGCCCTATGGCAGCAAGTCAAAGGAGACAGTGACCCGTTTCTCCAGGCAGATCGTCAGGTTTCTGAGCACGTTTCAGGTCAAGGCCATCGTGGTAGCCTGCAATACCGCCAGCGCCTGCGCGCTGGATGAACTGGAGCAGGAGAGCGACATCCCCATCATCGGAGTGGTAAAGCCCGGCGCCAGGGTTGCCAGCGAAGTCACCCGCAACGGCAGGATCGGTGTGATCGGCACGGAGGCCACCATCGGCAGCAAGATCTACAATCAGTACATAACGGAACTGAACAGAGATGTGACCATCTATGGGAAGGCCTGCCCGCTGTTTGTCCCTCTGGTGGAAGAGGGGCTGTGGGTGGACCCTGTTACGGACGAGATCGCCAGGCGCTATCTGGCGGAACTGATTGATGTGGATATTGACACTCTGATCCTGGGATGTACCCATTACCCGCTGATCCGCTCCGCCCTGGGCCGGATCATGGGGGAGACGGTGAGCCTGGTCAATCCCGCCTATGAGACGGCCAGGGAACTGAAGGAACTGCTGGGGGAGAAAGGACTGCTGGGCGACCATGCCCCGGCCCTGGGGGAAAACCAGTATCAGTTCTATGTGAGCGATATGGCGGAGAAATTTAAAAATTTTGCCAATTCCATCATCAAGTATGGGATACTGTCGGCCAAGACCATACATATTGAGGAGTACTAGTGTGCTGTATCGTTGACTTTCAGTAAAATGACGCCGGATGAATTTTCAGTCTGCAAGGCGGAGGAGGGAGGCGATGCGGTGGCATCGTTGACC
>JAAWKU010000073.1 GCA_022797535.1 Lachnospiraceae bacterium | reverse complement strand
ACACAAATTCTAAAACAGTTGGACTTGTCTGATTAAACTTATAAACCCAGAAGAACTCCTTAATCCATTCCTTTACGGCAAACGAACTAACAATACATCCTGCAACGGAGGAAACCGCAGAAAGAGCTAAGCCAACCTGAGGAATAAACCCACATGCAACACCTATCACTGCCAATGCGGTGCCCGCCGCAAAATGCCATGAATTTTGTTCATATTGCTTGCTGTCATTATAGCCGTATAAATATCTAATATATGTCGTGCCTGAAAGGGACAACGTTTTGGATTTTACTAGCCTAAAATTATTATTGCTATACGCAATTGTTTTTCTCGGGGTTGTGCTGCCGATCTCATTATCCAACTGACTTTTCATAAAACTTTGTATATTATACTTTGAAGTATTTGATTCCGACAATATGCTGGTATCTGCGGAATATCTACTTAGAGAAACATTTTCCAAATTCAAATCACAATAATAAATATCCCCGGTATTTTTATCAAGTACCGCTATTTGCTTTCTTATATTATTTACATAATATTCTGCTACTCTTCTTTCTTCATTTTCCCTAACACGCATATCAGCACCGTTACCCAGTTCAAATCTGTATACGTATCCTGTCATTGCCGAGATATTGCAACTTTCTGGTTCCTTAGCCATTGCAACATCGACATTGCTGATCACCATGGTAAGTGCCAAAACGATTACCAAAAATTTTGATATCTTCATAGTATATTCTCCTTTCGATTTTCTCATAATACACATTTACGAAATTCAGTAAATATTTAAAGCCATTGTGTATATTGTATATTCCTGAATCATTTCAAGCTGATTCCCTGATGTTTAAACCAATGGAAACACCTCCTGTCTGTCTCTTTTCTTTATTATATTTTAAAATCGCAAACTTGTCAATACAGTATTTGTATGTGCTTACAATTGTTTGCATTGTAAAAACATCTCGCATATATATGTAAATTTTTAAATCATCAAAAGTCTGGCAGCATTATGATACATTTATTTAGCGGGCGCCAGCGGTATTGTCATATCGAAACGGCGCAAAAACACCCCCGGAAAAAAGCGCTGAAAGGACTGGATATCCTTCATCAAATCGTGTATAATGGACAGGGAAATGAGGTAGAGGCAAACATGGAGTTTTTTACAGGATTGACACAGAACAGGATATTTCTGGCTGCCGCCCTGGGGTGGCTGATCGCCCAGATACTCAAGACGCTGATTCATCTGCTGTTTACGAGACAATTCGTAGCAGAGCGGCTGGTAGGCAGCGGTGGCATGCCCAGTTCCCACTCTGCCACCGTATGCGCGCTGGTCACGGCCACTTATCTGGAGCATGGTTCCGGCAGCTTTGCCTTTGCCATCGCGTTGATCGTAGCCATCATCGTCATGTACGACGCTATTGGCGTTCGCCGGGAAACCGGGATTCAGGCCCAGCTGCTCAACAATATGATCAGAATTTTTGAGGATATGGGACGTGTTGAATTGTCTGCCCAGGAAAAGCTGAAGGAATTTATCGGCCACACTCCCTTCCAGGTGCTGATGGGAGCTATTTTGGGAGTGTTTGTAGCCATATTGTTCTATCTGCTATAACGATAAAGGAGGCTGTGAATTACTTTTTTCACAACCTCCTTTTTTGCGCGATGCCGCCCCGGGATTATTCTCCCAGTCCGCTTTCCACTGCTCCGATCAGGGTTTTCAGCGCCTCCTGCTCATCCTCCCCCTCACAGATAAATTCGATCTCATCCCCGCATTTCACACAAGCGCCCAACACGCTGAGAACGCTCTTGGCATTGGCAGTGCTGTCCCGGAACGTAAAGGTGATCAGGGATTTGAACTGCATTGCTTCCTTGCATAGTATTCCCGCCGGTCTCAAATGCAGGCCCGTGGGATTCTTGATTGTAACCTTCTGGCTTACCATAACACTCTTTACCTCCTAAAACATCCTGTCCTGAATCAATTTGGCCAGTTCCTCGGCGTCAGCCTGTATGGCCTCGTAATCCTTGCCCTCGATCATAACCCGCACCAGAGGCTCGGTTCCGGAGGGTCTGATCAGCACCCTGCCCTCTCCGGCGAATTTTTCCTCCAGTGCCGCAATAGCCTCGGCGATCTCCGGATACTCCATATACCGATCCTTCTTGTGGTTGGCCACCTTGGCGTTGACCAGGGCCTGGGGAAGCACCTCCATGACCTGGGCCAGTTCCGACAGAGACTGGCCCGTCTCCACCATCACCTGCAGCAGATGCAACGCACTGAGCAGACCGTCCCCGGTAGTGTTCTCGTCCAGAAAGATCACATGTCCCGACTGTTCTCCTCCCAGGCTCGCCCCTATCTCCTTCATACGCTCCAGCACATAGCGGTCACCCACCTTGGTTTTCTCCACATGCAGCCCCTGCTTATCCGCCATCAGAAAGAAGCCCAGATTGCTCATGATGGTAGCCACAATAGTATCCTTTTTCAGCTTTCCCTTTGCCTTCAGGTAATTGCCTGTGATGGCCATGATCTGGTCGCCGTCCACCACCTTACCGTTCTCGTCCACCGCCATCAGACGATCTGCATCCCCGTCGAAAGCCAGGCCGATATCCGCCTTTTCATACACCACTCTGGCCTGCAGCTCCTCCATATGGGTGGAACCGCAGTTGGCATTTATATTGGTGCCGTCCGGGTTGTTGTGGATCGCCACTACTTCGCCGCCCAGTTCCTTCAGGGCTTCTACGGAGGTGTAGTAGGCCGCGCCCTCTGCGCAGTCCACTACGATCTTAAGGCGGCTTAAGTCCACCTTCACCGATTGAATGGCATGATTGATATACTCCTCCCGGGCGTCAGTACGGTACTTGATCTTGCCCACGCCAGGCCCTATGGGGAATTTTACCCCCTGCATCTGGGAATTTATCAAAGACTCGATCTCGTCCTCCAGCGCGTCCGGCAGCTTGTAGCCGTCCCCGTCAAAGAACTTGATGCCGTTGAATTCCACCGGATTGTGGGATGCAGAGATCACTACCCCTGCGTCCACCTTGTATTTCTGAGTCAGAAAAGCCACCGCCGGCGTGGGAATCACCCCCACATACACACAGTTCGCCCCCACAGAGCAGGCCCCGGCCATCAGGGCATTGGCCAGCATATCGCCGGAAATCCGGGTATCACAGCCCACCATGATCGTAGGTTTATGTTCCTTCTCCTTCGTAAGCACATATGCGCCTGCCTGCCCCAGCTGCATGGCAAGCAGTGGGGTAAGTTCCTCATTGGCGATGCCTCTGACTCCATCAGTTCCAAATAATCTGGCCATACTTCCTTAACCCTCCAATGATCTGTTTATTGTTGCCCCTCGTCCCCGTTCTCCTCCTGGAGCGGCGCAAAGCGCAGAGTGACGGAAGGCGTGCTGACCTTTCTCTGCTCCGGGAGCAGTGAGACATTAATGGTCAGACTGTAGTCCCCCTGCAGGGGCTGTACGGGGTTGGTGCTCTCGATCCAGGCTCCCACATCAACCACACCCTGAAGGGTGGATTCCTGCAGCAAAGCCGTATAGCCGCTGAATCCTTCCACCACCAAAGGAGAGGAAGCCACGATTTCCCAGGATATACCCTCCGGCACATTCACAATCTGAATGTTCTCCTCTCGCAGTACGATGCGCTTGGTTACGATCTGCTCCACTCTCACCTTCACCTCAGCCGTATCGTCAAATCCTTCCTGGGCAAAATAGATTCCTTCCGGGAGATACTTTTTGAGATGCACCACCGTTTCATAGTCCTTGCTGGCCCCCGTTATATTGATGTCCTCGGGGTTCACCGTCAGTTGAGTGACTTTGTTCAGAAACTCAGGGGGGCCGGTGACTCTTACCGCATTCACGGAAGCCTCTATGTCCCCGTTTTTCCCATAGCCCTCTGCCAACGTGCCGCTGCATTCGTAGATCACTGGAATCTCCTTGATATTCCACACTTCCACCGTGACGGTCACTGTATCCAGGTTTTTGGACACAGATGTCTTATTCACCTCATTGCCCTCTTTGTCCAGCAGCTTTATGTCCCCGGACGCCTTGATGGTGCCTGTGATCCCCTTCACATCCACATCCACCTCCGCCCGGTCGATCTGGCTGATGATGGACTCCGGCCCCTGGATCTCCAGTCGGTTGCGGTCCGGGCTGATATCGCCGATGGCGCAGCTCCCATCCACTTCACCGATGGGATTGACAATAATATTAATGGTTTTCTGAGCCTTTTTCTCAATATTCAGCTTCACATATTCTATATTGCCGCTGATATTCTGCACCTTGTCTCCGTACTTTGGGCAGTAGAATTTTATCTCCACCGTGTTGGTCACCGTCAGATTGGTCAGGTCGGCTTCGGCAATGATATCGCTGCTCTGTATCTCCCTTCTGACGCTGTTTGGCGCGTCAAAAGTAACTGTGCGGAGTATGTCGGTATTGTCCAGCACCTCATAGACCTGGCCGTTCTCTGTCAGCAGTTCCGTGTTCAGCAGATTGACCTTTATATTCTGAAATCGTTTCTCGTCCACCGGATCATTGGTGCTGATTACCACAAACCACAAAGTAAACGCCAGCAGCAGGGACATAATCTTCAGCAGCCAGTGGGAGAAAAATATGGAGCGAATTATGAAACCTATCTTCCCTTTCATGCTTCCTGCCTGCCCTTTCCTTTCCTTTTCCGCTTACCTTTACCCTTACCTGTGTCTCCTTCCAGATTGGTCAACTCCATCAGCCGCTTTTTCAGGCTCTCTCCGTTAAACCCCCGTTCCAACTGCCCTCCCGCCGTGATACTGATGGTGCCGGTCTGCTCCGACACGATCACCGTCACAGAGTCTGTAACTTCCGAGATGCCCACACCGGCTCTGTGCCTGGTGCCCACCTCCTTGCTTATGGCTCCGTTATCTGATTGAGGCAGATAACAGGTGGCCGATGTAATCCGGTTCCCCCGGACAATGACAGCACCATCATGCAAAGGTGTATTGTGCTCAAAGATATTGATCAACAGTTGACTTGTAACCAGACCATCCACATCAATCCCGGTTCTCTCGTACTCCGCCAGGGACTCCTTCTGTTCAATCACAATCAGCGCCCCCGTTTTTACCCTGCTCATTTCCACGCAGGCCCGGGTGATCTCGCCGATGGTCTTTTCCGTGAATGTATTGTCCTTGTTCCTGCCGTTATCGAAAGGCAGCGCGTTGGCAATCAGATTCTTGTTGCCCAGTTCTTCCAGCGCCTTGCGCAGTTCCGGCTGCAATACCACAATCATGACCGTCACAGCAAAACCAAACACATTCTGTCCCAGCCACAATATGGTATTCATCTTAAAGTAAGAAGCCACTACCCAGAAAAACAGAATCACAAGCAGGCCCTTGAGCAAAGTCCAGGCCCGGGTCTTTTGAATCCACAGCATGATATGGTAGAGGAGAAATGCAATAATCAATATTTCCAGAATATCGCCAACCTCTATGCTGGGCACATATCTTCTTAAGTTTGCAATAATCTCACTAACCGTCTCCATGCCTGCCTATCCCATGCCTTTGCTGCTTCCCTATATTTCCTCGTAATCTCCTGCTGTCTCGCTCTCCGTCTCACCGCTGATGGTCACGCTTCTGCCGCCTGCACGGGCCTGAGAGGATCTGGCATGCCCGTCCCTGGTGCCAGTGCGCTCCGTCACCACGCTCCTGTTGACTCTCCTGGGAGCAATATTCATGTCTTCATCCTCGTCCTCCTCCACAGAGCGCACCGGGCGCCGTTGGGTATTGATGCGCTTCACTGTTTTGGAAGCTGCGGGCATGCTCATCTTGGGGACAGCCTTTACATAATAGTAATACTCATCGTCCTCATATTGTACCTTCTCCGTTCGGCTGTAATCCACACAGAACCGGAAAAATTCCAGCACTTTCGCTATGAGCAGCGCAAGAATACTCCCCAGCACGGCCATACCCAGAGAAAGCTGGGTGTCGTATACCAGATCCCCTACCAGAAGTACTACCAAATCTATTATTACGCCGGCAACCATGGCAATAGACCAGGAATAGTCGATGGACATGCGCCTAATAAGATATACAACCACAATGGTGATTGCGAACGCCGCAATCATCACCAGCATGGCCCGGTTGCCCAGCACGCTGTCAATGACCAGCCGCAGTTTGGCCGTAGCCTCGTCCGAACCCATGCTGCTGATAATGGTAGCATTGTCCGAAATGTTGGTCAGCATATAGTACACCACTGTCCCGCAGGCTACCGAAACCGCCGCCAGAGGGGTGGCCAGAAGCCCCACCGCCACCGGAATCACATAGGGAATCTTCAGCGCCAGCAGCAGCACCGTAAAAATAAGAATCACCGAATCCCTGGAACCCAGCCGGAAAAACAGCAGGAACATGATCAGATAGATGGCCAGCGCCGCCACAGCCACTTCCAGGGACAATTCGTACAGGTGCATCAGGCTGAACACGGCTCCGAACAATATGATACAACCATTGGGCAGGAAGGAGCAGAGCAGGGAGACAATCAGTACCAGTCCCAGATTATCCAATTTGCCCATATAACCCAGTTCACCGTTGACCATACAGATGGCCAGATAAGCCAGCATAAACTTTAATACCGGCAACAGGATGAACTCATTTCTGCTGTAAAGCAGTTTCAACTTTTCCCTGATTTCCAACAAATTACTCATCTTAATTCCTCATATCCACATATTTTTATCCCCATGGGCCGCAAAGCGCCCCATGGGGGTCACTGGCGGTACAGGCTGTCCAGCTTTTTCAGATTATGGTAGTACAGCTTCAGGCTCTTCCTGGCCCGGGCATAACGATACGCGCAGATGGCATAGGTGACAACACAGTAGCCAACCACGAAAACCGCATACCATATAATAATGTTTTTTGCAAAGACAAAAAGATCCATCTTGTAGATATCCGCGATAAAATTCTCAAAATCGTACAACACATACAGCCCGAGTCCCAGCAGATAGGCAATGGTACTACTGAAAAAAGCGCGCAGAAGCTGCAGGGAGATATAATCTCCTCTGAAATACCGCCCCAGCGACATGCTCTTCTTCCCCTCACCCTCTTCGTAGGATGCCATCTTGGTCATCAGGATCACTCGTTCTTCATTTAACATTGGAAGTTCGCCTCTCTTGGGTACCTGTTATTGCAGATAACGCATCTTAGACCCGCCATCTTCCTTTTTCCTGAAGGAATCCGGAGCCTTGGGGGCGTTACTCTTCAATATATCCTTGAACCCATTGCTTACGTTCGCCTTGCATTTCTCACAGTACTTCCCGCTGCGGATCGGCGCGCCGCAGCCGTCACAACTCAGCATGATGGGGGAACCTTCCGTCAGCTCCAGACGATCCTCCCGCAGCCACTGCCGGATCTGGGAAGTCTCCACTTCGCAGGCAGATGACACATCCTGAATATGTACGCCAGGGTTCTCCTGTATATATTTCTTTACTTCCTGGAACTTCTCTTCCAGTTTCTCCCTGCAGGCCGGGCAGTAACTCTGTCCCATAATGTAGTTGAATAACTTTTTGCAACCCTTACACGCCCTGACATTCATTGCATTACCCTCCTATTTTCTGCATTTTCCCTGCAGGCACACATACCCCTTGGGGAATCAGTGCGCCTTTTACACCCCTGCCCCGATGGCCAGCGCTACGAAATAAATCCTCTGGCAAGCCCCGGAGAGGAGCGCAGCCGACACCTGGTCCACTGTGCTGCCGGTGGTGTAGATATCGTCCACCAGTATAATTGTCTTTAATTTTACACCATTTTGCGCAAGATTAAAAGCCTTTTTCAAATTATTTACTCTTTCTTCAGAATTAAGTTCCTTCAAGGGTCTGGTATCCCGATTCCGAATCACCAGTTTCTGGAATACGGGGATGTCCAGTTCCCTCCCCAGGGCACAGGCGAGAAGCGCAGCCTGATTGTAGCCCCGGCGGCGCTCCTTTGCGGGATACATAGGCACGGGAACCAGACCGCCGGGCTCCAGGGAACGAATAAAGCCCCCCAGCTGCTCCGCCATCTCCCTTGCGAAAAACCCGGCATATTCCCGGCGTCCGTCGTATTTAAACCGATACAGGGCAGGAGCGATACTCCCGTATTCGTAAAGAGCTCTTCCGGCCACAAACAAGTGTCTCCTACGGCTGCAGTCTCCGCAGTACTCCGCTTCCCGATCCGAAAGCCTCTTGCCGCAGCTGCAGCAAAGAGGACCCGACAGGTAGCGCACGCTGCGCCGGCAGGCAGGGCACATGCGCTGTACTCCCATTCCCACCAGTTCGTCGCACACCGGACACCTGGGGGGATACAACAGGCTTCCCGCCGTCTCCAGCCAGTGTTTCATTTTGACTTTTCCCAAGAATTCACCTCTTCTCCCGTCCCGGGCTTGTCCCGGGATATAACCTCCCGGGTACTTGCATGCGCCGCGCCCGGACTATTCCTCTGTCTCCTCCACCTCCCGGATCCGCTGGGCCAGAGAGGTGTAGCGCCGGTTCTCACTCACATTGTCAATCATACCCCTCACGGCCTGGCTGCTGCCCAAAATGGTCACGCAGCTTCTGGCCCTGGTGACGCCGGTGTACAGAAGATTCCGGTTAAACAGCATCCTGGGGCCAGTCAGAAGCGGCAGGATCACTGCGGGGTATTCACTGCCCTGGGACTTATGAATGGTGATGGCGTAGGACAGTTCCAGCTCCTCCAGCAGGGAAAAAGGATATGTCACCCGCCTTCCCTCATCAAATTCCACCACCAGTTCTGAACTGGCTTCCCGAATCTCCAGAATGCGCCCCATGTCCCCATTGAACACGCCCATGCCCTTATCCACCGGGATACCGTAGCGGCTTACCACTTCCCATTCCAGCTGGTAGTTGTTGCGAACCTGCATAACCTTGTCCCCCTCCCGGTAGACGGTTTCGCCGGCCATATGTTCCCGTTTGCCTTCCTCAGGAGGATTCAGATACCGCTGCAGGATGCCGTTGAGAACTTCCACCCCCAGACTCCCTTTACGCATGGGGGTCAGTACCTGGATATCATAAGGGGTTGCATGAACATAAGGCGGCAGTTTCTCCCGAATCAGCTGAATCATGTGTTTGTATATCACATTCACATCGTTCCGCTCCAGCAGAAAGAAGTCCCGGCTCTTGTTGTCCAGGGCAATCTGCTCTCCACGGTTGATGTGGTGGGCGTTTACCACGATATCGCTCTCCCCGGCCTGCCGGAAAATCTTCTGCAGCACCACCATGGGAAACGCTTCGGACTGCATGACGTCCCGGAGCACCTGACCGGGCCCCACACTGGGCAGCTGATCCACATCTCCCACCAGAATCAGCCGGGTGCCGGGGGCTGTGGCCCTGAGCAGCGCCTGGAACAGGGGCAGGTCCACCATGGACATCTCGTCTATGATCACCACATCCGCCTCCAGGGGATTTTCCTCATTTCTCTCGAAACGGGCGCGGCGCTTATCCTCATCTGACAAAGCTCCGTTCAGTTCCAGCATCCGGTGGATGGTACGGGCCTCAAAACCGGTGGCCTCAGTCATGCGCTTAGCAGCCCGGCCCGTGGGGGCTGCCAGAAAGATGTCGTAGCCCTCCCGTTCAAAAAAGCGGATAATGGTATTGATGGTGGTGGTTTTTCCAGTGCCCGGACCGCCGGAAAGCACGAACAGGCCGCTCTGGATGGCTTCCAGCACCGCACGGTATTGCAGTTCGTCCAGCTGGATTCCCACCTCCCCCGCAATAGCCCCAAGCACCTCACGCACATGCCCTTCCTCCTGGCACATGGGGATATTCAACTGATGAAGCATTTGGGCGCAGTTCAATTCCGCGTAATAATAGCTGGAAGCATATACCAGATCACCCTTGATCACCAGTTTTTTGTCCATCATCAAGTTGTCAAGCTGGGGGCGAATGTTCTCCTCCTGCACCTCCAGCAGCGCCCTGGCCCGGCCCAACAGCTGTTCCATGGGCAAATAGCAATGCCCCTCCCCCACGGACTGCTGCAGCGTGTAAAGCACGCCGCTTCGGACGCGGTACTCAGAATCCGTATGGATACCTGCTCTGGTGGCGATCTCGTCCGCGATCCTGAAACCTACGCCGTGGATATCCTCGGCCAGACGATAGGGATTCTCCTTCATGACGCCGTAAAGCCCCATACCGTAAGTGTCATAGATCCGCAGAGCCAGCGCGTTGGAGATGCCATACTGCTGCAGGTAGATCAACGCATCCCGCAGATCCCGTTTTTCCTCCATCTGCATGGCAATCTCACGGGCCTTGTTCGGGCTGATGCCCTTGATCTCAGCCAGACGTTCCGGTTCCGTCTCCATGATACGAAAGGTATCATCCCCGAACTTTTTGACAATGCGGGCCGCCAGCGCCGCCCCGATCCCTTTGATGGCGCCGGAGCCAAGATAGCGCTCCATGCTCACCCGGTCCTTAGGAGCCGTAGTCTGATAGAATGCGATTTTGAACTGTTTACCGTACATGGGATGTTCCGTATATTCACCGTTGGCCTCTATGGTTTCTCCCTCCGCCAGTCCCCGACAGCTTCCCACACAGGTGACTGCTTCTTCCTCTCCCATCAGCTCCATAACAGTATAACCATTTTCCGGATTCTGATAGATGATATGTTCCACATATCCGCTGATTGTATCCATAATATCCTCTGCCTTTACCGTACTAAAAAGGCTGCCTCTTTAATCAGCAGCCTTTACTTCTAAACCATATTCCTCTTCATCTGTTCATAAAGCATCTGAGCCAGTCCCAGGCTGCTCTGCTGCGTAGTGTCTGCCGCCACCTGTTGGATCATCTGTTCCTTGTAAAAATCCATCATGCTGTTACTGGAACCCGCCATACTCTCGGTGCTGTAGTTGGGTACCGTTTTCTGCATGGCCTTGAACATCTGCTCCAGAAAATAGGCTTCAAACTGTTTACAGGCATCCAGCAGTTCCTCGTCGCTGGCATTCTCATACCCCGTCTGAAGTTTCCCTTCCAGTCTGGATGCGGAGGCATTGTTAGCCGCCATGCCGGCCAGGCTGCTCATGCCGCCGACATTCCACATATTTCCCATATCCATTGTCTAAGTCCTCCAAAACACTATCTTCTCAGGTTGTTGGCCTGCTGCAGCATCTCATCAGATGCAGTGATGGCCTTGGAATTCATCTCGTAGGCCCGCTGTGCCACAATCATGCTCACCATCTCATCCACCACCTGCACATTGGAACCCTCCAGATAGTTCTGCAGCACCTCGCTCTTCTCCACATTGGTGTTGGTGGTTTCATTAATGGGCTGCCCGCTGGCAGCAGACTCCGAATAAAGACTGTCGTCCAGGCGGTCCAGCCCTGCGGGATTGTTGAATTGCGTGAGACCGATCTGGATCCCCAGAGGCTGGGGAACATTTCGTTCATCCGGGTAGCATATATTGCCGTCGGAAGTGACCGTGATCCTGCTGACCACATAATTGCTGTTCAGGACAATGGGCCTCCCCTGAGTGTCCAGCACCGGCAGGCCATCGGAGGTAGCCAGGATGTTGCTGCGGTTCTCCCCCAGCGACCAGTCGAAGTTGCCGTTGCGGGTATAGTATGTATTGCCGTCAGCGCCCTGTACGGCAAAAAACCCTTTTCCGTCAATGGCGAAGGACGTGTCCTTCTCCGAGGAGAGCAGAGGCCCCTGCTTGCCATACAAAGCCGTGATGGAGGCGTTGCGTACGCCCAGACCCACCTGCGCGCCGGTGGGTTTGGGATTCCCGTCCGCCGTGGTGGTTCTCTGCTGTAGATTCTGGTACAGAAGAGATTTGAATTCGTTTACCTGTGTCTTATACCCTGTTGTGTTTACATTTGCCAGATTGTTGGCGATGGTGTCAATATTGACCTGCTGAGCGATCATACCCGTTGCCGCTGTCCATAAACTACGAACCATTTCTTTTTCTCCTGTCCCTGCAGTTCTCCATTACGCCCTGCAGACTTTTTTATTTCTATAAATATCAAATATTAATATTGCCCTTCTCTCCGCATGACAAGGCAGTTTCAAAAAACAATTCGCTTTTTATTTTATTGCATAGTATATATCCCGAAATTGCTGTCATGTGAATTTCTATTATATAAATACTGCCGATTTATACAGCAGAAAACATTACTGAATCCTGCCCAGCTGACTCACTGCAATCCCCAGGCTCTCGTCATAAGTCTGCATAATCTTCTGGTTGCTCTCATAGGCTCTGGTAACAGCAATCATATTGACCATCTCCGAGATCACAGACATATTGGACATTTCCAGCACACCGGACTTCACCTCTGCGGAGCCCTCCATGGAAGTTGCCCCTTCCACCGGCTGGAAGAAAGTGTCGCCAAACTTCTCCAGATAATCATAATCCTCGAAGTCTGTCACCTGAATCTGAGCCACCTGCCTCTCGTCCTGGAAGATGACGCCGTTGTCGTCTATGGTGGTATCCTTCAGGGTATCCAACTGTATCCGGCGGTTCTGGGTATCCAGCACATACATGCCGTCATTGTTCACCAGATAGCCGTCCTGAGTCAGAGTGAAATTGCCTGCCCGGGTATATTTGGTAGAAGTCTCTCCCTGACTGTCGGTGTATTCCAGTGCGAAAAAGCCGCTGCCTGCCAATGCCAAATCGTAGGTATTGTCGGTGATCCGAAAAGATCCCTGGGTGTAATCCGTGTAGTTCTCGCCGATCTTCACGCCCAGGCGGCTGTGGCCGATGGGCTGCACAGTACCCAGTCCCACGGAGGAATCCTTAATCTTAACTGCCAGCACCTCCCGGAAGGGCTGACTGGTGGAGCCTTCCTTTTTAAAACCCACGGTGGACGCATTGGCCAGATTGTTGGTCAGTATATCCATGCGGTTCTGCTCGTTGCGCAGCCCCGTGTGAGCCGTGTATAATCCTCTCAGCATGTCTCTGTCTCCTTTTTGCCTTAGTCCTCGCGATACCCCGCCAGGAATTCCACATATTTACCGGTGCCGATGGCTACCGCCGTCATGGGATCCTCCGCCGTCATGGTGTTGATGCCGGTCTTGGCGGAAATCAGATCCTCCAGCCCCCGCAGCAGGCTGCCGCCGCCGGTGAGCACAATGCCCCTGTCGGCAATATCCGCCGCCAGTTCGGGCGGGGTTTTCTCCAGCACGCTGTGAATGGTCTCCACGATCTGGGCCGTGGTCTCCCGAAGCGCCTCCTCGGTTTCCTCGGAGGACACTTTCACGGTCTTGGGCAGACCCGTCACCAGATTGCGCCCCCGGACATCCATAAAGTCGACCTCCGGTCTCTTAAAAGCGGAACCAATCTTGATTTTCAAATCCTCCGCCGTGCGCTCGCCGATGAGCAGATTGTGCTTCTTGCGCATATAGCGGACGATGGCCTCGTCGAAATCGTCTCCGGCGATCTTGATGGAAGCGCTGACCACAGTGCCTCCCAGGGAGATCACCGCGATATCGGAAGTACCGCCGCCGATATCCACGATCATATTGCCGCAGGGCTTGGATATGTCGATCCCCGCGCCGATGGCAGCCGCAATGGGCTCCTCTATGATGAACACCTCCCGGGCTCCTGCCTGGTAGGTGGCATCCTCTACCGCCTTTTTCTCCACTTCCGTCACACCGCTGGGCACACAGACCGCGATGCGGGGCTTACGGAAAGTCCTTTTACCCAGGGCCTTCTGGATAAAATACTTCATCATCTTCTCCGTGACAGTGTAATCCGAGATCACGCCCTGGCGCAGCGGCCTGACAGCCACGATATTGCCGGGAGTACGCCCCAGCATCAACCGGGCATCCTCACCGATGGCCTTGATCTTATTGGTATCTCTATCGAAAGCTACAACAGACGGCTCTTTCAGGACTACGCCTTTTCCTCTGATGTAAACCAGAATACTGGCTGTACCCAAATCAATTCCAATATCAGTATACATATTGCTACCCCTTTCATGGTATCTATGATAATGTTTCCACATTTTCTGAAAATAGTCAGCCTCCCGCCCACTGCGGGAGCCAATTCCTGCCGTGGACGCACAACGTCAACGTACATTATACATGAAAACATTTTTTTTTCAAAGGGGTTTCGCAAAATTTTAGAATTTTTTAAATGCGAAAAGAAAACGGTTCCCTCCGTTTCCTTTCCGCATCCATGCTCTCCATACATATATCGGCTGTTTCCGCCGCAACTTAACCCTTCTCCAGCATCTTTTTGACATAGACCCCCGTGTAGGAGCCGGCAGTCCGGGCGATCTCCTCCGGCGTACCCTGGGCGATGACCGTGCCGCCCCGGTCTCCGCCCTCCGGCCCCATGTCGATGATATAGTCCGCCGCCTTGATCACGTCCAGGTTGTGCTCGATAACGATAACCGTGTTGCCGCCGTCCGCCAGCTTGTGCAGGATCTCCACAAGTTTGTGCACATCCGCGAAATGCAGGCCGGTGGTGGGTTCGTCCAGAATATAGACTGTCTTGCCGGTGCTGCGTCTGGACAGTTCCGTTGCCAGCTTAATCCGCTGGGCCTCGCCGCCGGACAATGTGGTGGAGGGCTGGCCCAGCTTCACATAGGACAGGCCCACGTCGTACAGGGTTTGTATCTTGTTTCGGATAGAAGGCACATTCTCAAAGAAGGGCAGCGCCTCTTCCACGGTCATATCCAGCACGTCGTAGATACTCTTGCCCTTGTACTTCACATCCAGGGTTTCCCGGTTGTAACGTTTTCCGCCGCAGACCTCGCAGGGTACATACACATCCGGCAGGAAGTGCATCTCGATCTTGATGATGCCGTCGCCACTGCAGGCCTCGCAGCGCCCGCCCTTCACATTGAAACTGAAACGTCCCTTGTTGTAGCCTTTGGCCTTGGCGTCCGGCGTGGAAGCGAACAGGTCACGGACCATGTCAAACACCCCTGTGTATGTGGCAGGGTTGGACCTGGGGGTGCGGCCGATGGGGGACTGATCTATGTCGATCACCTTGTCCAGCTGCTCCATGCCCTCAATACCTCTGTGTTTCCCCGGTATCACCCTGGCCCGGTTCAAGTCCCGGGACAGATGTTTGTTCAGCACCTCGTTCACCAGCGAACTTTTTCCCGAACCGGAGACGCCGGTAACGCAGGTCATGATGCCCAGAGGGAAGGTCACGTCCACATTTTTCAGATTGTTTTCCGTAGCGCCCAGCACCTTGATATAGCCTGTGGGTTTACGCCGGGTACCCGGCACGGGAATAAATTTCCTGCCGCTCAGATACTGGCCGGTGACAGACTCTTCCACCTGCATGATCTCCCGGGCGTTCCCCACTGCCACCACCTCTCCGCCGTGAGATCCGGCGCCGGGGCCGATGTCCACAATATAGTCCGCCGCCAACATGGTATCCTCGTCATGCTCCACCACGATCAGGGTATTGCCCAGATCTCTGAGCTGTTTCAGAGTGGCCAGCAGTTTGTCGTTGTCCCGCTGATGCAGGCCGATGCTGGGCTCATCCAGAATATAGCACACTCCCACCAGACCGGAACCGATCTGGGTAGCCAGACGGATCCGCTGGGCCTCGCCTCCGGAAAGGCTGGCGGTGCCCCTGGCCAGGGACAGGTAATCCAGACCCACATCCAGCAGGAATTTTACCCTGGCCCGGATTTCCTTGAGAAGCTGCTTCCCGATCATCTCCTGCTGCGGTGTGAGATTCAGCCCCATCACGAAATCATAGAGCTTTACTATGGACATGGCCGTAACCTCATAAATATTCTTATCCCCCACGGTCACTGCCAGGGATTCCTGTTTCAGGCGCATGCCCTTACATTCCTTGCAAGGCGTGACACGCATAAATGTCTCATATTCGGCCTTGGAGGATTCGGATCCCGTCTCCCGGTACCGGCGCTCCACATTGCGCACCAGCCCCTCGAAAGCCACAGGGTACTCTCCCTTTCCTCTCTGCCCTTCATAGTAGACGGTTACCTCTCTGCCGCCGGTGCCGTTCACCAGCACGTCCCTGACAGCATCAGGATAGTCCTCAAAGGG
>JAAWKU010000072.1 GCA_022797535.1 Lachnospiraceae bacterium | reverse complement strand
GGCAGGAGCTGCGCGCTCTTGGGTCTGCTTATGCCTGGAACGCTTTTCCCGGCAGGAGCTGCGCGCTCTTGGGTCTGCTTATGCCTGGAACGCTTTTCCTGGCAGGAGTTGTGCGCTCTTGGGTTTGCTTACGTCTGGAACGCTTTTTCTGGCAGGAACTGTACACTCCAGGGTCTGCTTATGCCTGGAACGCTTTTCCAGGCAGTTGCGCGCTCCTGCATTTGCTTGCGCGTCTGCACAGATGGAAGATAACATGAAACGCCGGTCCGACATAAAAATGTCTCGCAGGAGGAAAAAACACTTGCCAAACGGGAAAAAAAGCGTTTAAATAGTACTGAAGATTGATAAACTATGGAAAGGTATGGGTATAACGCAATGGCTAACCAATTAGTACCCAGGGACTACAAGTCCCAGTTAAATCTGTATGAGACCCAGGTGGCGATCAAGACCGTGAAGGACTTTTTTCAGACTCTGTTGGCTGAACGCCTGCATTTGCTGCGGGTTTCCGCACCCCTCTTTGTGGCCCCGGAGTCCGGTATGAACGACAATCTAAACGGCGTGGAGCGGCCCGTAAATTTTGACATCAGAGAGCAGGAGGGCAGGGAGGCGGAGATCGTGCAGTCCCTGGCCAAGTGGAAGCGCTATGCGCTGCAGAAGTATGGTTTTGCCCTGGGAGAGGGCCTGTACACGGACATGAGCGCCATCCGCAGGGATGAAGTCACGGATAATATTCATTCCATCTATGTTGACCAGTGGGACTGGGAGAAGATCATTGCCCGGGAGGACCGGAACCTGGAGACTCTGAAAGAAGTGGTGCGTACCGTCTATAAGGTGCTGCGCAAGACGGAAAAATATATGGCCATTCACTACGACTATATAGAAGAAATCCTGCCTCATGATATTTTCTTTATTACCACCAGGGAACTGGAGGAAATGTTTCCTGATTACACCCCCAAGGAGAGGGAGTATTACATAGCCAAGGCCAAGGGCGCGGTGTGCATCATGCAGATCGGCGATCTGCTGGAGAGCGGCGAGCCTCACGACGGCCGGGCGCCGGACTATGACGACTGGGCGTTGAACGCGGACATTGTGGTGTATTATCCCGTACTGGACATCGCCCTGGAGCTGTCGTCCATGGGCATCCGGGTGGACAGGGAGGCGCTGCTGTCTCAGCTGCAGAAGGCGGGCTGCCCGGAGCGGGCAGACTTGCCATTCCAGAAGTCCATTCTGGAGGAGACGGTTCCCTTCACCATTGGCGGGGGTATCGGCCAATCCCGGATTTGTATGTTCTTCCTGCGCAAGGCCCACATCGGGGAGGTGCAATGTTCCCTGTGGCCGGAGGAAGTGATGAGGGAGGCAGAAAAGGCGGGGCTGCAGCTTCTGTAGGGCGAACCCTGGGAGAATTGCCCTGGTGAAAGGGGGCAATTCTTCCACCCCGGGCGTATTTTATCCTGCCAGGCTCCGCAGCCCAGTGCGCCGGGCGTATTATAGCCTGCCGGGTTTCGCAGTCCCGGCGCCGGGATCTCGCCCAGTCAGGTTCCGCAGATTTGTGCGCCGGGCGTATTATAGCCTGCCGGGTTTCGCAGTCCCCAGTGCCGGGGATTTTGCCGGCGGACCCCACAGACCAGTGCGTCAGGCATATTTTACCCTGCCGGGCTCCACAGTCCCGGTGCAGGGGATTTATCCCACCGGTGCTTTGCAAATCACTGCGGGAGGTGCATTTTCCGCCAATTCGCAGGCGCATTGTCCGCCTGTGAAACAGGGGCTTTCGGGAAGCGCGGACAGGTTTTGTGGAAATACAAAATAAGACTTGACGGATAGACCGGAGTATGCTATGTTTATTAAGCGAGATGGATATTAGGTCTTTTTTTTATGCCTAAATTATAAGACAATAGACGGCTGCCCAGCAGCGGAATGGAGGAGACTATGCGTACAAGAATCACTTTGGCATGCACAGAATGCAAACAGCGTAACTACAATACCACCAAGGATAAGAAAACCCATCCTGACCGTATGGAGACCAAGAAGTACTGCAGATTCTGCAGGACCCATACCATGCACAAGGAGACCAAGTAACCGGCCGCTTTGAGAATCCGCCCTATCCGGCGGAAAAGAGGCATGTTTTGGAAACGCAATATCGCAGGTTCTGGACGCGATATGCGGGAAAGAGGTAAGTATGGGAGATTCCGCAGAAAAGACCGCGAAGCCCAAGTTTTTTGAAGGGCTCAAGGCCGAGTTCAAGAAGGTTTCCTGGCCTGACAGACAATCTACCTTTAAGCAGTCTGTAGCAGTTGTGGCGATATCCGTAGTCCTGGGAGTTATCATTGCCGTGCTGGATTATATATTCCTGAACGGCGTGAATATCCTGACAACAATTTAGAGCGAGGGCGATTGTATGGCAGAGGCAAAATGGTATGTGGTCCATACCTATTCCGGGTATGAGAATAAGGTCAAAGCCAATATTGAAAAGACCATCGAGAATAACCCTTCCCTGGCAGAGCAGATCCTGGAGGTCCGCGTGCCCCTGGAGGAAGTGGTGGAGATGAAGAATGGTGTGAAAAAGACGGTTCAGCGCAAAATGTTTCCGGGCTATGTGCTTTTGAACATGGACATGAACGATGACACCTGGTATGTGGTGCGCAACACCCGTGGCGTCACCGGGTTCGTGGGGCCGGGAAGTAAGCCGGTTCCGCTGACCGAGGCGGAGATGAAACCTCTGGGGATCAAGACGGACAACATATCCGTGGATTTTGCGGAGGGAGACAGCATATCGGTTGTGGCCGGCGTCTGGAAGGACACCGTGGGCATGGTTCAGAAGATGGATTATGGCAAACAGACGGCCACCATAAACGTGGAACTGTTCGGCAGGGAGACCCCTGTGGAAATCAGCTTCGCGGAGATCAGAAAACTTTCTTAAAAAGGTATTTTCCGAAGGGCCAGTTTCCTTTGGTGAATATAGCCGCAGGCCCCGGAGAGGCAGGGCGGCGGCAGGGCATATGCCCTGGCAGCGTAGGGATACGGGGGCGCGACAGGGGGATTTCCCCGGCGTAGGAATGCCGCCGTGTTCCAGTGGGAGCAAGACCCGGGCATGGGATGTCCGAAGCGCTTGCGCCGGATTACCACATTATAGGAGGTGCCACTATGGCAAAGAAAGTATCAGGATACATTAAGTTACAGATTCCTGCCGGCAAGGCTACGCCGGCTCCGCCTGTAGGTCCCGCACTGGGCCAGCATGGCGTAAACATTGTTGAGTTTACCAAGCAGTTTAACGCCAGGACGGCAGACAAGGGTGATCTGATCATCCCTGTTGTCATCACTGTATATGCGGACAGAAGTTTCAGTTTCGTTACCAAGACTCCGCCTGCAGCAGTACTGCTCAAGAAGGCATGCAACTTAAAGACTGCGTCGGCGGCTCCCAACAAGACCAAGGTTGCCACCATTTCCAAGGACAAGGTCCGGGAAATCGCGGAGATGAAGATGCCTGACCTGAATGCGGCAAGTATCGAGGCGGCCATGAGCATGATCGCCGGTACCGCGAGAAGCATGGGTATTGTTGTTGAAGACTAAACACTATTGATTTGGGAGACAATTCTGTAAGGATTGTCGCTGGAACCTAGGAGGTAAGATCATGAAACATGGTAAGAAATATGTAGAGGCCGCTAAGCTGGTTGACAGGGCAACTCTCTATGAGCCGGTGGAAGCCATTGCGCTGGCAAAAAAGACTGCGGTGGCAAAGTTTGACGAGACGATTGAGGCACACATCAGGACCGGCTGTGACGGCCGTCATGCGGATCAGCAGATCCGTGGCGCGGTGGTGCTGCCTCACGGCACCGGCAGAACTGTAAGGGTGCTGGTATTCGCCAAGGGCGACAAGGTTAACGAGGCCGAGGTTGCGGGCGCGGATCATGTGGGCGGTGAGGAGCTGATCCCCAAGATCCAGAACGAAGGCTGGCTGGATTTCGACGTGGTGGTTGCAACCCCTGACATGATGGGTGTGGTGGGCCGTCTGGGTAAAGTTCTGGGCCCCAAGGGTCTGATGCCCAACCCCAAGGCTGGAACGGTGACCATGGATGTGGCCAAGGCCATCAGCGATATCAAGGCCGGTAAGATTGAGTACAGGCTGGACAAGAACAACATCGTGCATGTTCCCGTAGGTAAGGCTTCTTTTACCGATGAGGCCCTGCAGGAGAACTTCCAGGCATTGATGGATGCCATCGTGAAGGCCAGACCCAGCGCTTTGAAGGGCCAGTACCTGAGGAGCATTACTTTGACCTCTACCATGGGCCCTGGCGTAAAGGTCAACGTTGCCAAGTTCTAATGGCATGATTGTCGAGCATATAAGGAACCTTCCCCTTTGGGAGGGTTCTTTTTCACATTGCCATTTCCTGCGGGACATGCGAGGGGGTATATACGGAGGCTTCCATGAAAGAGATTGGGATAAAATACCGCCAACATAGAAAGGGTCTGCTGGCTCTGCTGGGTCTGCTGGCGGTGAGTATGATCGTGCTGCCCTACCTGGTGCTGGGGGAAGGCAGCTATGTCCAGGTCCATGACCAGTTGGACGGCGAGGTGCTGAATTATATATACCAGGCCAGATATTTGGGACAGGGGAATGTGATTCCCCAGTTTATGAACGGCATGGACAAGGCTTCCATGCTGCCTCCGGCTCCCCTGGGTGTTCTGCTCTACCGTCTGCTGCCTCCCTTTGCCGCTTACGCCGTGATGCATTGTCTCTGCCTGGCAGTGGGTTTTCTGGGCATGTACGGTCTGTGCCTGAAATTGGGGGTCAGGGCTGGGGCAAGCTGGGCCACTGCCTGCCTGTTCTGCTACATTCCGTTTTATCCCACCTATGGGCTGGCGGCGCTGGGGCAGCCTCTGCTGGTGCTGAGTGGTTTGCGTCTGGGGGAGGGGGATGACCGGCTTCAGGCAGAAAGTGCCGCCGGCCGGGGCTCTGGAAGAATCCGGGGATTCATAGGCTGCTATCTCTCCATTGCCCTCTACGGAGCCTGTTCCTCCCTGACACTGGTAGGCTATGTGTGGATAGTGGCCGGAGTCCTTTGGACCCTGGGCCTGGCAGTGGCCGGAAGCAGGAAAAGGCAGGGGATGGCCCCGGCTCTGCGGGTGGGCGGCGGTGTGTTGGTGTTGTCCTGCGTCTACCTGGCCACCAATATGGATCTGTTTCGTACCCTGACGGGAAAGGGCTTTACCACTCACCGACAGGAGATGGCGCTGCGGGCCGCGGAGCGTCCGGCGGCAGTTTTTGGGGAGCTTCTGCTGAAGGGAGGTTCCTATTCCCCGGTGTATTCGGCAGGAATTCTGACAGCGGTGGTGCTGCTGACGCTGGCAGCGTCGGTGCTGTGGGCCCGAAGCAGGCGGAGGGTACTGCAGAAGGGAAACAGCGCAGGAGAAACTGGCGGAGAAAAGCCACAATATATGGACTCTGATGCATTCCGCGCCCTGGAGGGAAAGCAGGCAGACAGCAGGGGAAGAACGCTGACAGAGAGTCTCCGGCGGGTTTGGGCGCTGACGGCTTTGATTTTCTGCGGGGCATTGCTTGCCGCGCTTTGGAACTGCGGCCCGGTGGTCTCCCTGCGGCTGGCCCTGGGGGGAGCAGTGACCTACTTTCAGGCCGACCGGATCTACTGGTGTTTCCCCTTCCTGTGGATGCTGGTGCTGGGTCTGGTGCTGGAAAGCATTTGCAGACTGGGAGAGTGTCTGGATCGTCCCGTGGGGTCCCGTCATCGGAATGCAGAGAAGCATATGCAGATAGGGAGAATGCTGCGCCGAAGCATATTTTCCTGGGGCTGTTGTCTGTTGCTGCTGGGGTTAGAGGGGGCACAGGTCCTGCAGGACAGCACCCTGAACAAGAATCTTCGCCTGATGTTGTTTGAGGATTATGAACAAGTCACCTGGGAAAGCATTTATATGGAGGATGTATTTGCCCGCATCGAGCAGGCCATTGGCTCGGAAAAGGAAGGGTACAGCGTGGTGAGTCTGGGAATCCACCCCTCGGTGGCCCTTTATCACGGTTATACCTGCGCAGACGGCTACTCCAACAATTATGACCTGGCCTACAAGCACCGTTTTCGGCAGATCATGGCCGGGGAACTGGAGAAAAACGACGAAACCAGACGATACTTTGACGAGTGGGGCAACCGCCTGTATCTGGCGGGCGCTCCCTATGGCATCAACGGCATGGTCCCAAAGGGTCAGCCGGGGTACACCGACCTGGACTATGACCTGGACGCCATGAACGCCCTGCAGATCCGCTATCTGCTGGCGGCGGCTCCGATAGAATTGTCTCCTGCTGCTCTGGAGCAGACTTCTCTGGGCCTGGAACTGGTGCAAGGCAGCCCCTTCACCGATTCCACCGCCTACTATGAGGTATGGGTGTATCGCCTGGTGGATTCCCAGAAACCATAGAAGGGGAGAGTGAATTCACGGATATTTTCATGGAATGCATAGAAACGTCCATGGAATGCGCAGAAACATTCATGGAATGCGCAGAAACTTTCATGGAATACACGGAAATTTCCATACAGGGGCTTGACAAATCCCCCTCCCGTGTGCTATGGTATCAAAGGTTAATAAAACCATGCCGGAGACAGTAGGTTCCGAACGGTTGTACATCCCCTGTAGGTTATGACAGGCCGGATGCGGCAACCCCGTAGGAATAAGCGTAGCGCCTACCGAGGAGAGTGCGTTTTTATTAGGAAACTGTGCCTCCCTGTCCAAGGGAGGCTTTTTTGAATAAAGACCTTCTTCTGGCAACAAAAATCTATAAGGAGGTAAAAACATGGCAAAGGTCGAATTAAAACAGCCTATTGTGGAAGAGATCTCTGCAGGTATCAAGGAAGCCCAGTCCGTAGTCCTGGTTGACTATCGCGGCCTCACGGTTGAACAGGATACCGAACTGCGTAAAAACTTACGTGAGGCAGGAGTTGTCTACAAGGTTTACAAGAACACCATGATGAACTTTGCGTTCAAGGACACCGCTTTCGAAGGACTGGCTCCTTTCCTGAACGGCCCCAGCGCAATGGCCTACTCCACCACAGACGCTACGGCGCCTGCAAGAGTACTGGCCGAGTTCGCCAAGAAAGCTGACAAGCTGGAGATCAAGGCCGGAGTGGTGGAGGGAACCGTGTACGACGCCAAGGGTATGGCTTCCATCGCAAGCATCCCTTCCAGAGAAGTGCTGATTTCCAGACTGCTGGGTTCCATGCAGTCCCCGATCACCAACTTCGCCCGCGTGATGAACCAGCTGGCGGAAAAAGGCGGCGCGGCAGCATGTGCATCCGCTCCTGCCGCTGAGGAAGCGCCTGCGGAAGCGTAATCCGCCGGCCCGCAGAGGTAACTGAAATTAAAAACAGCATATCCCCGGAAAGCGCACTGCTTGCTGGCGGGACGCGTAAGCGTTCGGGAAGCGGGCACTGGACTTATGTGATGGGAGAGAATATGCGGAACTGAAATGGAGGAAAAGAAAATGGCTAAATTAACAGCTCAGGAATTAATCGACGCTATCAAAGAGTTGAGCGTATTAGAGTTAAACGATCTGGTAAAGGCATGTGAAGAGGAGTTCGGCGTATCCGCAGCAGCGGGCGTTGTGGTGGCGGCAGGCCCTGCAGCAGCAGCCGAGGAAGAGAAGACCGAGTTTGACGTGGAGCTGACCGAGGTTGGCGCAGAGAAGGTTAAGGTTATCAAGGTGGTTCGCGAGATCACCGGCCTGGGCCTGAAGGAAGCCAAGGATCTGGTAGACGGCGCTCCCAAGATGGTCAAGGAAGCTGCTTCCAAGGAAGAGGCCGAGGATATCAAGAAGAAGCTGGAAGAGGTTGGCGCAAAGGCAACTCTGAAGTAAGGCGTTCTGAATGCGGACTCACCTGCCACAGGTGGGTCCGTTGTTTTCTCTAATGCAAATATCCCGGATTTATCCAAAAATCTGCTTGACTCCCCAAATGGTTTGTGTTAATATGGAAAATGCACTATTGTGGTGTGCTATGCTTTTTTGACGTGCAATAAAATAAGACGGGCGGCAAACAGGCAAATCAGAAAGAACGGGGTGAAATGTCCATGGAAAAAAACAGAATACGTCCTATTGCGAACAGCAAGAACATGCGTATGAGTTATTCGAGACAAAAAGAGGTTTTAGAGATGCCCAACCTGATCGAAGTCCAGAAGGACTCCTATCAGTGGTTTTTGAAGGAAGGCTTGAAAGAAGTCTTTGATGATATCTCTCCCATTGCCGACTACAGCGGATCCCTCAGTCTGGAGTTCGTGGATTTCGAACTTTGCGAGGACGATGTAAAGTATTCCATCGAAGAGTGTAAGGAGAGGGATGCTAATTACGCAGCGCCCCTGAAGGTAAAGGTACGGCTTTACAATAAGGAGAAAGAGGAGATCAGCGAGCATGAGATCTTCATGGGAGATCTGCCCCTCATGACTGCCACCGGCACTTTTATCATTAATGGCGCAGAGCGTGTTATTGTAAGCCAGTTGGTGCGTTCCCCCGGCATCTACTATGGAATCGGCCATGATAAGATCGGCAAGAGGCTGTTTTCCTGCACCGTCATCCCCAATCGCGGCGCATGGCTGGAGTATGAGACGGACTCCAATGATGTGTTCTATGTGCGTGTGGACCGCACCAGAAAAGTGCCTATCACCGTGCTGATCAGGGCCATGGGAATCGGCACCAACGACGAGATCCGGGAAGTGTTTGGCGACGAGCCCAAGATTGAGGCCAGTTTTGCGAAGGACACTGCTGAGAATTATCAGGAGGGTCTGTTAGAGTTATATAAAAAGATCCGTCCCGGTGAGCCCTTGAGCGTGGAGAGCGCTGAGAGTCTGATTACCGCCATGTTTTTTGACCCCCGCAGATATGATTTGGCTAAAGTCGGAAGATATAAATTCAACAAGAAGCTGGCGCTGCGCAATCGGATCAGGCATCAGATCCTGGCGGCGGACGCCGTTGACCCTTCCACTGGTGAGGTGCTGGCCGCCGCCGGTACCAAAGTGACTGCGGAGATTGCAGACGCTATCCAGAACGCGGCGATTCCCTTTGTGTATGTGCAGACCGAGGAACGCAACGTAAAGGTGCTGTCCAACATGATGGTGGATATCACCAGTTTTGTAGACTGCAACCCCAGGGAACTTGGAGTCACGGAGTGGGTGTACTACCCGGTGCTGGAGGAGATTCTCAAGGAGTTCGGCGAAGATCCCGGAAAGCTGGCCGAGGCCATCAGGAAGAATGTGCACGAACTGATCCCGAAACATATCACCAAGGAAGATATTTTTGCTTCCATTAATTATAATATGCATCTGGAGTATGGTCTGGGCAACGATGACGATATCGACCACCTGGGCAACCGCCGCATCCGCGCGGTGGGTGAACTGCTGCAGAACCAGTACCGCATCGGCCTGTCCAGGATGGAGAGGGTGGTGCGCGAACGCATGACCACCCATGACGCGGAGGATATTTCTCCCCAGTCCCTGATCAATATCAAGCCGGTGACTGCAGCGGTGAAAGAGTTCTTCGGTTCCTCCCAGCTTTCCCAGTTTATGGACCAGAATAACCCCCTGGCCGAACTGACGCACAAGAGACGTCTTTCAGCTTTGGGCCCTGGCGGTTTGTCCAGGGACCGTGCCGGATTCGAGGTGCGTGACGTACATTACTCCCACTATGGCAGAATGTGTCCCATTGAGACCCCTGAAGGTCCCAACATCGGATTGATCAACTCCCTGGCAAGCTATGCCCGGATCAACGAGTATGGTTTTGTGGAAGCGCCTTACCGCAAGATTGACAAGACGGACCCCGCTAACCCCCGGGTTACGGAGGACGTGGTATATATGACGGCCGACGAGGAGGACAACTACCATGTGGCCCAGGCCAACGAACAACTTGACGCAGAAGGGCATTTTGTCCGCAACAGTGTGTCCGGTCGTTTCCGTGAGGAGACCCAGGAGTATCCCAAGACCATGTTTGACTATATGGACGTGTCTCCCCGGATGGTGTTTTCTGTGGCTACGGCCATGATTCCGTTCCTGGAGAACGATGACGCGAACCGCGCGCTTATGGGGTCCAACATGCAGCGGCAGGGAGTGCCTCTGCTGCTTACGGAAGCGCCTGTGGTGGGCACCGGCATCGAGCAGAAGGCGGCGGTGGATTCCGGCGTCTGTGTGGTGGCATCCAAGGCGGGCACTGTGGATTATGTGTCTTCCAACCTGATCAAGATGACTTATGACGACGGGGAAAAGGCGGAATTCCGTCTTACCAAGTTCTCACGCAGCAACCAGTCCAACTGCTACAACCAGAAACCCATTGTGTTCAAGGGAGATCATGTGGAGGCGGGACAGGTGATCGCCGACGGCCCTTCCACCAACGAGGGTGAGCTGGCGCTGGGCAAGAACCCGCTGATCGGCTTTATGACCTGGGAAGGCTACAATTACGAGGACGCCGTCCTGCTCAGCGAGAGGCTGGTAATGGAGGATGTGTATACCTCCGTCCACATCGAGGAATATGAGGCGGAAGCCCGTGATACCAAGCTGGGGCCTGAGGAGATCACCCGGGACGTGCCCGGCGTGGGCGACGATGCCCTGAAGGATCTGGATGACAGAGGAATTATCCGTATCGGCGCGGAAGTGCGCGCAGGCGATATTCTGGTGGGCAAGGTGACTCCCAAGGGAGAGACCGAACTCACTGCGGAGGAGCGGCTGTTACGGGCGATCTTTGGCGAGAAGGCCAGAGAAGTGCGGGACACGTCACTGAAAGTGCCTCACGGCGAGTACGGTATTGTGGTGGATGCCAAGGTGTTCACCCGGGAGAATAGCGATGAGCTGTCCCCCGGCGTGAATATGGCGGTCCGTATCTATATTGCGCAAAAGAGAAAGATTTCCGTGGGTGACAAGATGGCAGGCCGTCACGGCAATAAGGGTGTGGTTTCCCGGGTGCTGCCGGTGGAGGATATGCCTTACCTGCCCAACGGGCGTCCTTTGGATATCGTGCTGAATCCTCTGGGCGTGCCTTCCCGTATGAATATTGGACAGGTACTGGAGATCCATCTGTCCCTGGCCGCCAGAGCTTTGGGCTTTAATGTGGCCACTCCCGTGTTTGACGGCGCCAACGAGTTGGACATCATGGATACCCTGGATCTGGCCAACGATTATGCCAATCTGCCTTTTGACAAGGCGGAGGCGGAGATGTGGAAGGCGGAAGGCAGGGATACCGCTCCCGACGGCAGGTCCTGGGATGGCGCCTGCTTTGAAGAACTGCACGGCGAGGAACTATTGCCCGAGGTTATGAAGTACCTGTCGGAGAACAGGGAGCACAGGGAAGTCTGGAAGGGCGTGCCCATCTCCCGGGATGGCAAGGTGCGTCTGCGGGACGGCCGCACGGGCGAGTACTTTGACAGCGCGGTCACCATCGGCCACATGCACTACCTGAAGCTGCATCATCTGGTAGATGACAAGATCCATGCCCGTTCCACAGGCCCGTACTCTCTGGTTACCCAGCAGCCCCTGGGCGGCAAGGCCCAGTTCGGCGGTCAGCGTTTCGGAGAGATGGAAGTCTGGGCCCTGGAGGCATATGGCGCTTCCTATACTTTGCAGGAGATCCTGACCGTGAAGTCCGATGATGTGGTGGGCCGTGTCAAGACTTATGAGGCTATCATCAAGGGAGACAATATCCCCGAGCCCAGTATCCCCGAGTCCTTTAAGGTGCTGCTGAAAGAACTGCAGGCGCTGGGGTTGGATGTAAGGGTGCTTCGGGATGATAACACGGAGGTGGAGATTGCCGAGACCATCGACTACAACGAGACGGATTACCGTTATGAGATGGAGGGCGATCGCAAGTATGACGATTATGATAGCAATTCTCTGGGAGAAATGGGCTATCAGGCACAGGAATTCGACGATGAGAGCGGGGAACTGATCAGCGCGGAGGACGAGTACGCCGACGAAGATTTCGCTGATGACGCCGATGAAGGTTATGACGATACAGACGAAGAGTTCTAAACGGATACAAGACTAACATTGGAAGGGAGTGCCATAATGTCAGAAACAAAGAATGAAGCATATCAGCCCATGACATTTGATGCCATCAAGATCGGGTTAGCTTCCCCGGAGAAAGTACGCGAGTGGTCCCGCGGCGAGGTCATGAAGCCTGAGACCATCAACTACAGGACTCTGAAGCCCGAGCGGGACGGTCTGTTCTGTGAGAAAATATTTGGGCCCAGCAAGGACTGGGAATGTCATTGCGGCAAATACAAGAAGATCCGGTACAAGGGCGTTGTCTGTGACCGTTGCGGCGTGGAAGTGACCAAGTCCAGCGTGCGCCGGGAGCGCATGGGCCACATTGAGTTGGCGGTGCCGGTATCCCATATCTGGTATTTCAAGGGCATCCCCAGCCGCATGGGGCTGATTCTGGACCTGTCCCCCAGGGTGCTGGAGAAGGTGCTGTATTTCGCCTCCTATATCGTACTGGATCCGGGCGGTACCAGCCTGGACTACAAACAGGTATTATCCGAGAGGGAGTATCAGGACGCCCGGGAGACTTTTGGCAACAAGTTCCGAGTGGGCATGGGCGCAGAGGCCATCAAGGAATTGCTGCAGGCCATTGACCTGGAGACAGAGTCTGTGGAACTGAAGGATGAACTGAAAGATTCCACCGGCCAGAAACGCGCTCGCATCATCAAGAGGCTGGAAGTGGTAGAAGCCTTCCATGAGTCCGGCAACAGACCGGAATGGATGGTTCTGGATACGATTCCCGTGATCCCTCCTGATCTGCGCCCCATGGTGCAGCTTGACGGCGGCCGATTTGCCACGTCCGATCTGAATGACCTGTACAGGAGAATCATTAACAGGAACAACCGGTTGAAGAGGCTGTTGGAATTGGGCGCTCCAGATATCATTGTGCGCAACGAGAAGCGCATGCTGCAGGAGGCTGTGGACGCACTCATTGACAACGGCAGAAGGGGCCGTCCCGTCACCGGGCCGGGCAACAGGGCCCTGAAATCCCTGTCCGACATGCTGAAGGGTAAGGGAGGACGTTTCCGTCAGAATCTGCTGGGTAAACGTGTGGACTATTCCGGTCGTTCCGTTATCGTGGTGGGTCCGGAACTGAAGATTTATCAGTGCGGTCTGCCCAAGGAGATGGCCATTGAACTGTTCAAGCCCTTTGTGATGAAGGAGCTGGTGTCCAAGGGCATCAGCCAGAATATCAAGAATGCCAAAAAGCTGGTGGAGAGAATGGACACCCAGGTGTTCGATGTGCTGGAGGAGGTAATCAAGGAGCATCCTGTGATGCTGAACCGCGCTCCTACCCTGCACAGGCTGGGCATCCAGGCTTTTGAGCCCATACTGGTAGAGGGAAAGGCCATCAAGCTGCATCCCCTGGTATGTACCGCGTTCAATGCGGACTTTGACGGCGACCAGATGGCAGTGCATCTGCCTCTGTCCGTGGAAGCTCAGGCAGAGTGCCGCTTCCTGCTGCTGTCGCCCAACAATCTGCTGAAGCCTTCGGACGGCGGGCCGGTGGCAGTGCCTTCCCAGGATATGGTGCTGGGCATATACTACCTTACTCAGGAGCGGCCGGGCGTATTGGGCGAAGGCAAGTTCTTTAAGAATGTGAACGAAGCCATATTGGCATATGAGAACCAGTTTATCACCCTGCATTCCCGCATCAAGGTGCGGGTGACCAAGAAAACCCCCCAGGGGGAGACGGTGAGCGGCAACGTGGAATCCACGCTGGGACGCTTCCTGTTCAATGAGATATTGCCCCAGGATCTGGGTTTTGTGGAGAGAAATACCCCGGAAGATTACCTGAAGCTGGAGGTGGACTTCCATGTGGGAAAGAAGCAGCTTAAGCAGATACTGGAGAAGGTTATCAACACCCATGGGGCTTCCCGTACCGCTGAGGTGTTGGACGATGTGAAAGCCATTGGCTATAAGTATTCCACCAGGGCCGCCATGACCGTGTCTATTTCCGATATGACCGTGCCCGCCCAGAAGGCGGATATGCTGGCGGCGGCACAGACCACCGTAGACAAGATTGCGGCCAACTATCGCAGGGGCCTGATCACCGAAGAGGAGAGATACCGGGCGGTGGTGGAGACCTGGAATGAGACCGATAAGGAACTTACAGATGTGCTGTTGGCAGGCCTGGATAAGTATAACAACATCTTTATGATGGCAGATTCCGGCGCCCGTGGTTCCAACCAGCAGATCAAGCAGCTGGCGGGTATGCGCGGCCTGATGGCAGACACTACCGGTAAGACCATCGAGTTGCCCATCAAGTCCAATTTCCGTGAGGGACTGGACGTATTGGAGTATTTCATGTCCGCTCATGGCGCCCGTAAGGGTATGTCGGATACCGCATTGCGTACGGCGGACTCTGGTTACCTGACACGCCGTATGGTGGACGTATCCCAGGAACTGATCATCCGGGAAGTGGATTGCGCAGAGGGCAGAGACGAGATTCCGGGCAATGTGGTGAAGGCTTTCATGGATGGCAAGGAGACCATCGAGGGATTGAAAGACCGTATCACCGGCAGATATTCCTGCGAGGATATCTATGATCAGGATGGGAATATGATCGTGAAGCACAACCACATGATCACTCCCAGCCGTGCCGCCAGGATCCTGAGCGTGGGTGTGGACGAGAAGGGCGAGCCCATAGAGGCAGTGAAAATCCGCACCATTCTTACCTGCCGTTCTCATAACGGCATCTGCGCAAAGTGCTACGGAGCCAACATGGCTACCGGTGAGGCGGTACAGGTGGGCGAGGCAGTGGGTATCATCGCGGCTCAGTCCATCGGAGAGCCTGGTACACAGCTTACCATGAGAACCTTCCACAGCGGCGGCGTGGCCGGTGACGATATCACCCAGGGTCTGCCCCGTGTAGAAGAGTTGTTTGAGGCCAGAAAGCCCAAGGGCCTGGCCATTATCGCCGAGTTCGGCGGCAAGGCTGAGATCCGGGACACCAAGAAGAAGCGTGAGGTGGTGATCACCAACGAGGAGACCGGTGAGAGCAAGGCATATCTGATCCCCTATGGCTCCCGAATCAAAGTGGTGGATGAGCAGGTGCTGGAGGCCGGCGATGAGCTGACAGAGGGAAGTGTGAATCCCCATGACCTGCTGAAGATCAAGGGCATCAAGGCTGTTCAGGACTATATGCTCCGGGAGGTACAGAGAGTGTACCGCCTGCAGGGTGTTGATATCGCGGATAAGCATATCGAAGTGATCGTGCGCCAGATGATGAAGAAGATTCGGATTGAGAACAACGGCGACGCCGAGTTCCTGCCTGGCACCCTGGTGGATGTATTGGAATATGACGATATGAACGAAGCGCTGATTGCGGAGGGCAAGGAGCCTGCGGAGGGCAAGCAGGTGCTGCTGGGTATTACCAAGGCGGCGCTGGCCACCAATTCCTTCCTGTCGGCTGCTTCCTTCCAGGAGACCACCAAGGTGCTCACCGAGGCGGCAATCAAGGGTAAGGTTGACCCGCTGATCGGCTTGAAGGAGAACGTGATCCTGGGTAAGCTGATTCCTGCCGGCACTGGCATGAAGAGATATCGTAACACCCGTCTGAACACAGACTATATCCGCCACATCACTGTAAAGGAGGATGCGGTACTCTCGGAGGAAGAAGCTCTGGAGGACATTCTGATAGAGGACGAGGACGCGTTGGACGCCGAGATGGAGGAGGAACTGCTGGAGACCGTGGAAGAGGACGATGAGGTTTACGAGGCCGAGGAAGATGCAGAGGAGGCAGATGCAGCCGAAGAGGAACTTCTGACGGTTGAATAGTTATAACGGTTGATTTAAGAAGCAGGGCAAAAGATACAAAAGACGGTAAGATATAGGGCTGAACCTTTCGGGGTTCAGCCCTTGTTCGTGCTGCCGAAAATATGCAAACGGAAACAACTCCAGACAGACAATTTCAGCATGGAAACAATTCCAGGCATACGAGTCCAGACGGATACGACTCCCGCATGGAAACAATTCCGGACAGACAATTCCCGCATGGAAACAAACTCAGGTATACGACT
>JAAWKU010000071.1 GCA_022797535.1 Lachnospiraceae bacterium | reverse complement strand
AAGGATTATTTTACGGATTTTGCATATTGGTGATTTTATTGTGCGCCGGGATTGTGGGAGTGGCTTTTTCCCCTGCCGCGTCGGAGAGGCTGGCGGAGTTTCTCTACGGGGAGAATCGAAACCAGGGGATTGTGGATGTGGTGGATCCAACGGATCCGGAGAAGCCGGGAGAGAACGGACTGCCGGGAGACCGGGAGCCCCAGGAGAGCCCGGAGCCTACCTCAGCTCCGTCCCAGGAACAGCCGGAGCCCACGATCGCCCCGCCCCAGATGGACGGCCCCCTGACCTGGGAGCCGGAGCCCACTCCGACGCCGTCCCAGATCCCTGTCCCCACTCCGGACTTGGATATCAGCAATATGGTGATCAATATTTACGCAGTGAAAAACGGCAGCACATCGGGAGGGGCAGCCAGCTATGTGATTCCTTCCAGCGACTCGGTATCGGCCCCCAAGGATCTGGCTGACAAAGCCGGATATACCCCGGTGACGGACAACACCACAGAACTGAAAAAAGAAGAGGCAGATAAGCTCCTGACGGAACTGACGCTGGGGGAAACCGGCGACGGGCTCTACTTTGACAGTCTTTTCTATCCCTATTACTATCTGCTGGATGAGACCGGGCAGGCCGTCTACCGGCAGATCTACGCCAATGCCAACGCGCTTAACAAGACTTTTATGCCCTGTCAGGACATTACGGTAAACGCGCTGAAAACAGTATTTGAGGCAGTGTACAACGATCATCCGGAATTGTTCTGGCTGGAGACGGGTTACGAATGTAAGTACAGCCGCAGTGGGAGATGCATTGAGATTTCACTGCAATTCAGCGTCACGGAAGAGGAGATGCCGGATTTCAGGAGCACTTTTGACACCCAGGTAAATCGGATCTTATACCAGGCATGGAGTCTTCCCGATGACTACGAGAAGGAGAAGTATGTCCACAACAGGCTGCTGGAGCTGGTGGAATATCAAAGCGGCGCTCCCATGAGCCAGAGCGCGTACAGTGCCCTGGTGAACGGAAAGACCGTGTGCGCAGGATATGCCAGGGCTTTCCAGTATCTGATGCACCAGCTGGGAATCCCCTGCTACTACTGCACGGGATATTCCGGGGAGAATCATGCATGGAACATTATTTACCTCTACGGGGAGTACTATAATGTAGATCTGACCTGGGACGATACGGAGCCTGCCACCTACCGCTACTTCAACAAGACGGATCAGGATTATGAGACCACCCATGTGCGCCGGGGCCTGGCACAGAAGCTGCCCGCATGTGAGGGAACCAGCTATCGGAATCTGGAGCCGGAACCGGCCGGGGCCTCCCCCACGCCCACACCCCGGCCCCAGGCAAGTCCTACGCCCAGCCCCGGTTCTTCCTCCGTCTCGCCGGAACTGGAGGCATACTATAAGGATTGCGGTCAACAGATCATCGACTATGGGCTGGGTAATTCCAGCTTTGTGCAGGAGATTGATTCCAGCCTGTGGAATGAATTGTGGACGGCCTACAATAATGGCAATATCTCGGACAGCTTTCTGATCAGGGCCATGAACCGTCTGGGAGGCAGTTCCTGCAATGTGCAGATCGTTTGCCGGAAAGGAACAAACGGCAACTACATTTTAACTCATACGGTTAATATACAGTGAGCGGATTTGTAAATAAATAACGGGCGTAATACAACACCTCATGCGGAAAGCATGGGGTGTTTTTGTATCTGAGGCATATCGGGAATTTCAGAGGGATTTTTTTCAAAAAAAGAACAGGCATATCTCGCTTGTCCCATCATATATTGAGATAAGGAGGTGCGGCAATGGAAACGAGTCTCACGGATATTTTTCCTGAGTCATACAGGATGTATTTCAGGACGGCCCAGGGGCGGGCGGAGCAGGTCAGTGAGATCCGGCTGCGCATCGGCGGGCCGGCCATTCTGATGGAGGGCTGCAGAGAGGTTTTTCTCAGGGAGGACGGGGCCTACACGGAGCATATGGAGCAGGCATGGCGTCCGGACAGACAAGCCCTGGGAGAGATCGTCAGCCATCTGTGCCAGTATTCCCTGTACGCTTATGAGGACGAACTGCGGCAGGGTTATATCACCATTGAGGGAGGTCACCGGGTGGGAATTGTGGGACAGGCGGTGCAGGAAAGCGCCAACAGCATCCGTACCATCAAGCATATCTCGGCTCTTAACATTCGGGTTGCTCATCAGATCCTGGGGGCGGCCACCCCGGTACTGCCCTATGTCTACAGGAGAGGGAGCATGCGCAACACGCTGATCGTCTCTCCGCCGGGCTGCGGCAAGACCACGCTGCTGCGGGACCTGGTAAGGCAGATTTCCAGCGGCAATACCTATGGGCCAGCCCGGACGGTGGGGGTGGTGGACGAGCGCTCGGAGATTGCGGGCTGCTATATGGGACAGCCCCAGAACGACCTGGGCCCCCGCAGCGATGTGCTGGATGCCTGCCCCAAGGCATTGGGTATGATGATGCTGCTGCGGAGTATGTCTCCTGCCGTACTGGCGGTGGACGAACTGGGCAGCGGAGAAGAGATCCGGGCAGTGCGTATGGCGGCCTCCTGCGGTGTCAGCCTTGTGGCCACCATTCACGGCATGGACATGCAGGATGTGCAGGGTAAGCCGGGGATGGGGGCGCTACTGTCAGAGGGGATTTTCACCTGCGTGCTGGTGCTGAAGCGGGACAGGCAGGGGCGGTGCCGGGTGGCACAGGTACTGCACCGCAGACAGGCGGGCGGCGTATGGGAGGAGGTGGCCGGAGATGGTCAGGCTGGCGGGTTTTAGCATGATCGCTATAAGCTGTAGCGGATTGGGCGTCTGGTATGCCTGGAATATGCAGCAGCGTCTGCGCCATCTCCATGCCATGAATCGGATCATCGAACTGCTGGTGGGCCTGTTACAGTACGGAAAAAGCACTCTGCCGGAGTGCTGCAGCCAGTTGGCTGCCCAGGCGGAGGAGCCTTATGGGCAGGCTTTTGCCCGGGTACATAAGGAGATGACGGAGAGCAGAGGGAGCAGCTTTACGGAGGTATATGGCCGGATCATGGGGGAGGCGCTGGGGGAACTGCCCCTGAAGGAGCAGGACCGGCAACTGTTCCTCCAATGTATGCTGGACCAGGGAGGCGGCGACGGCGAATCCAGGATACGGCTGGTACGCCGGCAGCAGGAACTGCTGAAGGAACGGATTGCCAGGCTGGAACCGGAGAACCGGGAGAAGAGCCGCATGGCGGTGGGACTGGGTACTCTGGGAGGCATCCTGCTCATCATTATACTGCTTTAAGATAGAGAATATATGGAGAAGAAGGCATGGGTGTAAGTCTGATATTTAAAATTGCGGCGGTGGGGATATTGGTCACCATTTTGAGCCAGGTACTCAAGCATAGCGGCCGGGAGGAACATGCTTTTCTGATCAGTCTGGCAGGGCTGATCCTGGTGCTCACCTGGATCGTGCCCTATATTTATGATCTGTTTACCACCATACAGAAATTGTTTAACCTGACGTGATGGGAGATTGTTATGTCCGAACTTATTAAAATAAGCATCTTGGGGATTCTGGGCGTAATGGTGGCGTTACAGTTCAAAGCCACCAGGCCGGAATATGGAATCTATATGGGGCTGGTGATCAGTATTCTGATATTTGCCTATGCGGTACGCCAGTTTTCCGCCGTCCTGGGACAGTTTGCCCTGATCCGACAGTTCCTGGGAAGCAGCCAGAGTTATCTGTCTATCCTGTTAAAAATAACAGGTGTAACATACATCTGCGAATTCAGTGCCGGAATCTGCAAGGACGCGGGATATGGGGCAGTGGCGGAGCAGATTGAGATTCTGGGTAAACTGTCGGTGATGTTTGCCGGGCTGCCCATCCTGCTGGCCGTGATGGAACAGATACAGACCTTTATGCGTTAGGGGGAGCCGATGGAAGGTTTAACGATTGACATGATCTGGGAGGAATACGGTCTGGATCAGTTACAACAGGGACTGAGCAATCTGTTTCCGGGAAGCGAATTCTCCCTGCGGCAGGTACTGTCCCGGATTATGCAGGGAGATGTGCTGGGGGCGGCGGGGGATGTCCTGAACGCTTTGCTGGGGGATATGGGGGGGCAGCTGGCAGGGCTGCGCAATGTGCTGCTCTGGCTGGTCATGCTGGGGATGGTTTCTGCGCTGATGAGCCATTTTATGGAGATATTTGACAAGCATCAGATTGCGGATATCAGCTTTTATTTTATGTATCTGCTGCTCACGGCGGTGCTGCTTGCCAGCTTCGGGCAGACGGCCCGGACGGCCACTGCCGCCATGGAGAATATTCTGGTATTCATCCGTCTGCTGGTGCCCACATACCTGATGGCGGTGGGGGTGGCCAGCGGGACCACCACCGCAGGGGCCAGCTATCAGTTGGTGCTGCTGCTGATCTATGGGGTGGAGCGGCTGCTGATGGGAGGACTGCTGCCCTTTATCTACAGCTATGTGTTGCTGGCGGTGGTAAACGGCGTGTGGATCGAGGAGAAGCTGTCCATGCTTATGGAACTGCTGGAGAAGGGGATAAAGGCGGCCCTGAAGGCGATTGTGGGGGTGGTGATGGGAATCAGTGTGTTCCAGTCTGTAATAACACCTGTTATAGACTCGGTAAAGACCTCTACCCTGCAAAAGATCGTGTCAGCGATACCAGGCATCGGGGGCGCGGCGGACAGCATGGCTTCACTGGTCATCGGTTCGGCTGTGGTGATCAAAAACAGCATCGGCGTGGTGCTGTTGATCCTGCTGGTGAGCATGTGCCTGGCCCCGCTTTTGCAGATTCTGCTCACCGCCTGCTGCCTGAAGATGGCGGCGGCGGTCATGGGCATCATCAGTGACAAACGCATCACGGCCTGCACCAACAAGGTGGGGGAGGGCAGCATGCTGCTGCTGAAACTTACCAGCACGGCGCTGCTGTTGTTTCTGATCAGCATATCCGTGGTGGCCATGTCCACAAATCACGGATTGTAGTGAGAAGGCGGAACGGAAAACAGCATATAAAATAAGAGGTGTTATTATGTGGGAAGGACTACTTAACAGCATACGGCAGATGGGGGTGTTTATGATCTGCGCCCAGGCCCTGATCTACTTTAAGCCCAAGGGTTCCTATGAAAAATATTTGAAGCTGTTGGTCAGCGCCATGATTCTGGTACAGCTATTAAGTCCGGTGGCGGCGCTGCTGTCAGGGAAAGGCGGTCAGAGCCTGGAGGAGAGAATCGCCTATTACACCAATTCCTTTGAGCAGGGCATGGGGGCAGGGGCTCTGGAGGAATATAGGATGGAACAGATTCGCCAGCATCTGCTCACTTCCCAGATTAGTGCGCAGTTGGAAGAGTGGGACTGGCAATCCCGGCAGGAGGAGAGTCTTTCCGCCGAAGCAGACAGCGCCCTTGCCCCACAGGCGGAGACTGTTCCAGGGCAGGAATCCGGGGAGGAGGGAGAAATCCGCATTCAGATAGACCCGGTGACCATCGGGACGTCCCAGGAAGGGCAATAGGTCAAGGGCAGAGGGAGGATGGGCATGGAGAAGATAAAGAGCGGGATGGCAAAATGGCTGAAGAAGGATAATCTGTTGATCCTGCTGCTGGCGGGGGTGCTGCTGGTGGTGATCGCTCTGCCCACGGAAAAAGGCGGCCAGGGACTGGGAGCGGATATGGGGCAGTCGGCGAAGGAACAGGAAGCCGGGACTCGGGAGCCTTCGGGAACGGGTTTTTCCGATACGGAGGAATACGCGGACTATCTGGAAAAGCGGCTGGAGGATATTCTTTCCCAGATCAGCGGCGTGGGCGCGGTGCAGGTGATGGTCACGCTGAGAGCGACCCAGGAACTGGTACTGGAGAAGGATATGCAGACCGATAGCAGCACCACCACCGAGGAGGACAGTCAGGGAGGCAGCCGTACTTCCCAGCAGGCCAGCCGCTCGGAGAACACGGTGTATCACACCGGGGGCAACAACGAGCCCTATGTGGTCAAGACCCTGCTGCCACGGGTGGAGGGGGTGGTGGTGGTGGCCCAGGGAGCGGGGACCGGCACCATCAATCGGAATATCACGGATGTGGTGCAGGCACTTTTTGATGTGGAGGCGCATAAGGTAAAGGTAGTGAAAATGGATGGGGGCGTGAATATATCTGAATAAGCTCTCATACAATGAACTAGTAAAAAGAAGAGAGCATAGAAAAGGGAGAAAGAGTGTGAAAAACTTAATCAAAAAAAATCAGCTAATGATTACCGCACTTGCGATTATGCTGGCTATTGCAGGCTATCTGCAATTCGCGGGGACCAATCTGGACGAAGAACAACTGGGCAGCGACGGAAAAACGGCGGAAGTAAGCAACACGGACGGGGTGATCACGGACAATGTGGTGGCCGGGCAATATGACATAAGCGACATTGACGGCATGCTGGACTTGTCGGAGTCGGATCTGGTGGCCTCCTCGGTGACGGAGATTGACAGTCTGGACACGGATTCGGATGTGATTGCCGAGGATTACCTGGATACGGATATGGTGGTGGGAGAGGCCCAGCCCGCGGAAGGCGAGGTGCCCGGCGAAGCGGTATTTTCTTCCTCCAACGGCGTAGCCATGTTGTCGGAAGCCAAGCTGTTAAAAGAACAGGTCAGAGCCAAGAACAAGGAGACCCTTCTGGAAATCATCAACAGTGACGGTCTCTCTGACGCGCAGAAGCAGGAGGCAGTGAACACCATGGTGCAGATGACCGCCATCGCGGAGAAAGAAGCGGCCGCGGAGATTCTGCTGGAGGCGAAGGGATTTTCCGATGTGGTGGTCAGTATCAATGACGGGGCCGTGGACGTGGTGGTAAACGCTCTGACCCTGACGGATGTACAGAGGGCCCAGATCGAAGATATTGTGAAGCGCAAAACCGAGATCGGTGCGGAAAATATCGTTATAAGCACGGTGGTAATGGAATAATTTAGTGTACATTACATAAAAATGTGGTATAATACTTCCATATTTGTGGCAGGAAACGGCCGAATGGCCATCCATGCCATGTGCGTAAACCGCACATGGTATAATACTTCCATATTTGTGGCAGGAAACAGTTTACACTATTCGGGCCGGCGACGGGGCGCCGGTCCACGGAACGGCAGGAGGAAAAGGTATTGGACAACAAACGAGTGTTTTTAATCGTGCTGGACAGTTTTGGAATCGGGGAGATGGCGGACGCGCCGCAGTACGGGGATGAGGATGTGAACACCCTGCGCAGCGTGGCTGCCAGCTCCTGTTTCCACGTGCCGAATCTGGAACGTCTGGGGCTGTTTTGTATAGACGGCGTGGCGGATGAGCAGGCTGTCCAGCGGCGGGCCTCCATGCCGGCGGCAGAGGCTGCAGGCAGATATGGCAGACTGGCGGAGCGCTCCTGCGGCAAGGACACTACCATCGGCCACTGGGAGATTGCGGGTCTGGTGTCCCCGCAGCCCCTGCCCACCTATCCCCAGGGCTTTCCCTCTGAGGTGCTGACGGAATTCAGCCGCCGCACCGGCAGAGGCGTACTTTGCAATCTGCCTTATTCCGGCACTCAGGTGATACAGGAATACGGAGATGCCCATGTGCGCACGGGGGACTTGATTGTGTATACTTCCGCAGACAGTGTGTTCCAGATTGCGGCTCATGAGGAGATCGTGCCGGTGGAGCAGCTTTACGAATACTGCCGTATTGCCAGAGAGATTCTGCAGGGGGAGCACGGGGTGGGCCGGGTGATTGCCAGACCCTTTGTGGGACCGGCGGGAGGGCAGTTTGTCAGGACGCCCCGCCGCCATGATTTTTCCCTGGAGCCGCCTGGCGTGACCATGCTGGATCAGCTTTCCCAGGCGGGAAAACAGGTGATTGCTGTGGGAAAGATACAGGATATCTTTGCGGGCAGGGGCATTACCCAGCATGTGTATACCAGCGGCAATGAAGAAGGCATCCGGCGTACTCTGGAGTATTTGGACCAGGATTTTGAAGGGCTGTGCTTTGTCAATCTGGTGGACTATGATATGCTGTACGGACATCGCAGGGATGTGGACGGCTATGCCGGAGCGCTTACCGTCTTTGACAGGAGCCTGCCGGCAATCATGGATAAAATGGGCCCTGAGGATCTGCTGATGATCACGGCGGATCACGGATGTGACCCGGCGTACACCAGGTCCACCGACCACACCAGGGAGTATGTGCCTTTGTTGATGTATGGAAAGAACCTGCGTCCCGGCAATCTGGGAACCAGGGAAACCTTTGCGGATATCGGAGCCACCATATTGCAATACTTTGGAATCAGGCCGGAGATTGCCGGGGAGCCATTGACGCTCTCTTAATACGGAAAACCGGAACAAAAACAGCAGTTCCCCGGAAAGCGCGCCGCTTTAGGAAGGGACGGGCAGACGGCCGTTCTTAAAGCGCCGGAGGCGCGTGCCTGAAGAGGGGATGCGGAACTAATATTAAGGAAGGAAAACAGACCGATGAATCAATATACAGAAGAAATTAACAGGCGGCGAACGTTCGCCATTATCTCCCACCCGGACGCAGGCAAGACCACTCTGACAGAGAAGTTCCTGCTCTATGGCGGGGCCATCAATCTGGCGGGCAGCGTCAAGGGTAAGGCCACGGCCAGGCATGCGGTGTCAGACTGGATGGAGATCGAGAAGGAGAGGGGTATTTCTGTCACCTCCTCCGTACTGCAGTTTGAATATGACGGCTATTGCATCAATATTTTGGACACCCCCGGTCACCAGGACTTCTCGGAGGACACCTACCGCACCCTGATGGCGGCGGATTCTGCCGTGATGGTCATAGACGCCTCCAAGGGCGTGGAGGCCCAGACCCGCAAGCTGTTTAAGGTCTGCGGAATGAGGGGGATCCCCATTTTCACCTTTATCAATAAGCTGGACAGGGATGCCAACGACACCTTTGATCTGCTGGATGAGATCGAGAAGGAACTGGGTATTGCCACCTGTCCCGTGAACTGGCCCATCGGCTCTGGCAAGGGCTTCAGGGGAGTATACGACCGGGGGGAGAAGGCGGTGTATAGCTACTCCGATACAGAGAAGGGAACCAGGGAAGGAGAGACCCGGGTGGTGCCGGTGGGGGAGGAAGCCTGCCTGCGGGAACTGATCGGAGATCCGGCGGCCGACAAGCTGCTGGAGGAAATCGAACTTCTGGACGGAGCCAGCGCGGAATTTGACCTGGAGGCAGTGCGGAAAGGGCAGTTGACCCCGGTATTTTTCGGCTCGGCGCTGACCAATTTCGGTGTGGAGATTTTTTTGCAGCATTTTCTGCAAATGGCTACCACGCCTCTGCCCAGGACGGCAGATGTCGGGCTGATAAATCCTGTGGAACATGAATTCTCGGCCTTTGTTTTCAAAATCCAGGCCAATATGAACAAGGCCCACAGGGACAGGGTGGCGTTTATGCGGATTTGTTCAGGGCGTTTTGACGCCAGTATGGAGGTGCGTCATGTGCAGGGGGGGAAGGTGATGCGTCTGTCCCAGCCCCAGCAGATCATGGCGGACGAGCGGAAGATTCTGGACGAAGCCTATGCGGGGGACATCATCGGCGTGTTTGACCCCGGCATCTTTTCCATAGGGGACACGCTGTGCATGCCCAAGGAGAAATTTGCCTATGAGGGAATCCCTACTTTTGCCCCGGAGCATTTTGCCAGGGTGAGGCAGGTGGACACCATGAAGCGCAAACAGTTCACCAAGGGGGTGCAGCAGATCGCCCAGGAGGGCGCCATTCAGATTTTTCAGGAATTCAATTCCGGAATGGAGGAGATCATCGTCGGCGTGGTGGGCGTGCTGCAGTTTGACGTGTTGAAATACCGTCTGGAGAATGAGTACAATGTGGAGATTCGGATGGAGAATCTGCCCTATGAGCATATCCGCTGGATCGCCAATAAGGATCAGGTGGATGTGGAGAAGCTGACCGGTACTTCCGATATGAAGAAGGTCAAGGATATGAAGGGGAATCCACTGCTGCTTTTCGTCAATTCCTGGAGCATCGGCATGACGCTGGACCGCAACAAGGGACTGGAACTGTCGGAGTTCAGCCGGGAATAGCAGCAGAAACAGGGGAATCGGAGAGGAAGGTGCTTGATTGCGTAGGCTGGGAAGGCATTCAGGGGGAGAAAAGAAATCCGTAATGGGGGCGGCTCGCAGCACTATGGCAGCGCTGGTTCTGGCGCTGGCGCTGACGGGCTGTGGATTGCCGTTCCGGGAGAATGGTAATTGGGAGTTTTTGAACCCCATCGGAGGGGAGATGCCCGGAACGGGGACTGCGGACGAGAGCGGCGCAGCGGCGGATGAGTACAGCGCCGCAGTGTCCCAGGCGAATCAGGAGGCCAGAGTGCTGACCTGGCAGTCACTGCTGGGAACCCGGGACCAGGAAGCGGAAGAATCGGAGGATCTTTATACAGATCCCCTGGCCTGGGAGTATTGCTTCCAGTATCTGGATGAACCGGGGCAGCAGTGGTACCGGGACATCCAGCGTATCCTGGCGGGTATGGGGCAGGAGCAGGAATTGTCCCCGGAGTGTCTGGAGGCGGGGCTCACCGAGGAGGATATTGACCGGATTTTCTGCTATGTGCTGGCGGACCACCCGGAGTATTTTTATGTGGACGGCTACCGCTATACGAAATACAGCCGTATGGACAAGCTGATCAAGATCACTTTTTCAGGCAGCTACACCTATGACCGCCAGGAGTGTGAAGCCAGGTGGACACAGATTCAGGACGCGGCGGAGGCTTTGCTGGCACAGGCTCCGGACGGGGCGGATGATTACGAGAAGGCGCGCTATGTGTATGAAACCCTGATCCGCAACACGGATTATGTGCTGGACGCGCCGGACAGTCAGAACCTGTACTCCGTGCTGGTAAACGGCGCTTCCGTATGCCAGGGATATGCCAAGGCCACCCAGTATCTGCTCAATCATCTGGGCGTCCCCTGTGTGCTGGTACAGGGGCAGGTGGAGCCGGGGGAGGGACATGCCTGGAATTTGCTTTGCCTGGATGGGGAATACTATTATATGGATACTACATGGGGAGACGCCTCTTATCGGCAGGTGGAAAGCGACCCCCTGCAGGGGGAAGGAATTCCCCAGGTCAATTATGATTACCTGTGCGTTTCCACAAGCCAGCTCCTTCGTACCCATGTGCCCGGCCAGGATGTGCCCCTGCCCGAATGTACGGCCACAAAGGATAACTACTATGTGCGGGAGGGCTGTCTGTTTTCCGCCTGTGAGGAAGAGGCGCTCCGAAAGGCTTTTGAACGGGCCATATCAGAGGGCAGGCAGGAGATTTCCCTGAAGTGTACGGAGGAAGAGGTGTACCTGGAACTTTTGGACCATCTGGTGGAACAAAAGGAAGTGTTTTCCTATCTGGGGCCGGACTGCAGCACCCTGCACTATGCCCGCAATGAGAAACAGCTGTCCATTACTTTCTGGTTTTCCTGACGGGAGGACAGATCAGAGGCTTTTTACACTTGTGAGTTTGACCAGAGTGTGTTACAATAAAAAAAGTATATGGGCTGAAATGCATAGAATCATGGTATAATGAGTAAACAGCAGATGAAATAACAGGGTAAATAGAGCGATAATTTCACAGGACGGAGGGAACGATATGGAGAAGGAGATAGACCGTAAGACCGTTGTATTGCAGGAGGATGAGAATTTGGGCAGTGTGAAGATTGCGGATGACGTGGTGGCTACGATTGCCAGGCTGGCGGCCAACGAGGTGGAAGGTGTGGCTCCGGCAGTGGGCTCCAACGGCAAGCCGGTGAAAAAATATGTGAGAGTGGAAGTGGCAGAGGGCAATGTGGTAGTGGATCTGGCGGTGGTGCTGGCTTACGGCTATAATATCCCCGCTACCTGCAGCAAAGTACAGGCCAAGGTGAAGTCCGCCGTGGAGAATATGACGGGGCTTACCTGCAGCGACGTCAATATCCGTATTGCCGGAGTGAAAGTGAATTAGTTCTGTAGTCCGGTGGGAGTTCAGGCAGGGAGGTCTGCCTGATTATATGGGGCAATGTACCGGGGCGCCGGAAGTGGACAAAAGAAAACGGAGAATATGGTTTATGGGACGACGTGAACAGAGAGAACAGATATTTAAGCTGCTTTTCCGGGTAGAGTTTAATGATTTGGAGGAGATGCCCCGGCAGAGGGATCTTTTTCTGGACGAGATCAAGCTGCCGGTGGAGGAAGAAGGACTGGCAGCCGGGGAGAAGGACCTCTCCTATATTGCGGAAAAATACGGAAAGATTCAGGAAAAACTTCCCGAGATTGACTGTCTGATCAATGAAAAGACGGAGGGGTGGAGTCTGGGCCGCATGGGTAAAGTGGAGGTGACGGTGCTGCGCCTGGGAGCCTATGAGATTCTGTTTGATCAGGATGTGCCGGACAGCGTGGCCATCAACGAGGCGGTGGAACTGGCCAAGAGATACGGTCAGGACAATTCCGGCTCTTTTGTCAATGCCGTGCTGGCGAAAATCCTGCGCCCCGGCCAGGGAGAGAAGCAGTGATGGCACGCAGTGTTTATACGGTTACGCAGGTCAACGCGTATATTAAGAATATGTTCACGCAGGACTATATGCTGCAGTCCCTCTTTGTCAAAGGAGAGGTGAGCAACTGTAAGTATCATTCCTCTGGACATATTTATTTTACGTTAAAGGATTCAAAGGGGACATTGAACTGCGTCATGTTCGCAGGCAACCGCAAGGGGCTGAGCTTCCATATGGAGGAGGGCCAGCAGGTGGTGGCGGGCGGTACGATGGACGTGTATGAGAGGGACGGGAAATACCAGCTGTATGCCAGGCAGATCGTCCTGGACGGGGCGGGGGCGCAGTACGAGCGCATCGAACAGCTAAAGCGGGAACTCCAGGAACTGGGCATGTTTGCTCCGGAGTATAAAAAGCCCATCCCCCGGTTTATCCGCACGCTGGGGGTGGTGACGGCGGACACCGGCGCGGCGGTGCGGGATATCATACAGATTGCCACCCGGCGTAACCCTTATGTGCAGATTCTGCTCTATCCCGCCATCGTCCAGGGGGACCAGGCGGCGGCCAGCGTGGTCAGGGGGATCCGGGCTTTGGAAAAGCAGGGTGTGGATGTGATGATCGTGGGCAGAGGCGGCGGTTCCATTGAGGATCTGTGGGCCTTTAACGCCAGAGAAGTGGCCCAGGCGGTGTTTGACTGTTCTGTGCCCATTATCTCGGCGGTGGGACATGAGACGGACACCACCATTATCGACTATGTGTCGGATCTTCGGGCTCCCACCCCCTCTGCAGCGGCGGAACTGGCGGTGTATGACGTCCGGCTGTTGGAGGAAAGCCTGGAGAATGCCGGAATGCGGCTTAAGAAGGGAATGGGACGGCTGCTGGCAGAAAAGAGAAACCAGGCCAAACGCTGGGAACTGCAGCTTAAGGCGGCCGGCCCGGGCAGCAGGCTCCGGGAGAAGCGGACTTATCTGATGCAGCTGGAGGAGAGGCTGCAAAGGGGCATGGGAGACGCGCTCAGAGAGAGGCGGCAGAGGATGGCCCTTTACGCGGAGCAGATGAAGGGACTTTCTCCCCTGCAGAAGCTGAGCAGCGGTTACAGCTATGTGACGGACGTACAGGGCAGGGCCGTGCGGACGGTGCGGAATGTGGAACAGGGACAGACGCTGACAATCCATGTGATGGACGGCCGGATCGAGGCCAGGGTCACAGACAGGCATGAGGATTGCGGAAAGGCATAGAGGGGCAGGCGGCGATCCATGCAATGGAGGCTAGCAGACAATATGTGGATACAGGGGCATAAAGACAAGTGAGGGCGGACAGATGGCAGGAAAAAAGGAGACGGGCAAAACGCCCGGAATCGAGGAGAATTTCGCAAAACTGGAGGAGGTCATACAGCGTCTGGAGGGCGGGGAGACCTCTCTGGAGGAGGCTTTTGACGCCTACAGCCAGGGCATGCAGCTTATAAAGGCGTGCAATGACCAGATTGACAGAGTGGAAAAGCAGGTGCTGAAACTGACGGAGGAGGGGGCGCTGGAACCTCTGGACGGGGAACCGGCGGAGGGTTGAGCGGCTGTTATGGTAAGTTACCTGGACTAACGGCTGATGCCCGGGCGGGCATAGGCTGTATCCCGGGCCTGCGGGGCGGAAGGGCATATTCGGGGAACTCTATACAGGAGGCAATATGGAGCAGATACAGGAGAGGATACAGCGTAAGGCGGCGGAGATCGAGGGAATTATTAAGGCATATCTGCCAGAGGAGACAGGACTGCAACGCAGGGTGCTGGAGGCCATGAACTACAGTGTGCTGGCTGGGGGCAAGCGCCTGCGTCCCATGCTGATGCAGGAGACGTACCGCCTGTTTGGAGGCGGCGGCAGGGAAGTGGAACCCCTGATGGCGGCCATAGAGATGATCCATACCTATTCTCTGGTACATGATGACCTGCCGGCCATGGACAATGACGAGTACCGCCGGGGGCGCAAGACTACCCATGCGGTATACGGAGAGGCCCTGGGCATCCTGGCAGGGGACGGGCTGCTGAACCTGGCCTGGGAGACTGCCATGAAAGCCTTTGCCCTGGAGGGGCGGGCAGATGAAAACCTTCAGGATACCTCCGGGCCTGGGGAGCGGAATCCCAGGGAGGAGTCGCCGCGCCTGCGCCGGGTGGCTTCCGCCATAGCCATATTGGCGCAAAAAGCCGGGGTTTTTGGTATGATCGGCGGACAGACGGCGGATATTGAGGCCGAGGGGGCGGGACAGGTGTCCATGGAGGAGCTTTTGTTCATCCATGAGCACAAGACGGCGGCGCTGATCCAGGCGGCCATGATGGCGGGGGCGACCCTGGCCGGGGCGGACAGGCAGCAGGTGGAGCAGATGGAGAGATGCGCCTACGATATCGGTGTTGCCTTTCAGATCCAGGACGATATTCTGGATGTTATCGGCACGGCGGAGGAATTGGGCAAGCCCATTGGCAGTGACGAAAAAAACCATAAACAAACCTATGTGACCATCAACGGCCTGGAGGCTTCTGCCGGAGAGGTGGAGCGGCTCTCAGGGGAGGCCCTGGAAATCCTGGCTTCCCTGGAGGGGGACAGCAGCTTTTTGCGGGAACTCACGGCATTTCTGATTCATCGCAGGAAATGATTCTCCGGGAGGCAGGGGGAGGGCGACACCGCAATGTGGCGACGCATATGGGGATGAAAAAATGTACTTAGAGCTGATCAAAAATGTAAATGATATCAAAAATATAGAGCCCGGAGCCTATGAAGAACTGGCCCAGGAGATCCGGGATTTCCTGATTCGTAAGATCAGCGTGACGGGAGGGCATCTGGGATCCAACCTGGGGGCTGTGGAGCTGACTATGGCGCTGCACCTGGCCCTGCGGCTCCCCGAGGATAAGATCATCTGGGATGTGGGGCATCAGTCCTACACCCACAAGATTCTCACCGGGCGCAAGGACGGATTTGACGGTCTGCGGCAGTTCCGGGGCATGAGCGGTTTTCCGAAGCGCAAGGAGAGTAACTGCGACGCTTTTGACACGGGGCACAGTTCCACTTCCATCTCGGCGGGCCTGGGCCTGGTGAAGGCCAGGGATATCCAGGGGCTGGACCAGACTGTGGTATCCGTCATCGGTGACGGGGCCATGACCGGGGGAATGGCTTTTGAGGCCCTGAACAATGCGGGTAAGCTGGAGACCAATTTCATCATCATTCTCAACGACAACAACATGTCCATCTCCGAAAATGTGGGGGGCGTTTCCAAATATCTGAACAATATCCGCACGGCGGACAGCTATCTGGATCTGAAAAGGGGGATCTATGAGGCCCTGCGGGGCATTCCCCGGGGCAACAATATGGTGTCGGGGATCCGCAGAGTCAAGAGCAGCTTCAAACAGCTGGTGATTCCAGGTATGCTCTTTGAGGATATGGGCATTACATACCTGGGGCCGGTGGACGGGCACAACATCCAGGCCCTGGTACGGGTGATCCAGGAAGCCAGAAGGGTGAACGGGGCCGTAATGATCCATGCCATCACCCAGAAGGGCAAGGGCTATGCCCCGGCGGAGCGCCATCCTGCCCG
>JAAWKU010000002.1 GCA_022797535.1 Lachnospiraceae bacterium | reverse complement strand
GTATTCTGACCAATGCCTATTATGATCAGGTGGCGGATGCCTCCGCGCCTTCGGGGGCTGAGATCGACAGCTATTATGAAGAACATAAGGAAAATTATGATGTGGTGGACTATCATTTGACCATTGTGGAGGCGGAACTTCCCACCGCGGCCCCGGACGGCAGCCCCACCCTGGACGAGGAGGGCAATGAGGTGGCATACCAGCCCACCGAGGAGGAGACTGCCGCAGCCATGGAAGAGGCCAAAAAGACGGCGGATTCCATGGAGGCCACGATCCTGGTGGGAGGCGAGTCCAAGGAAGCCCAGAGCCGCAGCGCCGTCAGTTATCTTCTGAGTGAATGGCTGTTTGACGAAGCCAGGGCTAAGGGAGATACCACTGTGGTGGAAGACACTGCCAACCACCGTTACCTGGTGGCGGGTTTTGACCAGAGATACCGGGTGGAGACTCCTACGGCGGACATTCGGGCCATTGTGACCCGGCCTGCGGAAGGCTCCGAGATCAATGCCCAGAGCATTCTGGAGGAGTGGAAGAACGGAGCGGCCACGGAAGACAGCTTTATCGAGCTGTGCGGTAAATATGACGAAAACGGCGTGGAAGAAGGCCTGTATGAGGGCGTGGCCACCGACAGCATGAGCGATGAGATGAATGCCTGGCTGGCCGACCCCGCCCGCCAGAAGGGGGACACCGCTGCTTTTACAGAGCCGGACGGTTCCGACTATGTGATCTATTACATGGGGGTCAATGACCCGGTATGGAAGCTGAGTATCCATGATCTGCTGCTCAGCCAGGCCATGACGGAATACCTGGAGGGCATCAGCCAGGCCATGACGCTGGAGGACCCCAAGGGCAACCTGAACTATCTGAAGGTGGAGGCCGCCGCGTCCGAGGAGGCAGCCAGGGAATCGGAGAGCGGGGAAAACCAGGAAGCTACGACGGAAAACCAGGGAGATACGCCGGAGAGTCAGCCAGAGTCCTCTGAAGAGGAATCTGCGGAATCCTCATCGGAGGACGTGGGCTGAGAACTCCGGTATACTGGCGGGAAGGGAATCCCGACAGGACAATCAGTCAGGATGACAAAAGGATCAGCGGCAGAGGGCTTTCCCTCCTGTCGCTGAAACCGATTTACAGGAGGATGCATGGAGAAAAAAGTGCTGGTGCTGGACATAGACGGCACCCTGACCAATTCCAGAAAGGAAATTACTGACAAAACCCGGCAGGCCATATGGGACGCGGTTTTGAGAGGACACAAGGTCGTGCTGGCCTCTGGCAGGCCCACGCCGGGCATGCGCCGCTATGAGGAGGAACTGAAACTGGCCCGCTACGGCGGCTATCTGTTGTCTTTCAACGGCGCCCGTATCGTGGAATGCCGCACCGGGGAGGTGATCTATCAGAATACTTTGTCTCCGGGCCTGGTGCCGGGATTGTACCGCTATGCCAGGGAACACCGCATGGGCCTGGTCACTTATCTGGGAGATACTGTGATCTCGGCTTTTGAACCCGATGAATATGTGCAGCTTGAGGCCAGAATTAACGGCCTGCCCGTTCGGGTGGTGGAGAACTTTCCCGGCTTTGTGGATTTTGATATTCAGAAATGCCTGATGACCGCGCCGGGGGAGCAGGCGGCTGTTTATGAAAAGGAACTGCAGGAGAAATACAGCCGGGAGGCCAGCATATATCGCTCCGAGCCTTTTTTTGTGGAGATTATGCCTCAGGGCGTCAGCAAGGCCAGTTCCATAGAGCATATGCTGCCTGTGCTGGGCGTGGACAGGGAGCATGTGATCTGCTGCGGCGACGGCTATAACGATATTTCCATGATCCGCTACGCAGGGCTGGGTGTGGCCATGGCTAACGCCCAGCCTGCGGTGAAGGAGGCGGCGGATTACATCACCGCCAGCAACGATGAGGACGGCATTGTGGAGGTCATAAGGGAATTTATGAGTTGAATTCCGAAGAAAGGGCAGGTAAAGGAGAGACAGGGTTCTGACATACATGGAGAAGGATATGGTAATAAATCTGCCGGAAAAAGTAAAATATATTATAGACAGAATTACGGAGGCGGGATACGAGGCCTATGCGGTGGGAGGATGTGTCCGGGACAGTATTCTGGGCAGGGAGCCGGACGACTGGGATATCACCACCTCCGCCAGGCCGCACCAGGTGAAAGCTCTGTTCCGCCGCACTGTGGACACGGGCATCGCCCATGGTACGGTGACAGTGATGCTGGACAGGGACGGCTATGAAGTGACTACCTACCGCATCGACGGAGAGTACGAGGACCACAGGCATCCCCGGGAGGTGGTGTTTACCTCCCGACTGGTGGAGGATCTGCAACGCCGGGACTTCACCATTAATGCCATGGCTTACAATGAGACTGCCGGGCTGGTGGATGCTTTTGACGGTATGGGGGATATCCAGCGGGGAATGATCCGCTGTGTGGGCTGTGCCCGGGAGCGATTTACCGAGGATGCCCTGCGCATCCTCCGGGCCCTTCGCTTTTCCGCGCAGCTGGGCTATGAGATCCAGGAAGATACCGTAGCGGCCATAAGGGAACTGGCCCCCAGCCTGGCAGCCATCAGCGCTGAGAGGATACGAACGGAACTGGTAAAGCTCCTGCTCTCCGACCATCCGGACTACCTGCGCCAGGCATACCACATGGGTGTCACGGCGGTGATTCTGCCGGAACTGGACCGCTGTATGGAGACACCTCAGAACCATCCCCACCACTGTTACACCGTGGGGGAGCATATTCTTCACAGTCTTTGGGGGGTGCCTGCCACTCAGGACCTGCGTCTGGCCATGCTGCTTCACGATATTGGCAAACCCCCCACACTGGAGACAGATTCTCAGGGCATTACCCATTTCCATGGGCATCCGTCGGTCAGCGCCGGGATGACAGAGAAAATCCTGCGTCGGCTTAGATTTGATAACTCCACCATTGCCACAGTCTGCCGTCTGGTGGAATTCCACGACTATGGCAACAATGTGCAGCCCACGCCCGTGACTGTGCGCCGGGCCATGAACCGGATCGGTGAGGACATTTTTGCCAGGCTCCTTATAGTCAAGCGGGCGGATATCATGGCCCAGAGCCCGTACCGCCGTGAGGAGAAGCTGAAGCTGGTAAACGCCTGGGACAATCAGTACCGGGGAATCGTGGCCAAGCGTCAGTGCGTCTCCCTGAAGGATCTGGCGCTGGGGGGCAAAGACCTGATTGCCGCCGGTATGAAGCCGGGCCCGGAACTGGGCACGGTGCTGCAGCGAATGCTGGAGCATGTACTGGAGACGCCGGAGGACAATACCCGGGAAAAGCTGTCTGAGATTTTTCTGAAAGTAACATAAGTTCTTAAGGGCTCTCATAAGATAGGATAGGGCCGGGCAGGAATGCGCCGGAGCTGCATGTTTTATGGGAGGTAAAGGACGTGAATGATCGGGCGGTGGCTTTGCTGGAACAATACGAAGTGGAGGTTCTGAGGACCAGAAAGGGCAGAGGGGTGATCCTGTGTGACACGGATAAGGGCCTGCTGGTGTTTAAGGAATATGAGGGCAACGAGGCAAAGCTGGCGCTGATTGACAGACTGTTATCCCAGATCAGGGAACAGGGCAGGGTGCCAGCAGAGGAGCTGGTTCCCACCAGGGAAGGCGCGCTGTGTGTCCGGGAAAATGACGGGACGGCTTATATTCTCAAGACCTGCGCGGACGGTCGGGAATGTAATATCTCTGACCGGGGGGAATGCCAGGAGGCAGTACGCACCCTGGCCCGGCTGCATCAATGCATGGTGCTGGAGCCCGGGGATGGATGTCCCGCGCCGGCACGTTTCTCCCCGCTGCAGGAATATGAGAAGCATAACCGGGAATTGGTGAAAGTGCATAGGTTTCTGCGCAAAAAGAGCCAGAAAACCGGGTTTGAATATAGCCTGCTGGGCTGCATGGACTATTTTATTGAGCAGGCCGGGGAGGTGACGGAGGGCTGGCGCGCCTATGAGGAGCGCATGCCCGAAGGGCAGGAGGAGTATGCTTACTGTCACGGGGATTATCAGTATCACAACATCCTCTGGAGCAGCCAGGGCATGTATATTGTAAACTTTGAAAAATGTATGCGGGACCGGCAGATTCGGGATTTGTACCTGTTGATGCGCAAACTCCTGGAAAAGACCGACTGGCCTGCAGCCCTGGGACGGGAACTGCTGACCACCTATGAGAAGTCGGCGTCGGTGAGCGCGTACGCCTATATAGACCTGTATTACCGCCTGGCTTACCCGGAAAAATTCTGGAAAATCGTGAATTTTTATTACAATTCCGGAAAAGCCTGGATCCCCCAGCGCAACCAGGAGAAACTGGATAAGCTGCTGGCCCAGGAGCAACAAAAAAAGAACTTTCTGGAAAGTGTGTTTCAGATATAGGACGCAGGAAAAGAGTTTTGCGTCAGACAGATATTTAACTGACTGATGCAGGGAAGAGGTAGAGATGGCAGAGAGACGAAAGAGGACGGTCATAAGAATGCTTGCGCTGGCAGGGCTGCTGGGGCTGCTGACAGCCTGCGGCGCAAAGCCCGGGGGCCAGGGAGCGCAGTCTGCGCCTCCCGCTTCCCAGGAGCAGGGCACAGGATTTGTCCCGGCGGGTCCCCACAGCTACGACTCAAAAGACACGGCGGTGCTGTTGAAAAAGGACAGCCAGGAGGGGACGGTGACATTGCTGAACCTGGATCTGGGCCGCACTTACACGCTGACAGTGGAAGGCACCAGCGATCTATACGACAAATACGGGGAGGCGGTGTCCCTGGAACAGATTGCGGTAGGGGATATAGTGGATGTGACTTTTCTGCGTTCCAAGAAGAGGCTGAATACCATGCAGGTCAGCCCCTCGTCCTGGGTCTATGCAGACGCCTCCCGCTATGAAATCGACCTGCGGCGGGGAGAAGTGACCATTGGCGAGGATGTTTACAAGCTCACTGACGATACCCTCTATCTGTCTCAGGGCATGCGTATCGAGGCCATGGAACTAAATCCCGTGGATGTGCTGACCTTTAAGGGCATCGGAAGCAGTATTCTCAGCATCCAGGTGGAGAAGGGACATGGCTATCTGCGTCTGCAAAATGAGGAGAACTTTATTGACGGTTATATGGAAATCGGCCAGTCCAGCATACGAAGGATTGCCGAGGACATGCTGTTGACAGTGCCTGAGGGCCATTATCAGGTGAGAGTGAGCAAACGGGGCGGAGGAGGCACCAAGGAAGTGACCATCCGCCGGGGCGAGGAGTCCACGCTGGATATCGGGGATCTGGAGGTGCCAGAGGTTCAGTACGGTACCATTGTTTTCACTCTGGAACCCGCCCAGGCCAAATTGTATATCGACGGGGAAAAGGCGGATCCTTCTGCTCCGGTGAATCTGGAGTACGGCATTCATCAACTGATGGTCAGGGCCAACGGTTACCAGACCATAACCACCTATATAAAGGTAGCGCAGCCCTCGGGCGGCCTGGATATCACGCTGGATCCCGTGGACAAGGAGAATGAAAACGACGAGCAGGAAGAAAAGGACAAGCTGGCCCAGTACAAGGTGTTTGTGGACGCGCCGGCATTTGCGGAGGTCTATCTGGACGGCAACTATGTGGGCATCGCGCCCACCAGCTTTCCCAAAAGCGAGGGAAGTCATATTATCACCCTGCGCCGCAGCGGCTGTGAGACCAGAAGTTACACCGTTTCTGTTGACAATGAGTACAAGGATGTGACCTTCTCCTTTGCGGAATTGATTCCGGGTGTCAGCACCCAGGACACGGTCACTCCACCCCTGTCTGCCACCCCGACTCCCGAACCTGTTCCGGCTCCGTAATACAGGGCAGGATTCAGTGTTTTTATGAAAAAAACTTGACAAACATGGGAAAAGCAGATATAAATATATGTAGACGTTTCGCATATGAAGAATCTGTCAAAAACAATAACAGAATACTCAATAGAGGAGGATTTTCGACATGAACAAAACAGAATTGGTTGCTGCTATGGCGGAAGAAGCTGGCCTGTCCAAGAAGGACGCAGAGAAGGCACTGAAGGCGTTTACTGATGTTGTAGAGGCTGAATTAAAAAAGGGCGGTAAGGTACAGTTAGTGGGTTTCGGTACCTTTGAAGTATCCGAGAGAAGCGCAAGAGAGGGCAGGAATCCCCAGAGCGGCAAGCCTATGAAGATCGCTGCTTCCAAGGCTCCCAAGTTCAAGGCTGGCAAGGCTTTAAAGGATTCTTTAAACAAGTAGGATAAAGTACGCAAGAGAACCTAGCGATGGGTTCTCTTTTAAATTCAGGAGACTGTTATGAGACTGGACAAATATCTGAAGGTATCCCGGTTGATCAAGCGCCGGACTGTGGCAAATGAGGCCTGCGACGCCGGGAGGGTGATGATCAATGACAAACCGGCCAAGGCTTCCTCCAATGTCAGGGCCGGAGACATAATCACCATTTCCTTTGGCAACAAGGACGTGAAGGTGGAAGTGTTGGATGTGCAGGAGACGGTAAAGAAAGACGAGGCCAAAGAACTTTTCCGCTATCTGTGAGCTGACAGAGACCGGCTCTGTGGGCGTCCCTGCCGCGTGACGGGCTTTTACAGGAATATTTCTCTTCTCTGCCTCATATATTTATAGGGAATCGCAGATGGGGAGGAGGGCCCTATGGAGGACCTAAATACTGTCGGAGGGCGCGCGCATAAGGTGGCGATGAACAATCGCAGGACATGCGGCATCACCGGCGTAAACGACGTCCTGTCCTTTGACGTGCATGAAATCCTGTTGGAGACGGAACAGGGCATGCTTATGATCAAGGGCCAGGAACTGCATGTGAGCAGGCTGATGCTGGACAAAGGCGAAGTGGATATAGACGGCAGGATCGACAGCTTCACCTACTCGGACGTGGCGGGCGGAGCCCCGGGCAAATCGGAATCCCTGCTTTCCAGGCTGTTTCGGTAGGACAGGGGGAGCCGGACGATGTCTGAGGAAAATGTATTTTTGCTGTACGCCTTTGCCTCCGGGATCCTGATCACTTTCGTCTATGACGTCCTGCGTATATGGCGGAGGGTGCTGCCCCACAAGGGGCTGTTGGTATCCCTGGAGGATCTGGCTTTCTGGATTTTCTGCGCCCTGTACATTTTTCAACTGATGCACCGGGAGAGCAACGGCAGCCTGCGGTGGTTTGCGGTGATGGGGGCTCTGGCGGGCATGCTGTTGTACAAAAAGACTGTTGGCAGGTTCCTGGTTCATTATTTGTCCATGGCCCTGTGCCGGGTGCGGGATCTGCTGTGCCGTGTCATGGGTTTTTGCCTGCGTCCTGTGGGCAAAGCAGGCCATGCGGCAGGCGGCGCGCTGGGACGCCTGCTGAAAAAGGCCCGGTCATTTTGTAAAAACAAGTTGAAATATTATGGAAAACTACTTAAAATAAAGATCAGGAAGCAATAGGACAGGGATTCGGGAGGAGAACATGGCAGCAAAGCGGACCAGGAGAAAAAAAGCGGCATATCGCAAAAGAGTACAGAACCGTTTCAGCATGTTTCTGGTGATGCTTGCCCTGTTGATGATCCTGGTGGCAGTGTACGCCAGCAGCATAAAGCTGCAGGACAGGCTGGACACGCTGGAAGCTCAGTCCGCCGCCCTGCAGGCTCAGATTGACGCGGAGAAGGAGCGGGCGGAGGAGATTGAGCTTCTGCGCAAACGTTCCCAGACCAAGGAGTACTACGAGGAGATTGCCAAAGAGAAACTGGGCCTGGTTTACGGAGACGAGATTGTATTTAAGGCAGAATAAGAATGATTTTTTAGAAAACCGAAAGGGGCTTTGGCATACGCCAGGGCCCTTTTAGCAATATCAAACAAGTAAATGACAAGATACGAGGAGCCTTTCAGGCGCGGATATGCTATCATGAACTCATAAAGCATTGCGTCAGGGGCCGCAGACCTGCTATTTTCCTCAAAGAGAGTGTCAGGGCCAGCGTTACGCGGCCGCCGGGAGCGTGACTATTGTATCAGAAAGGATGTAGCGACATGGGTAAGAGATCGCAGAGAACTTTGGTGGCTGCGCTGGCGGCGGGGCTGGTAGCAGCGGCGGGTTTGGCCTGCAGCGGCTGCTGCCTGGCGGCGGAACCGGGCCCCAACCTGGTGAAGTGCCCGGATTTTGCGGAGGGAGAGGACATTTCCCCGTGGTACAGGGATCAGGGGAATGCCGTCATTACCGCAGAGACAGGCGGGGAGCCCGTCTATGGAGATGTGGCCAGCTATGGGAAGATCACCGGCCGGACTTCCAACTATGAATGTTTCTCCCAAGACGTAACGGGTCTGGTGGAGAAGGACAGGGAATATGCGTACAGCTTCTATGTGATGCTGGATGCCGCCGATTATGCGGACGCCCCTTCCCAGCAGCGCTGTGTGGAGATTTCCCCCTATATCACGGCGGACGGCAACACGGTCTACAGCCAGGGGTGCAGCGGCACGGTGAGCCAGGTGCTGGAACCGGGGGTCTGGACCCGTTTCTCAGGGACGTACACGCCCTCCTGGTCGGGAGAATTGGAGCATGTAGTAATCAGGATTCTGGAACAGGGCAGCGAATACGGACAAGGAGAAGGTGTGATGGGTACATATTATTTGACAGGCATGGAACTTAGAGCACAGGGAGTGCAGGACAGCGTGATTCAGACGGATGTGCCCCGGCTGAGGGACGCGGTGCCCGGCGAACTGGGTGAGGAGTTTGTCATTGGCACTGCCATCGTCAACTCCGATTTGAAGGACACGGATACCATGGCTCTGGTGACCAGGCATTTTAACGCCGTCACTCTGGGCAATGAGTTAAAGCCCGATGCCATGTTTGGTTACAGCAACCAGAAATGTCCCGGCACGGAGACGGTCACGCTGAATGGAGAAACGCTTGAAGTTCCCAGGCTGGATTACAGCCGGGCCGAGAGGACGCTGGACGCCATATATGATTGGAACCAAAGCCATCCTCAGGATCTCATCAAGGTCCGGGGGCATGTGCTGGTATGGCATTCCCAGACCCCGGAGTGGTGGTTCCATGAGGACTATGATCCGGATAAACCCTATGCGGATACCCTGACCATGAACCGTCGCCTGGAGTGGTATATCAAAACCATGGCGGAGCATTTCACCGGCCCGGACAGCAAGTACCACGGGATGTTCTATGGCTGGGATGTGGTCAACGAGGCTGTCAGCGACGGCGTCTCCCGCTACCGCAATGCTGCGGAGAACAGCAGCTGGTGGGCCGTGTACCAGAGCAATGAATTTATAATCAACGCGTTCCGCTATGCCAATCAGTACATGGATCCGGCTGTGGAATTGTACTACAATGATTATAATGAATGGTTTACTGCCAAGAGGGCCGGAATCGTGCAGCTGCTGAAAGACGTGCAGGAGGCCGAGGGAACCCGGATTGACGGTATGGGTATGCAGGGGCACTATCAGACCGTGGGCAGTCCCACCATGGAGGAATTTGCCAAGGCGGCCAGAGCCTATGCGGCTGTAGTGGGACAGGTGCAGATCACGGAGCTGGACATGAAAGCCAGCAGCAATTATGACGGCACAGAGGCCACCCGGGAGGCAGAGTTTGCCACCCAGGGCCTGCGCTACAGGGAATTGTACGAAACGGTGAAGAGCCTGCGGGAAGAGGGCGTGAACATATCCAATATTACCCTTTGGGGGGTTGTGGACAAAAACTCCTGGCTTCAGACATTTAACGCCGTGGGAGGCGCGGCAGACGGTAAGAACAAACAGTGCCCTCTTCTGTTTGATGACGATTATCAGGTAAAACCCTCTTACTGGGCTTTTGTGGACGGCAGCAGGCTGGAAGCGGCAGAAGAGAATTCGGAGGAGAGTGGAGAAACGCCTGCAGATTCGGCGGAGACCGCGTCTCCAACGGAGGAGCCGGCGGAAGAGCCCGGCGCGGAGAGCCCTGTTTCGGACATCCAGAGCCAGGAGCAGGAAGAATCTCCCGCCCAGTCCAGTGAGCCCGACACATCGGCTTCCGGGGGAAACAGGGCAGGACTGTACGCCGCATTGGCAGCCTGTGCTGTTCTGGCGGCAGGTGTAGCGGGATTTGTTCTGGCCCGCAGAAAAAAGGATAAGAAATAGGGAATGCAGTCAGGGAAAGGAGTCGTGCCGTAATGTTTGGTCTATTTGGCAAAAAAGGGGAATCCCCGGAGGAACGGCTGGGGGCCTGCCAGCAGAAAGGGGATTGGGCAGGACTGACCAGGGTTTATTATCAGATGGGCGTGGCCGCCATGGAACAGCAGGAGTATAACCGGGCCCAGCTATGGCTGAGCCGGGCGGATACCATTTACAGCGCCGATGATAAGGTGTATAAGAAAGTGGGAGAAAAGCTGATGGACGACTGCTCCGAGCGCATGGAAAAGCTGGAGGAAGCCTCCCTGCTGTACAATAACATTCCTGCTCAGGTAGAAGAGATGGCGGCGGATCTGGGAGACTCCAGGGTCCGGGTGTGGGGCCTGTTATCCCTGGCCCGGCTGGTGAAACTGGGAGAGCGGCTGGCGTCCCTGCCCGGATGCCAGGCTCTGGGCAGGCTGGGATGGGCCGTGGACCTGGTGTTAAAGTCTTTCCAGGAAGCGCCTACAGAAGAGGAGTTTTACGGCCTGCGGAATCTGTGCGGCGACCTCTACGAACTGGGGGATTCCGCTGCTTTCTGGGGGACTGGGAGCCAGATTGAAGTCCCCGGCAGCGCGCCTTTCCAGGTATTTGATCTCAATGGCATGATGGGAGTTCATCTGGAGATTGACGCTTATCTGGACGGGCATCTGAAGATGATCTGCGCTCTGGGACAGGGGGAGGAAGCTCCCGCTCCGGAGACCGGCATTATTGCCGGGGCTCTGCTGCCGGATTACTATGTCCGAACCAAAGCGGAAAAGCTGGAGGAGGCTCCCGGGATCAAAGCGGAACTGGATCGGATGTGGAGCGACTACCATTTTGTGTGTTCGGATTTCACCTGGGAACTGGTGGGGCAGAAGGTTCGGGCCTATAAAGAACTGGATATCCTGAGGAACTGATCGGAATATTTCCGATGATTTTCCCAGGGAAGCGGGCAGAGGAAAAGTTGTCAACGAAAAAAAAGAAAAGCGATCCATATTTTGACAAAAAGTATGGATTGCTTTTTGTATACTTTTGAATGCCCCATGGGGCGTGAGGAAAGTATAGAGGGCAGGTGATAGGATGTTGACAACGGCAGGCAGGGAGAAACAGGAACAGTTGAGCATAATGCTGTCAGACTATGGAAGAGGAAGGCTCTTGGCCTATGCGGACAGCTTTCGGGAATTGTCCAGAAGCTATCGGGGGGAGTCGCCCTGGGGGAGAGGCGAGCAGCGGGAGGGAGCGTCCCGGCAGCAGGTGCTGGAGGAGCGCAGGCTCTGGGAGAACCGGCAGGTACTTTGTGACAATCTGGAGGAGATGTCTCAGATTATGGCAAGGTTGGCGTCGGAAGTGTTTCGCTTAACGCCCCTTCCTCTACGGGAGGAAAGGCTGGTGGCACGGGCTCTGAAGCAGGAGGGGATCACTGTGCTGGACCTTTTTTATATTGACTTGCCCGGGCGGGAGGATGCCCCGGAGGAGGGAGAGGACCCGGAAGGCGCGGGGAGTTCGGCGAGAGCCACCCTGGGACTGCACATGCACACCCAGCGGATGGTGGGACATGGCAGCCAGGAGGTGGCGGACATGCTTTCGGTACTGCTGGGAAGGCGGCTGGTGGTGTCCGTCACCAGTCCCCAGATCATCGAAGAGAGGGAGGGCACTTACCTGTTTGTGGAAGAGCCCCGATTCGTGGTACTGTCCGGCAGCGCCCGGGCCGTGAAGGAAAATGAGGCGGTTTCCGGGGACAATTATTCCATTATCCAGTCGGATCGGGGCTGGATGACGGTATTGCTCTCCGACGGCATGGGCAGCGGCCCGGCGGCAGGCGCGGACAGCAGCCAGGTATTGGAAATGATGGAAAAAATGCTGGAGGCGGGATTTGAGACGGATATGGCGGTGAGTCTGGTGAACAGCGCTCTGCTGGCGTCAGAGGACGCGTCGGGGCGGCGTAATATGTCCACCCTGGACATCTGCAGTCTGAACCTGTACCAGGGCATGTGCGTATTTCGCAAGGTGGGGGCGGCGGCCTCCTTTTTAAAGAGCAACAGTTATGTGGAGCAGATCAGCCTGCCGGGGCTGCCTCTGGGCGTCCTTGCGGCAGGGGAGGGGGAGGAGGCCCGGCAGGCCCTGCGACAGAGCGTAAGCCGGGAACTTATTGACAACGACTACATTATCATGATGTCCGATGGGGTACTGGACGCGCTACGGGAGGGCGGATATGAGGAGGCCATGGTTCATTATCTGGAAGGGATGCGGGAGCAGCACCCGGAGGAGATGGCCAGAAATCTCCTGCAGTTTGTGCTTCGGTGCAGCCAGGGACGTATTATGGATGATATGACCGTGCTGGTACTGGGGGTGTTTGACAGCCACAGATAACAGGAAATTCAGCCTGGCGGATAATTGACATTTTGTAGTAAAATGGCTATCATAGGGATATGAATGAGCGATATTATGAACTGGAACAGCGGGTGATGGCGTATTGCAGGGCGCAGGGGCTTTTTACCCCGGGTGACGGGGTGGTGCTGGGCGTTTCGGGAGGGGCAGATTCTGTCTGCCTCTTGTTTTCGTTGCACAGGCTCCGGCGGGAACTGGGGATTCGGCTCTATGTGGTGCATGTAAACCATGGTATACGGCCCGATGCGGCTCGGGACGGGGCATATGTGGAGGACTTGTGCCGCAGGCTGGAAGTGCCTTATACGCTGGTGGAGGAGGATGTGCAGGCTCTGGCCCGGAGGCACAGGTGCTCCACCGAGGAGGCGGGAAGGCAGGTGCGCTATGAGGCTTTTGATAGGGAGATGGAGCGGCGGCAGGCCCGGAAGGTGGCCGTGGCTCACAATGCAGGGGATCGGGCGGAGACCATGCTTTTCCATCTGTTCCGGGGAACCGGGCTGGCGGGCCTGGGAAGCATCCGGCCTGTGCGGGGGCGGGTGGTGCGGCCGCTGCTGGGGCTGGAGCGGAGAGAGATCGAAGCCTATCTGGAGCAGCGAGGGATTACCTATTGCCGGGACAGCACCAACGAGTCCGACGCCTATACCCGCAATCGGATCCGGCGGCATATTCTGCCCTATGCGGAACGGGAGGTCTGCATGGGCGCCACGGCCCATTTATGTCGCACTGCGGATATTTTTATGGAAATTGAGGATTATATGGAAGAACAGACCAGGCAGGCGGAGCGGCTGTGCCTGGCCAGGGAAAATGCGTCCCGGCTGGTTATCCACGTCCCGGCTTTCGGAGAACTGCATCCCGCCCTGCAGAAAGGGCTGCTTCTGTCCGCGCTGAAAGAACTGTCTCCGGCTCACCGGGATATGGGGGCCGGGCAGGTAAGCCAGGTGCTGGAACTGTGGATGCAGCCGGGCAACCGGGAAATTCACCTGCCCCAGGGAATCCGGGCGGCGCGCAGCTATGACCGAATTATTCTGGAGCGGCGGCAGACAGAGGAGGCCGGGGCGGCGGAACCCTTTGCCCTTCCTGTGCCGCTTCCCGGGACTCTGGGGGAGAGCCGGGTCTGTGAAGTGCCCGGAGGCTTTCTGCGTCTGACCCGCTGGGAGAAGAAGGACTTATGCGATAAGAAGATTCTGGACCGAGATTCCTATGAAAAAAGTATGAATCTTTTGGAAAATCAGTATACGAAATGGCTGGATTGTGATAGAATGGAAGAACTATTGGAGTGGAGGACCCGGCGGGCCGGGGACTACCTGGAAATCCGCACTTCTGCCGGCCCGGGGCGCAAGACGGTGAAGAGCCTGTTCATCGACGGGAAAGTGCCCCGGGAGGAGCGGGACGGCATACCTCTGCTGGCCCAGGGCAGCCATGTGCTGTGGGTGGCGGGGGGCCGGATCTGTGAATCCTGTAAGATCGGCGATGGCACCAGACAGATCCTCCAGGTGGAGTACGAAAGGTTGTAGAGATACGAAAGGAGCAGATATGGCGGAGCATGTGGAAGTATTGATAACGGAAGAGGACGTGGATGCAAGGATACAGGCCATGGGCGAGCAGATCAGCCGGGATTACCAGGGCAGGCAGGTGCATCTGGTATGCGTGCTGAAGGGGGGCAGTTTTTTTATGTGTGAGCTGGCCAAGCGCATCAGCGTGCCGGTGTCCCTGGATTTCATGTCCGTATCCAGTTATGGTAAAGATACCAAATCCAGCGGTGTGGTCAAGATCGTGAAGGATCTGGACGAATCCCTCAAGGACAAGGACGTGCTGGTGGTGGAGGACATCGTGGATTCGGGCCGGACGCTGAGTTATCTGTTGGAGATGCTGCGGGACCGGGGCCCCAGATCCCTGCGTCTCTGCACCCTTCTGGATAAGCCGGAGCGAAGGGTGGTGGACGTGCACGTGGATTACACCGGCTTTCAGATTCCGGATGAGTTCGTGGTGGGTTACGGCCTGGATTACGACCAGCGTTACCGGAACCTGCCCTATATCGGGATCGTAAAATTTGAAAGTCCCACTGCCTGATTGACGCCATATGGCGGGCAAAGCCAGTGATATGCAGGGATAAGGTAAGTTTGAAACGGAAATGAATTAGGAGGCGTCCATTGAAACAACATAGCAGATATTTTAGTTCTTATTTTATTTTGATTGCATTTCTGCTGGTCATGCTGGCGGTGATCTCCCTGCTGCGGAGACAGGAGAATGACTATACCCAGGCCCAGTTTATTCAGGACCTGGACAGCGGGGTGGTGCGGGAAGTGATCATAATTCCCAACAGAGAAGCCCCCACCGGATACGCCCGGGTGGTGTTCGGAGACGTGGTCAGGGAACTGTACGCCACGGATATCCGGGAGGTGGAGGCCATTGCCAGGGAGCACGGCTATGAGCCCACCGTGGAGGATATTGAACGGGAGAGCCTGTTTCTCACCACTATACTTCCCTTGCTGATTATCGCCGCCATGTTTATCTTCTTCTTTATGATGATGAACGCTCAGAACGCGGGCGGCGGCAACAGTAAGATGATGAACTTCGGCAGGCACCGGGCCGTGCGGCTCTTTTCCGGGGAAAATAAGACAGATTTCGGCATGGTGGCCGGCCTCAAGGAGGAAAAAGAAGAATTGGAGGAGATCGTGGATTTCCTGCGGACTCCCGGCAAATATACCAAGCTGGGGGCAAGGATTCCCAAGGGTGTTCTGCTGGAGGGCCCTCCCGGAACCGGCAAGACACTGCTGGCCAAGGCCGTGGCGGGAGAGGCGGGCGTGCCTTTCTTCAGCATTTCCGGGTCGGATTTTGTGGAGATGTTTGTGGGCGTGGGCGCCAGCCGGGTCAGGGATCTGTTCGCGGACGCCAAGAGGAACTCTCCCTGCATTGTATTTATAGACGAGATTGACGCCGTGGCCCGCAGGCGGGGCACAGGCATGGGCGGCGGCCATGACGAGAGGGAACAGACCCTGAACCAGCTATTGGTGGAGATGGATGGTTTTGGCGTCAATGAGGGCATCATCGTGATGGCGGCTACCAACAGGGTAGACATCCTGGATCCCGCTATTCTGCGTCCCGGCCGTTTTGACCGCAAGGTGGCGGTGGGCCGGCCTGATGTGCGGGGCCGGGAGGAAATCCTCAAAGTACATGCCCGCAACAAGGCCTTGTCCGAGAACGTGGACCTGGAGCGGGTGGCCCAGACCACGGCGGGCTTTTCCGGCGCGGATCTGGAGAACCTGATGAACGAAGCCGCCATCAATGCCGCCAAGAAGGACAGAGCTTTCGTGCTGCAGGAGGACATCGAGGCCGCTTTTGTGAAGGTGGGTATCGGCCCGGAGAAGAAGAGCCGCATTATTTCCGACAAGGAGAAAAAGATCACTGCCTACCACGAGGCGGGCCATGCTATTCTGTTTCATGTGCTGCCGGATGTGGGACCGGTTCACACGGTTTCCATCATTCCCACGGGCCTGGGCGCGGCGGGCTATACCATGCCCCTGCCGGAGAAGGACGAGATGTTCCTCACCAAGGGCAAGATGCTGCAGGACATCATGGTTTCCCTGGGAGGACGGATCGCCGAGGAGATAATTTTCAAAGATATTACCACCGGCGCGTCCAGCGATATCAAGAAGGCTACCAAGGAGGCCCGCCGTATGGTGACCCGGTACGGTATGTCCGATCAGATTGGCGTGATCTGTTATGACGATGATGATGACGAAGTGTTTATCGGCAGGGATCTGGCCCATGCCAAGAGCCACAGCGAGGCGATCTCCGGCGAGATTGACCGGGAGGTCAAGTCCATTATCGACCAGTGTTACACCAGGGCAAAAGAACTGATTCTGGAGCACGAGAACGTGTTGCACAGCTGTGCGGAACTTCTACTGCAAAAGGAGAAGATCGGCCAGGAGGAGTTTGAGGCTCTGTTCCAGCCGGTGTAGGGGCACACAACGCGTTCCCGGGTATGTTGCAGGCTGGCGTATAGGATGGGGAATCCGTGGGGGAGGCCGGGCAGCATTCGTTAGAAATGCACAAAAATAGATATGTGATTTTGTAATATTTGTGAAAAGTGGGGCTATGCAAATCCGGGTGGGCATGGTATTATAATATGCGTAACCCCCCAATACATTATATAGTTTTTTGCTATACCCCATAAGAAAGAAATACCTTCTCTAAAAAGGACAGCTTAACGGCTGTCTTTTTTACTGATCTGTGGATTGCCCCAAAAGCCAAAAATAGTACTATAGTACTGGGCAAACCGGGGGATCAAACTCTTGCGCAGGCAATCCTGATCAATTAAAATAAAAGTAATGCACATTATGCAGACCGGGAGGTAAAGACATGGATATCGACCATATACGGAAAGTGGAACAGACCCAGATATACATGGCCACGATGCGTCCTGTTTTTAATAAAAGAGGTCTTTTCACCGATACGACCGAGGATTATGTGACCCCTTCGCAGCCGGCTCCCTACGACAGGGTGACCATTCGTTTCAGGACTGCCAGGCACAATGTGGACCGGGTGTTTTTCATATGCGGAGGCCGGCGCTATCTGATGAACCGGGTGGAGTCGGATGGGCTGTTTGATTATTATGCTCATGAACTCCAGTTGGAGAATGAGAAGGTTACCTATCATTTTGAGGTAGAGACAGGCAGGATCTCCGGCATCTATGATGTGAGAGGACTGGCCAGGGATGTGAATGAATACTATGATTTTGTGATTCTGCCCGGCTTTAAGACTCCGGACTGGGCCAAAGGCGCCGTAATGTACCAGATCTATGTGGACCGTTTCTGCAACGGGGATTCCTCCAATGACGTACTGACGGACGAATACAGCTATATCGGGGAGCATGTGCACCGTGTGGAGGACTGGAACCGATATCCGGCCCAGATGGACGTGCGGGAATTCTATGGCGGGGATTTGCAGGGCGTGCTGGATAAAATGGATTATCTCCAGGACCTGGGTATAGAGGTGATCTATTTCAACCCTCTATTCGTCTCCCCCTCCAACCATAAGTACGACATTCAGGATTATGACTATATTGATCCTCATTTCGGGCGCATTATCAGCGATCAGGGAGATCTGCTTTCCCCCGGGGATAAGGACAACAGTCATGCCAGCAGGTATATTGACCGGGTGACCAATAAGGCCAATCTGGAGGCCAGCAACAGCCTTTTTGTCCGGGTAGTGGAGGAGGCGCACCGCCGGGGCATGAAGGTGATTCTGGACGGCGTGTTCAACCATTGCGGCTCCTTTAACAAGTGGATGGACCGGGAGCGGATCTATGAATATGCTCCCGGATATGAGAAGGGGGCTCATATTTCCGGGGACAGTCCCTACAAGGATTATTTTACCTTTTACAGCAGCAACTGGCCCTACAATAAAGACTATGACGGCTGGTGGGGGCATGACACCCTGCCAAAGCTGAACTATGAAGGTTCCAAGGCCCTGTTTGATTATATGCTGTACATCGGCGCAAAGTGGGTTTCTCCCCCTTACAATGTGGATGGCTGGCGTCTGGACGTGGCGGCGGATCTGGGGCATTCTCCCGAGTTTAACCACCATTTCTGGCAGGAGTTCCGCCGGGTGGTCAAGGAGACTAACCCCAATGCCATCATCCTGGCGGAGCATTACGGCAACACCAGGGAATGGCTGCAGGGTAATGAATGGGATACGGTCATGAACTATGACGCCTTTATGGAGCCGATTACATGGTTTCTCACGGGCATGGAGAAGCACAGCGATGATTTCCGGGAGGATCTGCTGGGCAATGCGGACAGCTTCTGGGGGGCTATGAGGCATCACAGTTCCAATCTGGCCATGCCCAGCTGGCAGGTGGCCATGAATGAGCTGTCCAATCACGACCATTCCCGTTTCCTCACCCGCACCAACCATAAAGTGGGGCGCACCGGCACCCTGGGACCGGAGGCGGCGGGCCAGGGCGTCAACAAGGCGGTGTTCCGGACCGCGGTGGTGATGCAGATGACCTGGATGGGCGCTCCTACCATCTATTATGGGGACGAGGCGGGCCTGTGCGGTTTCACCGACCCCGACAACCGGAGAACCTATCCCTGGGGGCATGAGGATCATGAATTAATTGCTTTCCACAGAGATATCATACGCATCCATAAGGGCAATCAGGAGTTGAAAATCGGTTCTATTAAATATATTGACGCCGATTATAACTATCTTGCCTACGGTCGTTTTACCCGCCGGGAGCAGTGCGTGATCCTGGTGAATAACAACAACCATGAACTGGAGAAAGAAGTCATGGTCTGGGAGGTCAACATTCCCCGCAGCGGCGTCATGGTGCAGCTGATCCGGACTCAGGAGGGGGGCTACAGCCTGGAGCCTGTGGAGTACCCCATTTTTGCCGGCAAAATTAAGATATCGCTGCCCGGGTTCTCGGCAGTGATTCTGAAATACAGGGGACAGTGACGGAAGGCGCCCCTTTCCGGGGGTTTATCCCGACCGCCGCAATGTAAAAGCGGCGGCCGGGTTTAAAAAATTCGGTTGCATTTTATGACGACATATGCTACAATGGCTTAGGTTAAAGCGTTAGAGCGCTTTTCATGGATGGATTCCCGAGTGGCCAAAGGGGACAGACTGTAAATCTGCTGCAAATTGCTTCGGTGGTTCGAATCCACCTCCATCCATTTGCATTTCCCGGCAGGGGCGTGCATAGAATGTAAGGCGGGGCTCAGGCAGCCTGCCCTTACTCTGCGTCGGCTGGTGTGGCGGAATAGGCAGACGCAAGGGACTTAAAATCCCTCGGTGGCAACACCGTGCCGGTTCAAGTCCGGCCACCAGCACTGTTGTAATAAGGAATCCACGAATTCAGTTGATTGCTGAGGTGGGTTCTTTTTTTGCCCGAAATACCTATGATTGTACTTGAACGGGCCGTTGCTATGGAAAACTATCAGACAGAATAGCAACAGGGGGAGGAAGCTGACCGGCTTTTTCACAGAACTGTTGGATGCGGAAAGATCGTATCTGCCCATGGATTATCTGCCTGGGTATGTTGCCACCGAAGCCCCGGTATTTGCTTTTCCGCCATGACGTGGAAAGCGGTGATGCGCGTCTGGTGTTTGTGAATCGGCCCCAACAGTCCGATTCCTACATGTCGGAAAACGGCGAAGATCAGGTTTTGGCCGCTATAGGAGAATACGGGCAGAAGGACGGAAGCATCACTTTGGCTCCTTACAGCGGAGTGATTCTGCAGTCCGGACAAACGAGGTGATTTTTTTGGGTTTGTACAAGGTGATAAAGCCCTGCGCCTTTATTTTTCAAAAATATAGATGTGGAAGGAATTATTTACGCAGGCCGGCTATATAATAGGAGGTTTCGATTTGAAGCCTTCGCAAGAAATGATAACAGATTAGCAAAAATTGAGGAGCAACAGCTACGTGGCTCTGCTATTCTGGTACAGTAGCGGGCAGTGCCCAACAGGTGAATTGGGGAAAGAGAGGTACCTTTATGATAAGAAAATGTACACTTATAAGACAGCTGGGTTTTGCAACGCTGGGGATCTGTCTGGCTCTGTCCGGCGCCGGATGCGGTGCAGGACCGGAGAACCAGTCCGCCACCCAGAGTCCTGCGGGTCAGGAGGAGGCGTCCAGGGAAGGCATCTCAGGGGAGACCGCCCCTGGAGAGACCGCGTCCGGGGAAAGCGTCTCTGGGGAGACCGCCCCTGGAGAGACTGCGTCCGGGGAAAACGTCTCAGGGGAGACCGCCCCTGGAGAGACTGCGTCCGGGGAAAACGTCTCAGGGGAGACCGCCCCTGGAGAGATCGCGTCCGGGGAGAACATCTCCGAAGAAACTATGTCTGAGGAGACTACCCCGGATGCGGAACTGTCGGAAGAAGATCTCTATTGGCAGCAGGTGCTGAGTGAGTTCAGCGACAGTCCCTATGATCTGACCGCCGCTTTGACCGAACCTGCGCTGAAAGATCTTTGCAGCGATTATTTCACTCTGGGCGTGGGCATCAACGGCAGCACATTGGAGAACCAGACTCTGAACATGCCGGAGTATATGGCGGTGGCAAAGAGGCATTTCAATAGCTGCACCATGTCCAATCTGATGAAAAGCGCCTATATACTGGATCAGCAGGGTTCTCAAAAAAGCGTGAAGGAAGGGGACGGCAGCCCGGTTCTGTCCTTCGCCGCCATTGATCCCACGCTGGAATGGTGTCAGGCCAACGGCATGAGGATGCGGGGCCATACGCTGGTCTGGCATGCCCAGGCGCCGGAATGGTTTTTCCGGGAGGGGTACGAAGAAAATGGGTCGTATGTGGACAAGGAAACCATGCTTATGCGCATGGAGAGCTATATTGCTCAATTAATGACCCATGTGCAGGACGAATATCCCGGCGTGGTATACTGCTGGGATGTGGTGAACGAGGCTGTGGACCCGGACAAGGGGGATCGTGACAGTTATTTCCTGTGCCGCACGGAGAATGACGGAACGCCCAATCCCTGGTATGAAACCATCGGCGAGGACTATGTGGAGATGGCTTTCACATATGCTCGGAAGTATGCCGCAGAGGATGTAAAGCTGTTTTATAACGATTTTAATACCTTCCAGATCCCGAAACGGGACGCCATCTATGCGCTCTGCGCCTCCCTGAAGGAGAAGGAATTGATCGATGGTATCGGTATGCAGGGATATTGGGGCGTGGATTATCCCACCATCGGTACGCTGGAGACCACCATAAGCAAGTTCGGAGAACTGGATCTGGAAATCCATATTACCGAGTTGTCCGTGGGGGTTGACAAAGAGGATGAGAAGAGCTTTGAAAGGCAGGGTCAGCGCTATGGCTCCATCTTCATGTCTCTGGCGAAGCTGGACACGGAAGGAGGCGGCAATGCCAATATCACCAATGTGACCTTTTTTGGCCTGATCGATCACTACCGTGAGGGTGATACCACCAATTCCCGGCTGTTTGACGGAGCTTTCCAGCCCAAACCTGCTTTTATTAAAGTGAAAAATATGATGAATACCATATATAATAAATAGGCTCCCGCTTTTTGTTTAAATACCCGGCCCTCCCCCTCCGGGGGTTAATGCAGAATTGCAGATGCGTGCAAAAGCAGTATTTCACCCTGCCTTGCCTGCTGCTCATTTGGGGCAAAAAAGGAAAGCTATTACAACAAAAAAGATCAGTAAAATTGATTAAATTCACACCTTGCTTCCGGCGGCGCTTTGTGCTAAGATATCTTCAATTAAATAACGCAAATGCAATGACAAGGAATAGTAGCTGTATGTGGGACAACAGAGAACTGCCGGAGGGTGCGAGGCAGTCAGAAGCATTCGGTGAACTGGCCTTTGAGCAGCCGACCGAAAGCGGATGTGAACGGAATCTCTGTTGACACCGGGAAGTAGGCTCGGACGGACCGCCCGCCGTACAAAGGGGCCGGGCATGTATGTGCCGGTGAGCGCATGGCGAAAGCCGTGAAGTAGAGTGGTACCGCGTTTGAAAGAGCGTCTCTATGAAATATTCGGGTGGATATTTTGTAGGGATTTTTTGTGGTTACCCGGATATACGGAACCTGGAAACAGCATATACCCCAGGGATATGCGAAACTCTTGTGAAAGGCGAGGAAAAATGACATGAATGTAGCGGAAAAATACGGCAGATCCTATTTTATGCCCCCGGAAGTCACCTATGACTGGGTGCGCAGGGACATTATAGAGAAGCCTCCTGTATGGTGCAGCGTGGATCTGCGGGACGGCAACCAGGCTCTGATCGAGCCCATGAGCCTGGAGCAGAAGCTGGAATTTTTTCAGATGCTGGTGGATATCGGCTTTAAGGAGATTGAGGTGGGTTTCCCGGCGGCTTCCGACACGGAGTATCAGTTCCTGCGGACGCTGATCGAGCGACACATGATTCCGGAGGACGTGACCGTACAGGTACTGACCCAGGCCCGGGAACATATTATCCGCAAAACCTTCGCCGCATTGGAGGGTGTGCCCCACGCCATCGTCCATCTGTACAATTCCACCTCCGTGGCCCAGCGGGAGCAGGTTTTTGGGAAGAGTAAGGAGGAAGTGAAGCAGCTGGCTGTGGACGGCGCCAGGCTGTTGCTTGAGATTGCGGGTGAGATGGAGGGGGATTTCCGCTTTGAATACAGTCCGGAGAGTTTTCCGGGCACGGAAGTGGACTATGCGGTGGAGGTATGCAATGCCGTGTTGGACGTGTGGCAGCCCGTCGCTTCCCACAAGGCCATCATCAACATCCCCACCACTGTGCAGATTGCCATGCCTCATGTATTCGCCTGCCAGATTGAGTATATCCACAAACATCTGAAATATCGGGATGCGGTGGTGCTCAGCGTGCATCCCCACAATGACAGGGGATGCGGCATCAGTGACGCGGAGTTCGGCGTGCTGGCCGGGGCGGACCGGGTGGAAGGGACCCTCTTTGGCAATGGTGAGCGCACCGGTAATGTGGACGTGGTGACTGTGGCCATGAACATGGTGTGCCATGGTGTGGCTTCCGGGCTGGATTTCTCTCACATCGGTTCCATCCGGGCAAAATATGAACTGCTCACGGGCATGCATGTATATGAGCGTTCTCCCTATGCGGGAGATCTGGTGTTTACCGCTTTTTCCGGCTCTCACCAGGATGCCATCTCCAAGGGCATGACCTGGAGGAAGGAGGGCAAAAGCGGGGAGCGCTGGGATGTACCCTATCTGCCCATTGACCCCCAGGATCTGGGCCGGGAGTACGAATCCGATGTGATCCGCATCAACAGCCAGTCAGGCAAGGGCGGCATTGCCTTTATCCTGAAGCAGAATTTCGGCATGGCCCTGCCCGTCCAGATGCGGGAGGAAGTGGGCTATCTGATGAAGGGCGTCTCTGACCAGCGCCACAAAGAACTGGCTCCCGGGGATGTATACCGGATTTTTGAGGACGCCTATATCAAGCCCCGGGAAGTATTTGACGTCACGGATTGCCATTTCAAGCAGGTGCCGGAGGGGATTGTCGCCAGTGTGACCATTCAGCAGGGCAAGGAAAAGAGGGTGATCGAGGCAGACGGCAACGGCCGCCTGGACGCTGTGAGCAACGCTTTGAAGCTGTATTTCGGCATCTCTTACGAACTCTCCGTATATGAGGAACACGCTGTGTCCAGAGGCTCTTCCTCCAAGGCGGCCTCCTATGTGGGCGTGCTGCAAAACGGCGGTTTTCAGTGGGGCGTGGGTATGGACGGAGACATCATCAAGAGTTCCATCGCGGCCCTGGTGGTGGCGGTAAACAAGCTGGCAAAAGCTGTAAACATGACCCAGGGCCGTCAGGAGCGGATTATGGACATGATAAAGTATATCCAGGATCACAGCCAGGATGTGACGTTGGAAGAGATGTCCCAGGTATTTCATCTGTCAAAGCCCTATGTGTCCAAATACATCCGGGAGAACACGGGAACCACCTTTCAGGAGGCAGTGAAGGCTGCCCGGATGAAGCGGGCCCGCACCCTGTTGAAGGAGACCAACCGCACTGTGGAATCCATTGCGGCGGAGGTGGGCTACGAGACGGTGGAACATTTTAACCGTCTGTTTAAGAAAGCCTACGGCATGACCCCGGTGCAGTTCCGCAGGAACAAGTGATATGCACGCTTTTGCTTCATTCTCATGGTAGCGGTACATAAGATGCCAAAATACAGCATCTAAGTACTGACGATGAGAGAGGGCCTGCTTATGGAATATACAATCTGCACAATCCGGTACCAGAAAAGTAGTTTCGTAATTGCCTAAAGATTTATGAAGGAGTGAGGAGCCATGAGCGAGGTTTTTGACAGAAGAGTGGAATATGCCATTCAGAATATCTGGGTGAATCCCAGATCCGGCAATGGCCAGCAGGCTCTGCGGGGGCTTCAGGAGGCGGCTCAGGAAGGCGACGGAGACGCCTGCTACTTTCTGGCCAGATGCTATAGCGGTCCCTGTTATGTGGACCCGGGACTCGGGTTTGAGAGCGATGACGATAAGTGTGAAGAGTGGTATAACAAGTCCATCGAACTGGGCAGTGCGGTGGGCATGATGGGAGCCATGAGGGTGGGCGGCTTTAAGCCCCGGTGCGGTTCCTTCGTACATGCGCCCTATGCCACCAAGCGAGAGATCTGGGATAAGGTGGTGGAGATGGCCAGAGACGGCCAGATCTTCTGCAAATATATGGTGGCCAACGCCTATTATTACGGAGATGTGATAGATCTGGCGGGGCTTACCATCAACGGCGCACCGGATATCTGTTCCCTTCAGCGCAAGGCCATCCAGATCTACGAGGAAATTCTGGCTTCCGGCATGGCCATGGGTCTGGGCAATCTGATTGACATCCTCACCTCCGGAGACTACGGTATGCCGGTGGACAAAGAGCGGGCACAGCGCCTGGAGGAACGGGGCGCGGAACTGGGCATAGGCACATATGAGGTCCGGGTAGGACGGCGTTTTGTGGACACTGAGCCCACCAGAGCCATGGAACTGTTTAAGAAAGCCGCGGAGCATGGGAATGCGGACGGATATTTTGAAATGGGTAAGCTCTACACTTATTGCAGCAAGACCGTGCGGAATCTGCCAGTGGCCAAAGAATATTTTGAGAAAGCCATCGAGATGGACCCGGAGTCCGTGGGCGCGAACAACCGCCTGGGCGAGATTTATTTCAAGGGTGGGGACGGCCTGGAAGTGAATTATACGGAGGCGGCCAAATGCTTTTTAAAGGCCATTGACACCAACGCATGGTGCAGCGATATGCTGGGTATGTGCTACCTGCACGGCCAGGGCGTGCCCCAGGACTATGTCAGAGCCCGGGAGCTGCTGGAGGAGTATCCCGGCGAGCGTCTGTCCTGCATTGGTCTGGGAGAGATTTACGCCTATGGTCTGGGCGTGCCGGCGGACATCGGAAAGGCTATGGGATATTGGAATAAATTTGCCCAGGACCCGGCGGTGACGGAACATAAAAAACATTTTAAAAAGACGCTTTTCGGCTGGAAAAAGATATAGAAAGCCAATCAGAACAGAGAGGGCAGGCTCATATGGGCGCCCTCTCTTTTTTGTTACTTTTTTACAAAAAACCTATTGACATTTATTTTCCCCGGTAGTATTATCCTTTTAAATAATTTGAGGATCAAAATATTTGATACTCAAATAAATAGAGAGACAGACTATTTTACGTAGTTTGGAAAACCATGAAAAGAGGAAAAGGAGAAGAGAGTATGTTTGAGAAAGTAAAAGAGATCATTGAGGAAAAGCTGAACGCGGACGGCATGGACATCACGGAGGGCACCAGCTTCAAGGAGGACCTGAATGCGGACTCCCTGGACCTGTTTGAGATGGTGATGGCCCTGGAAGACGAGTTTGACATTGAGATTCCCTCCGAGGATCTGGAGAAAATGTCCACAGTGGGGGATGTGATGGAGTACCTGAAAGACAAGGGCGTGGAGTAAGGCTTTGGCATCGGGACAATCTGGGGAGGGCAGATTCGTAAATTGCACATCCGGATATGGACTGGCACAGTTTTGCAGGCTGGCCGGGTTCTGTCTGAACAGGATGTCCGGGATGCGGGAATGAGGAAGAGATGAAAACAAGAGTGACTGACATGCTGGGGATCGAGTATCCCATTATTCAGGGCGGCATGGCCTGGGTGGCGGAATATCACCTGGTGGCGGCCGTGTCCGAGGCCGGAGGGCTGGGTCTGATTGGAGCCGGCGGCGCGCCTGCCGAGTTTGTGCGGGAACAGATTCGGAAAGTGAAAGAGAGGACAGGGAAGCCCTTTGGTGTAAACCTGATGCTGATGAATCCCGAGGCAGACGCCATTGCCCGGGTGATTGTGGAAGAGGGCGTGAAGGTGGTGACCACCGGGGCCGGGAATCCGGCAAAATATCTGTCTGCCTGGAAAGAGGCGGGCGTAAAGGTGATTCCGGTGGTGGCCAGCGTGGCCATGGCCCGGATGATGGAGCGGGCCGGGGCTGACGCCGTGGTGGCGGAAGGAACCGAGTCCGGCGGCCATATCGGTTCTGCCACCACCATGACGCTGGTACCCCAGGTGGTGGATGCCGTGAACATACCCGTGATCGCGGCCGGAGGAATTGCGGATGGCAGGGGACTGGCGGCAGCCATGATGCTGGGCGCAGAGGCGGTTCAGCTTGGTACCCGCTTTATCGTTGCCAGGGAATCCATCGTACATGAGAACTATAAGCAGAAGGTGATTGACGCCAGGGATATTGACTCGGAAGTGACAGGCATGAGCCATGGCCATCCCGTGAGGCAGCTACGCAATCGGATGACCAGGGAGTATCTGAAGCAGGAGAAGGCAGGAGTTCCCTTTGAGGAACTGGAGCAGCTGACCTTGGGCGCGCTGCGCAAGGCCGTGGTGGAGGGGGACGTGGTGAACGGAACCCTGATGGCAGGCCAGATCGCCGGGCTGGTACATAAGGAGCAGACCTGCGGGGAGATAATCCGGGAGATTATGGAGCAGGCGGAACAACTTTTGGGAAAATAACGGTTTGCACCTATCAGAACCTGATCCGGGTTAAACAACAGGTATGCTTATGGAAGTATGGAGGAAGTCAGAGAAAATGGGAAAGACGGCGTTTATTTTCCCCGGTCAGGGGGCTCAGTACTGCGGCATGGGCAAAGACTTTTATGAACAATATGAGGCGGCCAGGGAGGTATACCGGCTGGCGGAGAAGGCCACCGGCCTGGACGTGGCAGCGCTCTGCTTTGAGGAAGATGAGCGTCTGCATATTACGGAGTACACCCAGATCGCCATGCTGGCCACAGAGGTGGCGATTCTGAAAGTGCTGGAGCAAAAGGGGCTTAAGGCGGATTGCTGCGCTGGGCTCAGTCTGGGAGAGTACGGCGCTTTGGCGGCGGCCCGGGTTATGGAATCGGAAGATCTGTTCCGCCTGATCCGCTGCCGGGGCATCTATATGCAGGAGGCTTATCCCACGGGCGGGGCCATGACGGCCGTGCTGGGACTGGATGCGGACACCATACGGGAAGTCTGCCAGGCCACGGAGGGTATCGTATCCATTGCCAATGACAATTGTCCCGGCCAGATCGTTATCACCGGCCAGGAGCAGGCGGTGGAGGCAGCGGCGGAGAAGCTGCGGGAAGCCGGCGCGAAGCGCTGCGTGCCGCTGAAGGTCAGCGGCCCCTTTCACTCGGCTCTGTTGGCAGGCGCAGGGGAGAAACTGGCGGAAAAACTGGCGGAGGTAACGGTGCAGGATCCTGTGATCCCGTATCTGTGCAATGTGGAAGCGGCTCCCGTGACTGATAAATCCCGGGTGAAGGAACTGTTGGCAAAGCAGGTATGCGGTACGGTGAGATGGCGCGAGACCATGGAACGTATGCTGGCAGACGGGGTGGACACCTTTGTGGAGGTGGGGCCCGGCAAGACTCTGGCTGGGTTCCTGCGTAAGATCAACAGGGAGGCCACAGTGTACAATGTGGAGAAAGTGGAGGATCTGGAGAAACTGGACGGGATGCTTTGAGGAGGTCCGGCGCACCAGGCTGTATGGGAATAATAGAAAAACGAGGAAGAGCAGATGACAGAAACGGATAGAACCCCCGAAGCCTGCAAGGGGGAATTGGCAGGCAAGATCGCGTTGGTCACCGGGGCCAGCCGCGGCATAGGCCGGGGCATTGCCAAAAAGCTGGCGTCCCTGGGGGCTATGGTGCTGGTGAATTACAACGGTTCGGAACAGAGAGCCCGGGAGGCGGCGGAGGAGATCAGATCAGCGGGAGGGCAGGCGGAATGCGTGGGCTGCGATGTGTCTGATTTTACGGCCTGCGGCAGCATGGTGGAGCAGATCATCGGAAAGTACGGCCGGGTGGACATATTGGTGAACAATGCGGGCGTAACCAGGGATAATCTGCTGATGCGCATGTCCGAGGAGGACTATGATAAGGTGTTGGATATCAACCTGAAAGGGGCTTTTAACACCATGCGCCATCTGTCCAGATATTTTCTGAAACAGCGGAGCGGCAAGGTGGTAAACATTTCTTCTGTGTCCGGTGTGCTGGGCAATGCGGGCCAGGCCAATTACAGCGCTTCCAAGGCCGGACTGATCGGGCTGACCAAGAGCGTGGCCAGGGAACTGGCTTCCCGGGGGGTCTGCGTCAATGCGGTGGCTCCCGGTTTTATCGACACGGAAATGACCCGTGCCCTGTCCGAGAAAGCCAGGGAGTCCGGTGTGGCTGCCGTACCCATGGGCAGGATGGGCAGCGTGGAGGACATTGCGGAGATGGTGGCCTTTCTGTCGGGGAATAAATCCGATTACATCACAGGCCAGGTGATCTGTGTGGATGGAGGGATGGCGATATGAGCAGACGAGTGGTAGTGACTGGTATGGGAGCCGTGACGCCTGTCGGTGTGGGCGTGAATGCATTCTGGGAGGGTATAAAACAGGAAAAAACCGGCTTTGCTCCCATCACCAGGTTTGACGCCTCGGACTATAAGTGCAGAATGGCGGCAGAAGTCAGGGATTTCCAGCCAGAGGACTTTATGGATAAAAAGTCTGCCAGGCGCATGGAACTGTTCTGCCAGTTTGCGGTGGCAGCAGCGGGGGAAGCGTTGCAGGACGCGGCCCTGGATATGGAGAAGGAGGATCCCTACAGAGTGGGATGCAGCATCGGCAGCGGCATCGGCAGTCTGCAGGCCATTGAGAGGGAGTACGCCAGGCTCCTGGAGAAAGGCCCCTCCCGGGTGGCTCCCCTGTTTGTGCCCCTGATGATTTCCAATATGGCGGCAGGAAATGTGAGTATTGCTTTCGGGCTGAAGGGCAAAAGCCTGAATGTGGTGACGGCCTGTGCCACGGGAACCAACTCTATCGGAGAGGCGTTCCGCTCCATCCAGTATGGAGACGCGGACGTAATGCTGGCAGGGGGTACGGAGGGAGCGGTCTCCCCCATCGGTATAGCGGGCTTTACTTCCCTGACCGCTCTGTCCGACAGCACGGATCCCGCCAGATGCTCCATTCCTTTTGACAAGGACAGAAGCGGTTTCGTCATGGGGGAAGGCGCCGGGGTGGTGGTTCTGGAAGAACTGGAACATGCCCGGAATCGAGGAGCCCGCATCTATGCGGAAGTGCTGGGATACGGCTGTACTTCGGACGCTTTTCATATCACATCTCCTGCGGAGGACGGCAGCGGAGCGGCCAGAGCCATGGAGAACGCCATGGCGGACGGAAACGTGGCGCCGCAGGACGTAACCTATATCAATGCCCACGGCACTGCCACCCATCACAACGACCTGTTTGAGACCCGGGCCATCAAGCTGGCTTTCGGGGAACATGCCCGGAAGCTGCGGATCAATTCTACCAAGTCCATGATCGGCCACCTGCTGGGCGCGGCGGGGGCGGTGGAATTTATCGCCTGCGTTAAGGAACTGGAAGAAGGATTTATTCACAGGACGGTGGGACTTCGGGAGAGCGAGGAGGAGTTGGACCTGGATTACTGCAGAGAGAGCAGGAGGGAGGAGGTTCCCTACGCCCTCAGCAATTCCCTGGGTTTCGGAGGCCACAACGCCAGTATTCTGATCGGGAATATGCGGAGCTGAAAATAGGAGAATAAAGATGTCATTGTATACTGCACAGGAAATCATGGATATCATTCCCCATCGGTATCCCTTTCTGCTGATTGACACCATAGAGGAGCTGGAACCGGGGACGCGGGCCCTGGGCAGAAAGTGCGTCAGCGTAAACGAGCCCTTCTTTCAGGGGCATTTTCCGGGCAATCCCGTGATGCCCGGTGTGCTGATTATAGAAGCGCTGGCCCAGGTGGGGGCGGTGGCCATGCTGTCTCAACCGGACTTTAAAGGACGGACTGCCTATTTTGCGGGAATCGACAAGGCCAGATTCCGCCGGAAAGTGGTTCCGGGAGATGTGCTGCTACTGGAAACCGAGATCATAAAGGTGAAAGGTCCCATAGGCATAGGCCGGGCAGTGGCGAAAGTAGGGGATCAGGTGGCAGCCCAGGCAGAACTGACCTTTTCCATCGGATAAGTATAAACAGGGCCGGTGGAACACAGGTAAGCAAGACCGGGGCCTGCGGATATGATGAGAGAGGCATCCGGCAGCTGGTTAAAGAGGAAAGATACCGCAGGTACGCCCTGCGGGGTTCACGGAGAGGTATGGACGATGAACATGGAACTGTTAAAGCAAAAAAGAGCGGACTATTTTGCCAGGAAACTCAGTAAAATCAATGCCTCCCTGGCGGCTTCCAGGTCCCGGGGCCAGGCGCAGAACGAGGGCGGAGAAAGCGGCCTGGGTGAGGAAGCGGCGGGGCGGGGGCTTTCCCGTCAGGAAGGCGCTGCGGGAGAAGGACCGGAGGAGAGCAGCCCTGCCCAGTCTCCCGAAAATTATATGATCCGCTGCCCCAAATGCGGTAAACAGGTAAACCGGCAGAGAGTTGTAAAGCGGAAATATATCTGCTATGAGTGTGAGGGATACTTTCGGGTAAAGACCTCCAACCGCATCCGTATGGTGGCGGATCCCCATTCCTTTGAACCCTGGTTTACGGATCTGCCGGTACATAATCCTCTGAATTATGAGGGATACGAGGAAAAACTGGCCCAGGCCCGGGAGAAAACAGGGCTGGACGAAGCCGTGACCGTGGGGCGATGTAAGGTGTTTGGCGAGGATATCGTGCTGGGAATCTGTGACTCCAGGTTTCTGATGTCCAGTATGGGCCAGACGGTGGGGGAAAAGATCACCGCAGCCATAGAGAGGGCCATCGAATGCAGGCTGCCGGTATTCCTGTTCTGCTGTTCCGGCGGAGCCAGGATGCAGGAAGGGATTGTGTCCCTGATGCAGATGGCCAAGACCTCCGCAGCGGTGCAGAAGCTGGGAGAGGCAGGGCTTTTGTACTGCACGGTTCTGACAGATCCCACCACCGGCGGCGTCACCGCCAGTTTCGCCATGCTGGGGGATGTGATCATGGCGGAGCCGGGGGCACTGGTGGGATTTGCGGGCCCCAGAGTGATCAAACAGACCATCGGACAGGACTTGCCCGAGGGCTTTCAGACTGCAGAATTCCTGGTGGAACACGGCATTATAGACGGCATTGTGAAGCGGGAGAATCTGAAAAAAACCATATACTTTCTGGTGAAGGCACATCAGTGCAGAGAGCGGGAGTACGCGGCTTTTACCCCTGGAAAAGACGCTCATTTTGTGCTCAGTGAAATCCTGAAGGAGCAATCCTTTAAGGTGCGACCCATGGATGCCTGGGAGAAAGTCAAGGCGGTGCGCAAGGTGGAAAGGCCCCAGGCCTGTGACTATATGGAACATATTTTTGACTTTTTTGTGGAATCCCACGGAGACAGGGCTTTCCGGGATGATCCCGCCATCATGGGAGGACTGGCATTTCTGGACGGACAGCCGGTGACGGTGATTGCGGAGCACAAGGGCAAGGACATCAGGGAGTGCCAGCGGAGGAATTTCGGCATGCCCATGCCCGAGGGATATCGTAAAGCTCTGCGGCTGATGAAGCAGGCGGAGAAATTCAACAGACCCATTATCAGCTTTGTCAATACCGCCGGCGCCTTCTGCGGTATCGAGGCGGAGGAGAGAGGCCAGGGCGAGGCCATCGCCAGAAACCTGAAGGAGATGGCGGCGCTGAAGGTGCCTGTGCTGTGTATCTTTATTGGAGAGGGCGGCAGCGGGGGCGCATTGGCCACAGCGGTAGGTAATGAGGTGTGGATGATGGAGAACGCCACCTATTCCATCCTTTCCCCGGAGGGTTTCGCTTCCATCCTCTGGAAGGATGCCTCCAGGGCCAGGGAGGCCAGCGAGGTCATGCATATCACGGCCCAGGACTTGAAGCGGCTGAATATCATTGAGAAAATCATTCCGGAATTTGGGGGGGCGGACAGCACTACGGCGTCGGCCATCGGCGGCTACATGAAAGAACAGATCGTGGACTTTTTAAAGCGCTGCCAGGGCATGAGCGGCGAGGAACTGGCCGACCAGCGATACCAACGGTTCCGCAGATTTTAACAGACGCGGAACCCCAAACAGCATATTTTCGGATATGCGGGACTCTAATCGGAGGAACATATGTCAGTAAAAATAATAGGAACAGGGAGCGCTCTGCCTGAAAAGATCGTAACCAACCAGGACCTGGCGCAGATGGTGGAGACTTCGGACGAATGGATCAGGGAGCGTACCGGCATTGGCAGCAGGCATATCTCCACAGGGGAGACAGTGGTATCCCTGGCGGCCCGGGCCTGCGAAAAAGCGTTGGAAAATGCAGGCAGGGAGGCAGCGGAAGTGGAGTTGCTGCTGGTGGCTACCTGCACGCCGGAGCAGGGTATTCCCTGTGCCGCCTGCCAGGTGCAAAATCTGCTGGGGGCCACGGGAGCGGCGGCCTTTGACCTGAACGCCGCCTGCGCCGGATTCCTGTTTGCGCTGCATACCGCCTGTGCCTATATCCAGTCGGGAATCTACAGCAACGCTCTGATTGTGGGCAGCGAAGTGCTGTCCAAGATCATCGACTGGAGCGACAGGAGTACCTGCGTTTTGTTTGGAGACGGGGCCGGGGCGGTGCTGGTGGAACGCGCCGAGAAACCGGGCATCCTGGGATTCGCCCAGCATTCGGACGGCTCCAGAGGCGGGGTACTGCGCTGTGACGGCAGGGAACTTCGTAATCCTTATGTCTCCGTTCCCGCCCGGTCTCCTTATGTGCAGATGGATGGAAGGGAAGTATTTGCCTTTGCCGTGCGGCAGATTCCTGCCTGTATTTCAGAGGTACTGGGACAGACGGGGATTGCGCCGGACGAGGTGGATTTGTATGTACTCCATCAGGCCAACAGGCGGATTATCGAGGGCATAGCCAAGCGTCTGACTGTGGAAATGGACCGGTTTCCCACCAATCTGGAACGGGTGGGCAATATGTCCTCTGCCGCCATTCCGGTGCTTTTGGATGAGCTGAACCGTGAAGGACGGCTGCGGGAGGGAATGACCCTGGTTCTGTCGGGCTTTGGAGCGGGGCTTACCTATGGGGCATGCACCGTGAGATGGTAGCGGGCACTCTGCGCTCTCCATGGCGGCAGGGATAAGGGATTCCAAATTTCGGTTGACTTTTACCTGAAAGTTGGTATATTTAGATAGATGAAACCCGAAAGGCAGCATGAGGCATAGGAGTGAGAAAGAAGGCGCAGGGAGAAAGATGTCGAAGAACAGGAAACGTTCTCTGAATGAGTTGCTGGTCAAGCTGTTTAACCATGTGATGGACATGGAGGGAGAGGCGGTCATTACGGAGGAATTCAAGGATATCACCAATAACGATATGCACATAATAGAAGCCATCGGTATCGAGGCTCCCCGCAATATGTCCGTGATTGCGCAGAAACTGCACGTTACGGTGAGCACCCTGACCATCAATATGAACGGCCTGGAAAAAAAGAGTTATATTTGCAGGGAGCGCAGCCAGAAGGACAAGCGGGTGGTGTATGTGACGCTGACAGATAAAGGTAGGAAGGCATTTTACCATCATCGGGATTTTCACAAGAAGATGATCAAAGCCATTGTGAAGGATTTAAACGAACAGGAGATGGAGATTCTTTACCGCTGTCTGGAGAACCTCAACAGCTTTTTTGAACCCGGGGAACAGGATAAATAAAGCAGATCTGCCAAGATTATACATCAAATAATACTGGAAAAAAGCAATAAAACATAGTATGATGAAAAAGACAGGCCCGGGTGCCGCGATCTGGCAGAAATGGCGCGGTGCCAAGGGCCGGCCCGGAAAATGCGGGAATAGGCAGAGACTGCGGTTTAATAGTCGTTTCAGGGATTTGAGGTTAGAGCTTTGCTGAATTTAAGGTTTAAATGGGTTGTGGCCATCAATGGCCTGTATGCGTTATTTACGGTTCCGGTGGCCAATTACGCCATTGACCACAAGGAAAAGTATTCCTCTGCGCAGCGGTTCCGGCTGGCTTGCAGGATGATCAATCATATGCGGAGATGCAGCCGCACCGCCACCAGAGTATACGGGGTGGAGAACATACCAAAGGACAGGGGTGTCATTTTTTACTCCAACCATCAGGGTAAATATGACGCGCTTGGTATTTTGCTGGCGCTGAAAAGGCCCTGCGGCGTACTTTGGGAGAAAAAACAGGCCAATCGGCTTTTGAGCAAACAGGTGTGCAGGCTCCTGGAGGGAGTGGATATCGACTTGACGGATCCCCGGGAAAAGGTGCGCAGCATCCACAGGGTGACAGAGGCCGTGCAGGGGGGAAGGGATTTTCTGATCTTCCCGGAGGGCGGCTATACCAATAACCACAATGAACTGCAGCAGTTCCAGAGCGGATGCTTCAGCTGCAGTCTGCGGAGCAAAGGCCCCGTGGTGCCGGTGGTAATTTATGATTCCTATAAAGCCATGAACAGCAATACCTTTGAGAAAGTGATTACTCAGGTACATTTTTTGAAGGCTATTTTTTATGAGGAATACGGCAGCCTGACCAAGCAGCAGCTGGCGGAACTGGTCAAAAGCCGCATAGCAGCAAAGCTGGAGGGAATCAAAGCGGGTCTGTATCCGGACGGGAAGCCGGATCTGGTCATAGGAAAGGCATAGATCTATATGGCTTTTTCCGTGAATTATTCCATAAACGGGGCCAATATGGGAAGATCGGATTGGTTCGAGCAGTCAATCACGCCGTTTTCCATCAGTTCATCGTTGTTCACAATGGAGATCAGGATATATTGAGACAGCAGGGATTTTAAGTTCAGCTGATCCCCTTCTATGGTTTTGAAATATACATTGCCTTCACATTTTCTGACAGTTTCAAGAAAAGTGTTTACCTCGATATTCTTTTTCAGTTTCATTTTCGATTCCACTCCTGCTGGAAGGGATTTTTTACCATATGTAGAATATCATATTCTGCAGGACTTGTCCATTTTATTCTTCGCCGCCGCTTTCGCCGTTGTATCCCTTGCCCGGGACCCGCATTTTTGTCAGTACACAGCCGAATTTGATCCACTTGTCCATCTCGGCGGCATCGTACCAGTCCACTTCAAAAGTCATACCGTATTCGTTGACAGGAATCAGACGGGCCGGGCTGCCGCCCCGGAACTTGCGCAGATAGGCCCGACCATCCTCGCGGTTGACCAGTATAATGGTATCTCCTTCTCTGGGAGGCCGTTTGCTAACCAGCAGAATATCCCCCTCCTGGTATACGGGCTGCAGGTTGCAGGACGTGATCAGAACCCCACAGTGCAGTTCCCGCCCAAATTTCCGCCGATAAGAGGAGGCACTGACCTTGATCACATTGGCGGAGTCCCAGATCATGCCGTCCTCCATGCTGCCAGTGGGCACCAATACGCTGATATAGTCTCCCGTGTCCGTTTCCTTTTCCTGAAAGTTCTGTTCAAATCGGATGATGTCGCTCACAAAAGCCTTCTGGGAGGGAGACAGGCTTCGCAGGCTCTGAAAAAGTTCCAGGTCTGCGCTCTCCTCACCGCAAAGTTCAAAGATAAATTTACCTGTGAACTTGTAAAGCTGGTAGGCGGCATAGAGGTCGATCTTGCTGGTTTCCCCCGCCACGATCTTCTTGTAGCCGGATGTGGAGATCCCCATGTGTTTCGCCATCTGGGGCTGCGTATAGCCACGCCTGACACGCTCTCGTTCCATATTGATAATATAGTTACCTGTCACTTCCTGCCTTGTCATATCAGCCAAACTCCTTTCGTATTTTATTATGAAATTGTATCGCCAATTCATTTCTTTACCTAATAGAATATACTAATCAGACGAAATATGCAAGAAAAAACCTTGCTTCATTCTTGAGAAATATTGTTTAAACCCGTGAAAAAATCCAATCTAAAGGGCGGGATTCTCCGCCCTTTATGTATCCCCCTGGCGCAACCACTGCGCACGATTACAAATCAGCTAATATAAGAATATAACAAAAACACTGTTCAAAACGGCCTTTAACAGGATAATTTTACCCAAAAAAATGTCAGGAATAGTTGACTTTTTGGGCAAAGTGGAGTATAACTACAATAGAAGATACATATAGGTAGATAGTACTGAATTCATTTTATTCCGACAAAAAAGATTTGAAATGCAAGTGATAGTGGTGGTGTCGGAAAGCGTCCCCACCATCTTGTATTTTTCAGGAATACGTATTGTTTGAATCGGTGGGGCGGAGATTTATTGGCGGACAAAATATGCCGGCAGGATTCTTTACTCGGGCCGGGCTTTGGGGATATGGGTGTACTTAACAGGAAGATATTGGGAGAAATAGATGGCAAGCTACGGATATGAAGCAATAGATGCGGCCGGGAAACCGGTCAAGGGCAGCATAGAAGCCGACAATATGGAAAAAGCGCGCTCCGATCTGAAAAGCCAGGGCATGACTATTGTAAATCTGAAAGAGCAGAGTCTGCTCACAAGGGATCTCAACATTGAGATCGGGGGCAAGCCCAAGGCCAGGGATCTCAGCGTATTCTGCCGCCAGTTTGTGAGTATGGTCCGGGCGGGCGTGACTATTCTGGACGCCCTGCGGATGCTGACCGAAGCCACGGAGAACAAGAAGCTGCAAAAAGCCATTAACGAGGTACGGATCAGCGCCGAGAAGGGCGAGACTCTGGCCAGCGCCATTGCGGAGCATCCCAAGGTGTTTCCGGATCTGATGGTAAATATGGTGGCGGCGGGCGAGGCCTCCGGCAGTCTGGATAAATCCCTGGAACGTATGGCAGTGCAGTTTGAGCGTTCCAACAAGACCAGGTCTTTGGTAAAGAAAGCCATGATGTATCCAGTTGTGGTAATCATAGTGGCGATTATTGTTGTGATTGTTATGCTGGTGAAGGTTATTCCTTCCTATGTAGTCATGTTTGACCAAATGGGTACGGAACTGCCGGGCATTACCAAGGCAGTGCAGGCTCTCAGTAATTTTATTATCAACAAATGGTTTATTCTTGCACCCTGTGTTGCCGTGATTGTGGTAGCGGTTATACAGTTCAGCCACACGGACGCGGGCAAACATTTTTTCGGAAAGCTGGTTCTTAACATCAAGCCAATAAAAAACCTGGTAGTTAAGACAGCATCAGCCCAAATGGCCCGTACCCTGAGTACGCTGATGGGTTCCGGTGTCCCTCTGGTGGAGGCGGTGGAGATTGTATCACGCACCATGACCAATATCTATTTTAAAGAAGCATTGGAGATGGCTAAGGATGAGGTGATCATAGGACAGCCCTTATCCGTACCGCTGCAGAGATGCGGTTTGTTTCCTCCCATGGCTTACCATATGATCCGCATTGGTGAGGAATCCGGCAACACGGAGGAGATGTTGGATAAACTGGCAGATTATTACGAGGAAGAAGTGGAGATGGCGGTTGCCACGGTAATGGCCGCCATGGAACCCATGATTATAGTGGTGCTGGCAGGAATTGTGCTGGTACTCATTGGTGCATGTATGGCTCCTATGCTGACCATGTATGAGGCATTGGACAGCATATAAAATGAATTATCCACCTGCGTGTAGGGACGGGGTGAATAAGATAAACAAAATTATATAAAGTAAAGGAGAGGTTTATTATGAAGAACAAAAAGAGAATTGACAATAATGGTTTCTCTCTGGTTGAGTTAATCATTGTTATCGCCATTATGGCAGTGCTCATCGGCGTGTTGGCTCCCCAGTACATGAGATATGTGGAGAGAGGCAGATTGGCATCTGACAATGAAAATATCAAGGCAATTGAGAGCGCCTTACAAGTACATTTTGTTGATACTATGGCAACTAATCAATTGAAGAATGGGGATACTATTGTTCTCCATAGAGGAGCGCCTGCTACTGCCGCAGGTGGGACTGACGCAATAAATGAAGCGATTAGGAATGCAGGTTTAGTAACAAGTACAGAAACTTTTGCCAATTTACCACAACTCACAAATACACAAAGTTTTGATACGGCAACTATTACTGTTAGGGTTGATGGTAATGGAAACATTTCTGTCAGTACAGAGACTAGTACTAATCCATAACACTACTTAAAAAGGATACATGTATGTCCCTGGAAATATTTTTTTATGTTATAATATTACTCTACGGAATCATCATCGGTAGTTTCCTGAACGTTTGCATCTACCGGATACCTAAAAAAGAGAATATAGCAACCACCCGGTCCCACTGCATGAGTTGTGGGTATCAGCTGAAATGGTACGACTTAGTCCCTCTTTTCAGTTACCTGGTGCTCAGGGGCAGATGCCGCAGATGCGGCAGCAAGATCTCCGTTCAGTACCCCCTGGTGGAGGCGCTGAACGGAGGGCTGTACCTTCTGGTATTCTGGAGGTATGGATGCAGCATAGATTCCCTACTCTATTGTCTGCTGTTCAGTGCGCTGCTCACACTCAGCGTCATTGATTTCAGAACGTATGAGATCCCTCTGGGGATCAATGTATTCATACTAACCCTGGGGCTGATCCGTATAGTGACGGACCTGTCAAACTGGCTTTCTTATGGGATCGGCCTCCTCTCGGTTAGCATTCCTTTATTACTGATTTACCTCGTTACCAGAGGACGGGGTATTGGGGGCGGCGATGTAAAACTGATGGCCGTCACCGGATTAGTGCTCGGCTGGAAACTGAATCTGCTGGGTTTTCTGCTGGGCTGCATACTGGGTTCCGTGATACATGTCTGTCGTATGAAGATCGCAGGCGAAGGCCGTGTGCTGGCCATGGGACCATATCTGGCCATGGGTATCGCAGCCTCCGCCATATGGGGGGAGCAGATGATAGCCTGGTATTTATCTTTTGCAGGTCTGGGTTGACCGGGCGGGGTTTTTGCCGGATTTTGCGAGACTCTGCGAACAGGATAGGGAGATACTGATAGATGGCTAAAGTAGTAAGTATTGAGGTTGGATATAGTTTTATCAAGATATGTGAGATGGATTATAAGGCGAAGACGCCCAGGGTGTATCGGTTTGCCATGGTGCCTACTCCGCTTAATGTGATAGAGGACGGCTACCTGAAGGAGAGCGCGGGACTGCGCACCGCCATTAAGGAAGCCCTGTTCCGCAATAAGATTAAGACTAAAAAAGTGATTTTTACGGTGGCCTCCAGCAAGATTATCAACAGAGAGGTGATGCTGCCTCCTGTGAAACCCAATATGATGGAGACTATGATCAAGGCGAATTTGAAGGATTACTTTCCCATCGACCTGGGGGATCACGAGGTATCCCATGTGGTGCTGGAAACCATCAGGGAAGGGGACAATGCGGGTAAGACCCGGGTACTGCTGGTGGCGGCAGAGAAAGTATTGGTGGCCAGCTACGAGGCATTGGCCCAAAGCTGCGGCCTGACGCTGATAGATCTGGACTTTGTGGGCAACAGCATTTATCAGGCAGTGAAGAAGGAGGCCAGCAAGACTCCTTCCATGATCCTGAAAATAGAAGAGAACCAAACTATCATCACGGTGGTCAAGGACAACAACATGATGCTTCAGAGAAGCGTCAATTACGGTATTGAGGAGGCCATTCACGAGGTGGCGGTGAATGCGGCCTTTGATGTGATGGACGATCAGGATGCCTGGGAGTTGATTAAGCGCCGGTGCTGTATCAAGGTGGCGCTGGATCTGGACACCCGGGTGGTGGAACCGGATCTGGAGCAGGACGACGATATGGAAATGACCCAGGCCCGGATCAATGTGACCCGGACGCTGGCTCCCCTGATCAACAGTGTTTCCAGGGTGGTGGATTTCTACAATTCCCGCAATCCGGAGCATATCGAACAGGCTTATATCATGGGCATGGGCGGTGACATGAGCGGCCTGTCCAAGCTGCTCACCAATGAACTGGGCATCAAGACCAATGTGTTCCGCAAGCTGGAGGGCATCGTCTGGCATCCCAGTATGGGGGACGGCGATCTTTTCAACTATGTGGCCTGCATCGGCGCTTCCATGGCCCCGGTGAATTTTCTCAGCGGCGAAAAGCAGCAGAAACAAAAGCAGGAGACCAACAGCAGTTCCCTGGCGGTGCTGCTGGGGGTGTTTTTCGTGGTGGCGTCCGCAGCCCTGACGGCCAACGGCTATATCGCCTATCAGGAGGCTAAGGAGGAGCAGAAGCGTCTGCAGGGGCTGGAGAGCACATATATACCGGCGGAGCAGATCTACCAGAAATACACCGCCATGCAATCTCTGTATGAGAACACCCTGATTGGACATCTGATGACCAATCGTCCCAATGACAATATACTGAGTTTTATCAGCGAACTGGAGGAAAAACTTCCTGCGGACGTGTCTGTGATGGAGTTTTCCTCCAATGATACCACGGCTACCCTGCGGGTGCAGGCGTCCGACAAGGACACGGCGGCGGGCATCATCCAGAATCTTCGTAATTTCACCAGTCTGCAGTATGTGGCGGTGGACAGCATACAGGAGGTGCAGGAGGAGGTAGACGAAGAGGATGCCGACGGGGAAGAGACGGCACTGCGCCGCTATGTGGAATTCACCGTATCCTGTACCTATTACCCCAACGGTTATCTGCCGGGGCAGGAATTGACGTCCCAGTTGGAAACACAGCTTCAGGGAGGAACCGGCGCGGCGCAGGCGGAAGGGCAGGTGGAGTAAATGGCTAAGAATCAGGGAAAAAAGGCAGACGGCAGCAATAGCCTCCTGCTGTATGTGGGCGCATTTGGGGCTCTGCTGTTGATATTGGTGTATGTGTTTGTATATCAGAAGCTGAATACGGAAGCGGAGTCTATCAATACTTCCAATGTGATCCTGGCTCAGAGGGTCAGCCAACTGAAGGAGTATTATGACCACCGTGAGGAATATCTGGCGGATACCCGGCTGTTGGAGCAGATGCTGGATGAACTTCTGGCGGAATACCCTGCGGACGCCCGGGAAGAAGACGCCATCATGCTGGCGGTGGAAATGCAGAGGGAGAGCGGCGCGGAATTTTTGACGGTAAACATGCAGAAGGGAAATGTGATTCATGAAGTTCCGGCGGAGACTGTGGTTGCAGCTGGAAGTGAGAAGTACAGCCAGGCCATCCAATTCCGCAATCTGGACGCCGCCTATGTGAACGAGGTGAGTTATACCGGTTTGAAGCGTATGATTCAGACCATTTACGACAGCAATAACCGGATCGGGATCCAGAATGTGGTCTATTCCAAAGGTGACGCGGAGAATCCCAACCTGTCCGGACATATAGATCTGGTATTCTACAGCGTGCAGGGCACGGGCAGGGAATATGTGGCGCCGGACATGATACCTTATATTGCCGGAACGGATAATATATTTGGAGAGGTTACCGCTTCCGGGGAGGAAGCCGATGACAGCGGAGAGGAAGCTGCCGAAAACGGGGAAGGGGCCGGAGAAAGCGGGGAAACCGAAACCGGCCTGTCCGAACAGTAGAGAATCCATACAGGCTTAACGTGTAAGACGTGGGTGCAGGGGAGCAGAGAGGGAAGTATTTCCATGAAAGAGATGTTGGGCAGTACAAAACGGAATAATGCGGGGATGTCCCTGGTGGAGGTGGTGGCGGCGATCGCCATCCTTTCCATCGTCATCCTGGCCGTGCTGCAGTCCTTCGTCTATTCCGCCCGGTACAATGCCCGGTCCAGAGAACGTCAGCAGACCACCGCCGCCGCCCAGACTGTGATGGAGAATTTCAAGGCGTATTCGGTGCAGGAAATATATGACCAGTTCGTCTCTTATGATCCCAATGTGTCCGGCAGTGGGTATCATCTGAACGGGGGCCTGGGCAGCTATTATGAGGGTGTGCCCGGCGGATATCTGAAATTTATAATATCTGATATGCGATATCAGGAGGAGCTTTATGATGTACGCATTGATCTGTTCCCCCACGGCAGCGAAGCCTCCCAGGTCAGTACTCTGGTCTATGAGCCGCCCACCCAGGAGCATGCCGCGGCCTATGTGGGATATGCCGGTATGGATGCCGACGCGCTGAGGGGGATCATGGGCCAGGTGGCGGAGAAGTGGACCGAGTATGAGAGAGCGGCTTTGGGCGGAGGAGCGCCGGGAACCACCCCCGATCCTTCGGCCACCAGCGCCCCTGCCATTTCCCATTCTCCTGCGGAAGTGGACAACAGCAAGATCCATATCACCAAAAGGGACCTTAGAATCGACATCGACAACAGCACCGGTAATTATGTGGCAAAAGTAAACTGCGTCTATACCTACGATGTGACGGATTATCCCTATATCAAAGACACACATGGGGGAACGGACACGTTCAGCCTCATGGGACAGACTTATGAGATAGATTTATCCAATGACAACAGCATGTCCAAAGTGATTTTTGACCAGGCCACGGCACTGGAATGTCTGAACCTGTACTATTATCCGGCATACAGATATGTTCCCGCCGTTTCGGGACTGCCGGGGGCGGATTCCCCGGTACGCATCGGGGAGGACAATATCTATATCAACAATAGTTCCGGCACGGATATAAAATGCTATATTTATAAGCAAAAGAACTTGGCTGTCAGCGATGCCAGACTGTCCACGGCGGAAAACGTGTATGAGGTGAATCTGCACCTGAACGGGGCGGATGTCTATGACGATAATCTGAATGTAATGCTGGGAAGCGACACAGGTGTCATAGTGGATTCCAAAATCCATGTATCCGGGAGCGGCTCCCGCTATCATGGGATCGGGTATGCCGCAGCCTACGCAAACTATCCCACTGCGGGCAATGCTTCCCCGGCCCTGCCTACCGCCATGCCTTTGGAAACAGTGCGGGACAGGCAGATCATGTACGACATAGAAATAGCAATCTATGAGAGCGGGCTTACCCATCAGGATCCGCTGAATACCTTGAAAGGCACCATCATAGAATAGCCCGGTAATACAGGACAAGGGGGCAGGAGGGCGCAGAGATATGCGGTGTGAGACGGAAAAGCATAAACTCAATAATGCGGGTTCGGCCATCGTGACAGTTCTCGTGGTGGTGACTTTCATAACGATACTGGCCACGGTGCTGCTGTATATATCCGGCCTTAACTATCAGATGAAGGTTACGGACTACCGCACCAAGGAGAGTTTTTATCAGGCGGAAACGCCGGTGGAGGAACTGCGGGCGCAGCTGGCGAAGGATGTGCAGATTGCTTTTGCCAAGGCGTATGCGGCAGCCATGTCGGAGTATGCGGGTCTGGGCGCTGAGGAGGCCAGAGAGGCCAATTATCGCCAGCGATTTTGTGACGAACTGGATAAAATCTGGAAGGAGCGGTGCGGCGTGATTCCCGACTCTGCGGGTTTGATTAATTGGGAAGTCGGCATCAGAAGCGTTTTGAGCCCTGCTGCAGATGATAATTACTGGGATGTGAAGGTGGCGGCTGCGTCCGGATGGGATACCGGCAGGGCCGTCAGCGACGGGCAGGTTATTCTGCGGGGAGTGACCTTTACCTATGACAGCGCCAGCCATTACAGTTCCATAATATCCACGGATTATTGTGTTACGATTCCCCGGGTCAGCTGGTCTGAGACCTATGGCGCGGAGGGCTCAGTGGAAGAAATGCTGGATTTCAGCGGCTGCATCAACTATATGAACTGGACAAAACGGTAGGATGGGCGCGGCATGAAAAAAAGGGACAACAGGGGCGTGACCCTGGTAGAATTGATTATCGTTATGGCCATCCTGAGCGTGATGATCGGAATGACGGGCTACGGGCTGGGGATGATTACTAAAAAGCCTGTGGATGAATGTGCCAAAAAGATTGAGATGGCATTGAACCAGAATCGCACCAACGCCATGGGGAATACAGAGGCATGGCTGGAATTCTATATGGAGAACGACAGGGCGGCAGTCCGGGAAAAGCTGATCAACAGTGTCCGGGATGCCGGACATCCCACCGAAAAGGTGAGGGAGTCGGTAATCGGCGCCAAGGATGTAAAGATCCGTCTGTATTACCAGGCAGGGAACAGCGAATCCTGGGTGGAACTGGATTCGGTTCGTAAAATTGGTTTTCAGAGGGATACGGGCTCGTTGACAGGGGAAGCCGACGGCAGGATTTACACCAGAATAGAGGTCTATAAGGGAACATATTCCCCCACAGGCTATATGAGGACCATAGAGCTGGATGCATTGACGGGGAAAGTCAAGTTGAAATAGGCATGCTTTAAGGAAGTTGGTGGATGTAATGATGAGATGGTGGAAGAGGCTGATAAAAAGTCAAAAAGGGTTTTCGCTGGTGGAGTTGATTTGTACAATCGCCATATTCAGCATTGTCATTACCGGCGTAGGGACTGCCATGGTGGTCAGCGCCAGGAGCTATCAAAGAGGCAATGCGGAATTGGATTTGCAGCAGCAGGCTCAGATCACTTCCAATCTGCTGACCAATCTGATTATTGATTCGGACAGGGTGGTGCAGGCCAGCGGCAATACGCTGATCGTAGAGAAAGTGGAATCCGGCGTCACCGTTGTATATCAGGTGTATCTGGACGGCAGTAACATTATGTACATCACCAGCGGGAGTACGGAACCCCATATTCTGGCGGAAAATGTGCAGGATTTTACGGTAAGGCAGGATGTGGGCGGCAATGTGGATTTTGCCCTCAAAATTACGGATGCGGGAAATACCAGAAACTATGAGAGCGATTATCATGTGACTCCCAGAAACGGCGTTACATCCGGGGGTGCGGCCATGTCCGGGACGGCCAGCCTCTTTGTGGAAAACAGGATCATTCTGGAACCGGGGCAGACCTATGATCTGAATGTGCGGGTCATGGGTACTTCCGTACGGGGATTTGGGATTGAGGGTCTGAGCGGCCATGCGGACGCGGCAGGAACCTCCGTGACGGTGCTGGATGACAGTACCGCCCGCATTACGGTAGGCCTGGGGGAGACCAGCGATACATTCCACTTCCAGGTAAAGTCCGATGATGCTGCGGTCGCCCCCCAGAATGTGGATGTACTGGTAAGGCGGGTCAACGCCATTTATGTGAATGGGTTCAAGATTGACGGTACTGTCAACAAAACGGGCGCCAACTACAAAGTCACCGCTCCTCTGGCCGGCACAAATCTGGACAGGGAACCCGGCGCATGGTATGACGTGGATTATGTGAATCCCTACGCCGTGGATTGGTTCTTTGCGTTTACCAGGGAGGATGACAACGGCCACGTCACCATGCCAAACGCCATGGATTACATAGAAGTGACAGGCCAGGGCATGGACGGCAACGTTCCCTATGTTACGTTCCGCCTTAAGCAGAACATGACCCAGGGATGCGCGCTGAAAGTGACGGCGACGGCGACTCATCCGGAAGGCCAGTATCCTGCCGGTTCCGCCGTTATGACCAATAAGTCAGGAGAGAAATACGGCACAGTAAGTGGAAGCTGGGTGCTGGAGTACCAGGCCTGGAGGCGGAACGGCAAGCTGGATATCACCGTGCCGCTTACGGAACGGGATTTCTGGTTCTGGGATAACGGTGGCAGCCTGTATAAGCACACGGCCACCGTGAGTTTTGTGGGATATAATTCGCTGGGGATCAAGACGGAAGAACAGACCTTTAATCCCTGGACAGGGAGTCAGAACGCCCTGCTGAATATTGAAATCCCTCCCATGTCCCATATAGAACAGGTTTGGAATCTGATTCTGAATGTATCCACCGACAGTGGGGATGCCAGTGGGTTCTATAATCTTCAGGCATACAGCAGCCCGTATCACGCGGCCGTAACATTGGATCAGTGGGAAGACAATGGCAAGCTGCCCTCCCAGACATATGGATATTTTCAGCGCTATCATGTGGCGTCTTCCTATAACTGGAGGGATACCAGCAGATATGATGTGAAAATCACCTATCAGCATACGCTGGAAGACGGTACGGTGGAGACAACGGTGGTGGAAGAGACCTATCCCATTGAAGAGGTGTCCATCCTGTACAGAAATTCCAGCCAGGCAGGCTGGGTCAGAGACAATATCATCTATGTGACGCCTCAGGACACCATGACCGATTACACGGTATACTTTATGTTTGACAGGGGCTGGGATGATTCCGAAAAATACTATTTTCATGATTTAGAGAGGTTTGTGGGGCTGATTTATGATGACGCGGATTACACCAAGGATGTTAGAAGGGATATCCCTATTTCTTCTTCCGTCCCCAGTACGCCCGGCGGATACCCAGGGGAGCCGTATCTGACATTTGTCATGGATCAGGAAGAAAAACAAAAGTGTTATGATCTGGCGAAGCCCTATGGGGGAATCATACAGGAGATTTATGAGTATAATCCGTTCCTGGGCAGATTGAACATGGATCCCATAACCTGGGAGATCCAGGATGAAGCCGGATGGGCGGATCCCGCGAACTTCAGGCCAAAGGCGGATCCCTATGCAGGCTTTGGCGTAACCCAGCAGCAGGTTGATCAGATGAAAGGCTGCAAAGGGAAACTGCTCTTCTGCTTTAAGGATCCCAACATCACTGTGGCAGGCGGTGTGACCCCCAAGATTATGTATTGTCCTACGCTTACTGAATATGGGCCTGTATACTATATCGACAATGTCACAAGGTTTGTGATCGGTGCAAATGCGGCCGAATATCAGACGCTGGATGGCGGTTCCTGGATCACCCGAAGTTATCTCACACGGAATGCCGCAAACACGGGCTGGATAGCCAATTAATCAGATACTGAGTACAAGCAAAAACCCCGGCTCTTCACACCCAGAAGAAGCCGGGGTTTTGTACTGACTATGGCATGGCCTGCAGGTTCATCAAAGTATCTATTTTTTGGGATAGTTCTGCAATCTGCCTGCTTTGGGATTCGATCTGCTTGCTTTGGGATTCAATCTGCTTGCTTTGAGATTCAATCCGCTTGCCTTGGGATTCGATCTGCTTGCTTTGAGATTCGATTTGCTTGCTTTGAGATTCGATCTCTTTGCCCTGGCATTCAATCTGCCGTGCCTGCTGTTCTAACTGATGGTCTTTTATTGCCAGTTGTCTATTCAATTCTTCCAGCGCATTTTCCCTGTTTTGTATTTCGGCTTTAAAAGTGTTTATGGTTCGGTAGTAATCCTCCCTGGCCCGGCATTGTTCCCGAATTGCTTCTTCTGCCGTCATTTCATACATAGTTACCACAGCTTCTTCCAAGATTGGATTCTGTTCTGCCAACATTCGAGACTCCTCCCATGTAGTGGCTTTGAAGAGGGCGGCCCAGTAATCAATCTTCCATCGGCGATCCTCTTCAGTTGCTTTTTCTATCTGATTTAATTCTACCACACGCAGAGTAAACTTGTCAGTAAGTTCGTGATGATTTTTTATATTAGGAAAATGAAATTGCGGAAAGGGAATGACATTTGCAGTGGTTTGTGGTAAGATATGAATACGTGAAATGGACAAAAACAGGGAATTGCAAGGAGAGGCAATGCGGTGAAGAAACTCATTTTGCGGGTGGGCATGATATTTCTGCCAGTGATCTTGCTGACGGCCTGCGGCAACGGGACCGAGGAGGATACCCTGCCTTTTTTGCGCATCGTATTTGGGGAATGGGACAGTTCCCCGGGAGAAGCGCCTGGCGGGGAAGTAATACCCGGCCCTTACGGTCTGGTTGGAAAGCCCATTCCCACCGAGATGCCATCTTCGGAAGGCGGAGGGCAGGAATCGGAGGGAGCGGCTTCGGAGGATATGGCCCCGCCGGAGGATAACAGGCAGACCATTACCATCTCAGCAGCAGGAGACTGTTCTCTGGGGAACCATCAGGAGCAGGAGTATGCGTTTTCTTTTCGGCAGGTCTATGACCAGATCGAGGACGAGGGTTATTTTTTTGAGAATGTCCGGGAGTATTTTGACAGCGACGACATGACCATTGTCAATTTTGAAGGCGTGCTGACCTACAGCGAGGAGCGGGACGAAACCAGAACCTACAACATCAAAGGGGATCCCGCGTATGCCCGGCTGCTGACGGCGGGGCACATAGAGGCGGTCAGCTTTGCCAACAATCATCGGTTGGACTATGGAACCGGGGGAAGTGACGATACGGTGGCGGCGCTGGAGGCGGAAGGAATTCTCTATGCCTATGACAGGAATGTGGGCATCTATGAGACGGAAAAAGGAATCCGTATCGGATTTGTGTCCGTCAATGAGGTGGCCTGGGGGCTGGGCAGTGAACAGCTGCTGGCGGAAGGGATCGGTAAATTGCAGCAGGAAGGTGTGGATCTGATTCTGGCCTGTTGCCATTGGGGCGTTGAGAAAGACAATTACCCCACGGAGAATCAGCAGTATCTGGGCCGCAAATGCATTGATCTGGGAGCCGATCTGGTCATAGGACATCATCCCCATGTGCTTCAGGGCGTAGAGGAGTACAACGGTAAATTCATCGTATACAGCCTGGCCAATTTCTGCTTTGGAGCCAATCGGAACCCGGTGGATAAGGATACCATGATCTTCCGGCAGACCTTTACCTTTGTGGATGGGGTAAAGCAGGAAGACAGACAGGTGCAGATTATCCCCTGCTCCGTGAGTTCTGTAAAGGATCGGAACAATTTCCAGCCTACCCCCGCCCAGGGGGAGGAGGCATCCCGGATTATAGGTCGGATCAATACCTACAGTCAGGGATTCGGAGTGGTTTTTGCCCAGGACGGCACTCTGGCGCAGTGAGAGCGGCGCCTTTTCTGCAAAGAGAAAGCAAAGCCAGTCGGAGCGTTGGGCTCCGAAGAAAGGAATTAGTGAAGCATATGGAAATGAGAAAGATGCAGAAACTGGGAATTGAGACGTCTCTGTTGGGATTTGGCTGCATGCGTTTTCCCACGGACAGCCAGGGCAAAATAGACAGGGAGCGTGCCGCAGCCATGATGGAGCAGGCCATGGCTGCAGGTGTGAACTACATTGACACCGCCTGGCCTTACCACGGGGGCGAGAGCGAACTGTTTGTGGGCGAGGTGCTGAAAAAGCATCCCAGGGACAGCTTCTATCTGGCTACCAAGCTGCCCATGTGGGATGTGAAATCTCTGGAGGATGTGGACAGAATATTTAACCGGCAGCTGGAAAAGCTGCAGACTGAATACATAGATTTCTATCTGCTCCACGCCATGAACAGGGGATCCTGGGGCGAAGTGCTGAAGCTGGGCGTGCTGGAGCGCCTGGAGCAGCTTAAAAAGGAAGGCAAAATCCGTTATCTTGGATTCTCCTTCCACGACAACTACGAGGCTTTTGAAGAGATCCTGTCCTATCGGGACTGGGACTTCTGTCAGATCCAGCTTAACTACATGGACGCGGAGGAGCAGGCCGGACTGAAAGGCTACGCCCTGGCGGAGGAGAAGGGGGTGCCCCTGGTGATCATGGAGCCTGTCAAGGGCGGTTCCCTGGCGGCTTTCGCGCCGGATATCGCAGAACAGTTCCATGCGCATGATCCTCAGGCCAGCATGGCTTCCTTTGCCCTTCGCTGGGTGGGATCCCTGCCCAATGTGAAAGTGATCCTGAGCGGCATGAGCAATATGGAACAGGTGGAGGACAACTTAAAGACTTTTGATGAGTTCCGGCCCTTGTCCGAGGCGGAGCAGACCACCGTGAAGGACGTGGTGGAGCAGATGCGGAGCCGGGTACAGAACGGCTGTACCGGCTGTCGGTACTGCATGCCCTGTCCTGCCGGGGTAAATATTCCCGGCAGTTTCGGCTGTTGGAACCGTTATCACATGTATCAGAACTATAATGTGGTAAAGTACCAATGGGAGAAGGAGATGGGAGAGGCACAGCAGCCCCAAAACTGCATTAAGTGCGGTAAGTGTGAGCAGGCTTGTCCCCAGCATCTGCATATCCGGGAGGATCTGGAAAAAGTTCAGGCCGATTTGGATGCCCGTGAGTATATGTTGTAAGTTTGGAGGGAATCATGAAAGATACAATGCTACGCAGATTTGCGGAGATATTCGGGGACGCGGAGGGCGTACAGGTATATTTTGCGCCGGGCCGGGTGAATCTGATCGGGGAGCACACAGACTATAACGGAGGCCATGTGTTTCCCTGCGCATTGACCATCGGTACCTATGGAGCGGTGAGGAAACGGCAGGATCGAAAGCTGCGCTTTTTCTCCATGAACTTTGAACAGCTGGGCGTGCTGGAATCCTCTCTGGATGAATTGAAGCCTGATCCCCGGGCGGACTGGACCAATTACCCCAAAGGCGTGATATGGGCCTTTGGGGAAAAAGGCATGGAGACGCCCACGGGCATGGATCTTCTGCTGAACGGCAATATTCCCAACGGTTCCGGTCTTTCTTCTTCTGCATCGGTGGAAGTGCTGACCGGCTTTATCCTGCGGGATCTGTTTGGATTTGAGGTGTCCAACCAGGATCTGGCCCTGATCGGCCAGTATTCCGAGAACCGATTCAACGGCGTGAACTGCGGCATCATGGATCAGTTTGCCATTGCAATGGGCAGGAAAGAGCATGCCATCTTCCTGGATACGGCGGATTTGTCCTACGAGTACGCCCCCATAAAGCTGGACAAAGCCAAGATCGTCATTGCCTGTAGCAACAAGAAGAGAGGTCTGGGGGACTCCAAGTACAATGAGAGGCGCAGCGAGTGCGAGACTGCTCTGGAAGAACTGCGGAAGGTATGCGGGGTCAATTCGCTGGGAGAACTGACGGAAGAGGCTTTCGAAAAGCACAAAGACAGCATCGGCAGTGAGACGCGACAGAGGAGGGCCAGGCATGCGGTATATGAGAACCGACGCACCATAGCCGCGGTGAGGGCCTTGCAGGAAAATGATGTGGCGGCGTTTGGACGGCTGATGAATGATTCTCATTTATCCCTGAGGGATGACTATGAAGTGACGGGCCTGGAACTGGACACTTTGGTGGAGGAGGCCTGGAAGGTGGAGGGCGTAGTGGGATCCCGCATGACTGGGGCAGGCTTTGGCGGCTGCACCGTGAGTATCGTGGAGGATCGGGCCATCGATGACTTTATCGCCCGGGTGGGAGCCGCTTATCAGGAGAAGATAGGTTACTCTGCTGATTTCTATGTGGTGGAGGTGGGAGACGGTCCCTGTAAGATGTAAGATTTGCGCAGATTGTGTAAGGGGCCCGTGTGGGCCCCTTGCGGCGCAAAGCGGGAAGAGTGGTTCATAAAGGTTTTGGATAAGGGGAAATGTAAAAATGAGGGTTGCGGTATTCAGTGACATTCACAGTAATTATAAAGCGCTGGAGGCGTTTCTGGCGCATGTGGAGAATTGCCGGGTGGATGCCATCATCGGCCTGGGAGATTATGTAACGGATTGCCCCTACCCGGAACGCACTATGTCTCTGCTCTATGATATGGAGAAAAAATATCCCTGTCATCTGCTTCGGGGCAACCGGGAAGAATATCTGCTGGACAACCGCAGGCAGGATCAGGGATGGCATATCAGTTCTCCCAACGGGGCGCTGTACTATACCTATCGACATGTGGCCGAAGCGGATCTGGACTGGATGGAGTCTCTTCCCTCAGAGGCGGTGCTGCAGCTGGGGGACTGCCCGGCGCTGACCATATGCCATGGCGCGCCGGGAGCAATCCGGGGAAACTTTCAATTTGACAGACCTTTGAAAGAGCAGTGCATGGAGCGGCTGGAAACCCGGTATCTGCTGGGAGGACACACCCATCACCAGGAGGTCAGCCAGCTCTATGGCAAGACTTATATGAACCCGGGATCCCTGGGCCTGCCCATAGACGAGCAGGGAAGGCATGCTCAGTTTGCCCTGATGGAGGGGACTTCCCAGGGATGGGAGATCCAACTTCTGACCATTGATTATGATGTGGAAGGCTTGCTGAAAGACTTTCGGGAAAGCGGAATTGAGGCTTACGGGCTATATCTTACCAGGGCCGTAAAAAAGACGCTGCTGACAGGGCATAACTATTTCTATTACGCGGTGTGTGAGGCCTGTAACATCAGTCACAAGGCGCTGCCGGACACCGGGGAGGAAGTCTGGCGGCAGGTGGCGGAGAAACTGGAACTGTGACAGGACAGAGAACCGGCAGAAGCGGAAAGAATATCTGTGCCGTACCGGGCAGAGAATTGGATGGGAGGGCATATCAGTGCCGCACCGGGCAGAGAATTGAGAGTGGAGGGCATATCAATGCCAGACGAGGCAGAGACTTGGGATCGAAGGGCATATCAGTGCCGGACGAGGCAGAGACTTGGGGTCAGAAGGCATACCTGCTCCGGGTATGGCATAAGATAGTACAATAGGGACTTGCTTTACGGCTGGCCGATGCCGACATCGGGATAAGTCTCCTGCAGGATGCGGGCTATGGTTTTACCGGAGGGGGAAGTAAGTTGCAGGGCGGCGTCGTATAGCGCCGCCACCTTTTCCTGTTCGTTTTCCTGGTGGTACAGAGAGGCCAGCAGACGATAGGATGTGCCTGCGTCGCTGTGTATGGAGAGCACAGCGTATTCCAGAACCTGCCGGGCTTCCTGGACATATCCCCCCCGGTGCAGCGTTTCCGCCCATTTCTGAAGGGTCTGGGCCAGCAGCGTAAAGTTCTGGTCGTACTGGGACAACGTGGTGATATTGGCCGTCCCGTAAGTCAGTTTCAGATCCGTATTAGTGTAGCCAGCCAGATTCACGATTTTTTCATGAGACAGAGATTCCAGGGTGTCCAGACAGTCCCGGACCACGGCGTCATCGGCCATGACCTGTGTGGGCAGCGTCTCCAGCGGCACGGCTACATAGGCCAGGCCGTCCAGGGATTTGCGGCGAACCTGATTGGCCCGCGCTTCCCTTTCCCAGAACTGTTCCTGCCGCTTCTGGTCGGAGCGGCTATGCCGTTTGATGGTCATGGAAAGTATGCTGGTAAAGATGATAAAGGTTGCAAAAACAATTAAATTCATTTATAATATCCTTTCAGGGCAGAGATAGACAGTCCATATACTCATGACCCCGCCGCCGCCCCGGGCGTGCGCTGCGGGAATGGAAATATAGGAGGTTGTTCCCATGATGAATTTCCACAACAAAAAAACGAAGAGGGTAATATCCGCCGTGATCGTACTGTTGATCGTACTGGCCATGGTCATTCCTACATTAGCATATCTGATCTGAATTTTCAATGGTTTATCAAGAAAGGCTGGTTTGTTATGAAAAGATGGGTGAGGTATTGGGGTCTGGCAATTCTGTCGTTGGCGTTACTGTGCTGCATGGCTCTGCCCGTACGGGCGGCGGGTCAGGCCACCCTGAAGGAGGGTGTGCTGATCCAGGGCATGGACCTGAGCGGCATGAACAAACAGCAGGCCGCCCAGGCAGTGGAGCAGTATATAGAGGAGACTCTGAAACCTGTGCAGATTACCCTGTTGACCTCCAATGATGCGCAGGTGCAGGTCACTGCAGGAGAACTGGGCATCCGCTGGAGCAATCCGGAGATTCTGGACCAGGCGCTGGCCGTGGGCACCCAGGGCAATGTGATTGTCCGTTACAAGATGCTCAAGGATTTGCAGCGGGAGCCTATGAACTTTGAACTTTCGTTTGACTATGACATACATGCCATCAACCAGATTCTGGCAGAGCAGTGCAGCGCCTATGACCAGCCGGTGGTCAATGCTGTCCTGAAGCGGGAAAACGGCGTGTTTACTGTAGTGGAGGGACAGACAGGCTACAGGCTGGACGTGGAGACATCCATTGACACTGTATATGAATATCTGACAAAGGAATGGGACCTGCAGCCCTGTACCATAGGACTGGAAATTTTTGAGGAACAGCCTCAGGGGTCTGCCCAGGAACTGGCTCAGGTGACGGATCTGCTGGGTAGTTTTACCACATCTTTTTCTTCGTCGGGGGCGGACAGGAGCGCCAATGTGACCAATGGCTGCAATCTGATCAATGGCACCACCCTGTATCCCGGGGAGGAGTTCTCCACCTATGAGGCGGTTGCCCCTTTTACACAGCAGAACGGATATTTTATGGCGGGTTCCTATCTTAACGGCAAGGTGGTGGACAGCATCGGGGGCGGCATCTGTCAGGTGTCCACCACGCTGTACAATGCGGTGCTTCGGGCGGAGCTGGAAGTGACCCAGCGCTACAACCATTCCATGATTGTCACTTATGTGGATCCTTCGGCGGATGCGGCCATTGCGGAATCTTCCGGCAAGGATTTCAAATTTATAAACAATTTGGATATTCCCGTCTATATAGAAGGCATCATTGATGGAAAACGTATTACCTTTAATATTTACGGACATGAGACCCGCAGCAGCGAACGAACGGTGACTTACGAGAGTAAGGTGCTGGAGGTCATAAACCCTCCCGGAGAGATGCTGTACGCAGAGGCTTCGCAGCCCATCGGCTATCTGGTGAAGGGTGAGAGCGCCCATATCGGCTATAAGGCCCAGCTGTGGAAAGTGGTTAGGGAGAACGGCGTGGAGGTGGAGCGCACCCAGATCAACAGCAGTTCCTATAAGATGGTGCCCAGCAGCTACCATGTGGGGGTAGCCACGGCGGACCCCAATGCTTATGCGGCTATCATTGATGCCATCAACAGCGGCAGCGTGGCCAATGTGCGGAACGTAATTGCCATCGTGGCCCAGCAGCAGGCGCTGGCAGTGGCGGCTGCTGCCGCTCAACAATAACAGGAGAGTGAGAGCCGGCAAAAGAGGAATGTCCGGCCTGGGCACCTGCCGGGGCAGGTGCCGGCCGGAGAGGACGGCAGAGGATGAGACCAGGGAAAATATCAGACAGCGTTCTGAAACGCTCCGTGTTACAACAGATCAGGTTCAAAAGGCAGGAAGTATTAAGTGGCGCAGGGATAGGGGAGGACTGCGCCATTTTTGCGCCCTCCGGCCTCTGTGTATCCGCTGTGGCCCAGGCTGCGGCGGCGGAGGGAGCGGACATGGCCAGGCTGCTGACCAGGTGTGCCAACAATACGGCTTCAGCGGGAGCCCGGCCTCTGGCCTCCCTGCTTACCCTGATGCTGCCGGAGACGGCGGAGGAAGCGCTGCTGAGACAGCTTATGGAGGCGGCGGAGGAGACCGGCCGCCGAATGGGGATGCAGATAGCCGGAGGGCACACCACCGTGAGTCGACATGTGGACTGCCCCCTGGCCTGTGTCACCATATACGGAACCCCAATGGAGGGGCCGGAAGCCGACGCCAGTGAGCTCCTGGGGGGAGGCGCAGGCCCGGGGCATTCCGTCACACCCCTGTGTGTCACCCGGGGAGTCCGTCCCGGCCAGGATATCGTGTTGACCAAATGGGTGGCATTGGAGGGCACGGCCTTGCTGGCCCGGATCCACAGGCAACGGCTGCTGGAACGGTATCCTGCCCATATGGTGGAGACGGCGGAGGGATTTGACCGCTATCTGTCCGTGATTCCGGAGGCCGCATCCGCCGTGAAGTCCGGCATCCTGGCCATGCATGACGCCTCGGAAGGCGGCATACTGGCGGCTCTCTGGGAACTGGCAGAGAGTTCGGGTGTCGGACTGTCCATAGACCTGCGAAAAATCCCCATCCGGCAGGAGACGGTGGAGATCTGTGAATTCTGCGAAGTGAACCCTTATATGCTGGCCTCCTCCGGCTGCCTGGTGCTGGCGGCGGACCATGGGCAGGCGCTGGCAGACAGGCTGGCAGCGGAACGGATTCCCGCAGCGGTCATAGGCCGGGCTACGGCCGGCCGCGACAGGCTGCTCTACAATGGGGATGAGAAACGTTATCTGGATAAGCCTGCCCAGGACGAAATCTATAAATACATGGGGTAGAGAATGGTAAATAAACAGCGAATTTTCGGACGCAGAGGGGATTGGTATTAATATGCTCCGGTGAGAGTACCGGGGGCTGTGTACCGAAAGAGAGTCGTTGCATATAGAATAAGGAGATATCATATGAGAGAAGAGTTGTTGTCCATCATTGAGAAAAACAGCCGTATCGACTTAAAGGAACTGGCTGTCATACTGGGTGTCCGGGAGACGGACGTGGTAAACGAACTGGAAATTATGGAGAAGGAGGGTGTGATCTGCGGTTACCATACTTTGGTGAACTGGGAGAAAACCTCCAATGAGAAAGTGACGGCGCTGATCGAGGTGCGGGTAACTCCTCAGAGGGGCCAGGGTTTTGACAGCATGGCGGAGCGTATCTACCGCTATCCCGAAGTCAGAAGTGTGTACCTGATATCCGGCGGCTTTGACCTGATGGTGATCCTGGAGGGCAAGACCCTGCGGGAAGTGTCCAGCTTTGTGTCCGACAAACTTTCCACGCTGGACCGGGTGCTCAGCACATCTACCCATTTTATCCTGAAAAAGTATAAGGATCATGGGACTGTCTTTGTACAGAAAAATGAGGACGAGAGGGAGAAAATTACGCCATGAGAAATCCATTATCAGACCAGGTGGTTGCGCTTAAGCCCTCTGGTATCAGAAAATTTTTTGATATTGTCAGCGAAATGAAAGACGCCATTTCCCTGGGTGTGGGCGAGCCGGATTTTGATACGCCCTGGCACATCCGGGACGAGGGGATCTACGCCCTGGAGCGGGGCAGAACTTTCTACACCTCCAACGCAGGTCTGAAGGAGCTGCGCCAGGAAGTGTGCAATTACTTAAAGAGAAAACAGGGAATTACATATGCCTGGGACAAAGAGGTGGTGATCACTGTGGGCGGTTCTGAGGCCATCGACATAGGTCTGCGGGCTATGATCAATCCCGGGGATGAGGTGATTATCCCCCAGCCCAGCTATGTGTCCTATGAACCCTGTGCCATCCTGGCAGGGGCAAAGCCGGTGATCCTGAACCTGAAGGCGGAAAACGAGTTCCGCCTGACAGCCGGGGAACTGGAAGAAGCCATCACAGACAAGACTAAGGTTCTCATTCTGCCCTTTCCCAACAATCCCACCGGAGCCATTATGGAGCGGAAGGATCTGGAGGCCATTGCGGAGGTGATTATTAGACATGACATATTTGTCATGTCTGATGAGATTTACAGTGAACTGACTTACAAGGAGAAACATGTGTCTATCGCGGCCCTGCCGGGTATGCAGGAGAGGACTGTCCTGATCAACGGTTTTTCCAAGGCCTACGCCATGACGGGCTGGAGGCTGGGTTATGCCTGCGGGCCCCACGCCATCATAGAGCAGATGACTAAGATTCACCAGTTTGCCATTATGTGCGCCCCTACCACCAGCCAGTACGCGGCTGTGGAGGCGCTGAAAAACGGAGACGGGGATGTGGAGGAGATGAAACTTTCCTACAACCAGCGCAGGCGCTTTCTGCTTAACGCCTTTCGGGAGATGGGACTGGAATGTTTTGAACCCTTCGGCGCCTTCTATGTATTTCCCTGTATCAGGGAGTTTGGCATGACCAGTGAGGAGTTCGCCAATGCCTTTCTGGAGGCGGAGAAAGTGGCCGCCGTGCCAGGCACGGCTTTTGGGGACAGCGGTGAGGGCTTTTTAAGAATCTCCTATGCCTACTCTCTGGATACGCTGCGGGAGGCCATGTCCCGATTAAATCGTTTTGTCACCAGGCTACGGGAGGCCAGGCAGGCATAGTCCTGCCTTCCTGAAAACAGCTGAAGGATATGTGGGAAAGAGGATACTATGCATATTGTGCTACATCAGCCGGAAATCCCGGCCAATACCGGCAATATCGGACGCACCTGCGTGGCGGCCGGAGTCAGCCTGCACCTGATCGAGCCCCTGGGGTTTAGTCTGGATGAGAAATCCATCCGCCGGGCCGGTATGGACTATTGGAAGAAGCTGGATGTGACCCGGTATATAAACTTTGAGGAATTTCGGGAGACACATCCGGGAGCCAGGATCTGGATGGCCACCACAAAGGCCGGAAGATGCTATACGGAGGCGGATTTCGGGCCGGAGGATTATATTATGTTCGGCAAGGAGAGCGCCGGGATACCGGAGGAATTGCTGGTGGAAAATCAGGAATACTGTATCCGCATCCCCATGCTGCCAGATATCCGTTCCCTGAATCTATCCAACTCTGTGGCCATTGTACTCTATGAGGCGCTGCGCCAGCAGGGATTTCCGGGGCTGCAGGAACAGGGGGCCCTGCACCGGCTGACCTGGCAGGAGAGGCCCCGCCAGGTCAGTCTGACAGGCGACAGGGATGACGGTACGGGAGCGGTATGCTCTGAAACAGTTGGGGCTGCCTACCTCTCTCCCAGCGCCTGTCTGTCCGGGGACGTGACTTTGGCGGCGGATACCAGTGTCTGGCACAATGCCACATTGCGGGCGGATGACGGCCCCATCCGTGTGGGCCGGGGCAGCAATATCCAGGACAATGCGGTGCTGCACATGGATCCCGGAGGGGAAGTGGATCTGGGGGAGTATGTGACCGTGGGGCATGGCGCCATTCTTCACGGCTGCCGGGTGGGAGACAACACCCTGGTGGGCATGGGGGCCATCGTCATGAACCATGCCCGCATCGGGCGCAACTGCGTTATCGCCGCAGGCGCATTGGTGACCCAGGGTATGGAGATCCCGGACAACAGTCTGGTGATGGGCAGTCCCGGGCGCGTCAAACGCCGGGTAACGGAGGAAGAGGTTCGGGCCAGCCGCCGCAATGCGGAGCACTATATAGAGAAAGCGGGAAAGCAATATACCAGACAGGGGGAATGATCTATGCGGCTGCTATATGCCACCACCAATCCGGCCAAATACACGGCCATGAGAGATGCCCTGCAGCCTCTGGGCATCAGCCTGGCCAGTCTCAGGGATATGGAGCAGGTGCCTGTGGCGCCGGAGGAGGGCGGCAGCCCTCTTGAAAACGCCCGTCAGAAGGCGCTTTTTTACTATGGCCACTACCGCGTTCCGCTGTTTTCCTGCGATTCAGGGCTGTATCTGGAAGGACTGCCCCGGGAACTGCAGCCGGGGCTGCATGTGCGTTCCCCCCAGGGCGTCTACCTGGATGACCAGGCTATGATGGACTACTATGGAGGACTGGCAGCCCGTTACGGAGATTTGACAGCCAGATACCGAAATGCAGTCTGCCTGGTTCTGGACCGGGAACATGTGTATGAATCCATGGAGGAGAGCCTGGCCAGCCGGCGCTTCCTGCTTACAGCCAGGCCCCATGAAATCCGTCGTCCGGGCTTTCCTCTGGACAGTCTGTCCAGGAGACTGGAGGACGGGGCATATTATTATGATGTCAACGCCCACGATGCGGACGACCTGGTGGGATACGAAGGGTTTGTGGAATTCTTTCGTGACAAGACTGCTTTCTGGAGTCTGTCCTGAAGGGAGATACCATTTTTCGGACCATGTCCGTGTGATGGGACGGGGCATTGCCAGACAACCGGCTCAGGCAGAGTTTCCGTTTCTTACAGGCATGAAATATTACGATAAAACGCCCGGCGGGCAGATGGGGGTTGGCTTTGGCGCATAATCAGAAGAAAAGGAGTATTCGTTTTTCCATCCGCCGCAAACTGGTGTTAATGTCGTTGACAGCGGTTCTGCCTTTTTTGCTGCTGGCCATGTATCTTCTCACCTCCATGCTCAACTACAGCCGAAATTACGATGATATAGTGAATAATATAACCATAGCCAATAGCTACAACCTGGTTTTTAAGGAAGAGATGGACGAAAGCCTGTATAAACTGGTGGTGGGCTATGTGTCCTTCGATGAGATTGCCCAGGATCCGGCGCTGCAGGATCCTTACAAACTGATCCGGGACTGCAGGGAGGCATTTTCCCGGCTGATGGATATGACTACCGAAGGGGAGAGCATGATGTGGCTCCAGAGCATGCTGCGAAATATTGACACCCTGGAGAAAAGGGTGGATTATATGCGGGAGAGCGCATTGGCGGGGGGCAACTACAACGAAAATATCCAGGAACTGGACAATAATATCTACATATTGACGGAACTGATTCAGGAAGATATTCAATATTATATCCATTATCAGACCAGGAGTATGGAGAAGGTAAGCCGGCAATTACACCAGCAGATCAACCAATTCCTGATCCTGTGCAGTGTTCTCGCGGCGGCGCTGGTGCTGATGGTGGTGGGCACAACGTTCCTGATCGCCAAGGGGATTCTGCAGCCGATTCAGGAACTGTATGATGCCACGGAGAAGGTGGCCGAGGGGGATTTTTCAGTCAGGGCCCGGATACACACCCGGGATGAGATCGCCGCCCTGGGGCAGGGTTTCAACAACATGGCGGAAAATATTCAGACGCTGATCCACAAGATCCGGGAGGACGAGGAAAAGATGCGCCGGATGGATCTGCGGCTTTTACAGGAGCAGATCAATCCTCATTTCCTGTACAATACCCTGGATACCATTGTCTGGCTCATTGAGGGCAATGAGACGGATCAGGCAGTCAATATGGTGATTACACTTTCCGGATTTTTCCGGCTGGTGCTCAGTAAGGGGAAGGAAATCATCACCATCCGGGAGGAAGAGAAACATATCCGCAGCTATCTGGAGATTCAGGGAATGCGCTACCGGGACATCCTGGAGTATGACATCCGGCTGGATCAGACGGTGTACGACTTTCAGATTCCCAAACTGACGTTGCAGCCTCTGGTGGAAAACGCCCTGTACCACGGTATAAAGTATAAGAGGGCCAGGGGTTATATCCATATTCATGGAGAGAAGGATGGAAATATAATCCGTCTGGTGGTGCGGGACAACGGCGCAGGCATGGAGCGGGAGGAACTGGAGCAGCTGCGGCGGGAGATCCAACGTCCCTGTAAGGAGGCGGAAAAGGGCTTTGGCCTGGCCAATGTAAACGAGCGGATACATATGTATTTCGGGGAGGAATATGGTCTTCGGATCCATTCGGACAAGGGAAGGGGAACCATGGTGGAACTGGTCATACCTGCTGTCCGGATAGCCGAAGAGGGGCCGCGCCCGGACGATGGCGCAGGACGGAAGCAGGATTGACACGGCAGCGTGGAAATTCCGTGGGGCGGCATTTCTGTCCGGCAGAAAGAGGAAGGTATGGCGATAAAGACACAGAGGGACATATCCCCGGGCAGGAAAGTCTGCTTTCTCCTGGGCCTTCTGGCACTGGTCCTGGGAGGATGCGCAGGACAGTTTCGGATCAGCGGGGAAGAGGAGGAGCCTGCAGTGGATGAAAACCTGGTGGTAGTGGGAGTCTCCCAGGTGGGCAGCGAGTCTGTATGGAGGACTGCCAACACTGCCTCCATACAGGAGGTTTTCACCAACGACAGAGGGTATTTCCTGCTTTTCAGCAACGCCAGGCAGAGGCAGGAGAACCAGATTAAGGCCATCCGGCGTTTTATATCCCGCCAGGTGGATTACATTGTGTTTTCTCCCATTACGGAGAGCGGCTGGGACGTGGTGCTCCAAGAAGCCAGGGATGCGGGAATCCCGGTGATCCTCATGGACAGACAGGTGGATGTACAAGACCATACCCTGTATACGGCCTGGGTGGGATCGGATTTTCACGGAGAGGGCCGGAACGCAGGGGAATGGCTGGAGGGATATTTGGAGCAGCAGGGGCGGGAGGAAGAAGAGATCCGTATCGTGGTACTGCAGGGAACCGAGGGCGCCACTTCCGCCATAGGCAGGACCAGAGGCTTCCAGGAGGTGGCTGTCACCCACAGCAACTGGACCATCCTGGAACAGGTGGATGCGGAATATACCACGGCCAAAGGGCGGGAAGTCATGGATAACCTTCTGGATAAATATGAGGAGATTGACGTGGTAATCTCCCAGAACGACGATATGACCTTTGGGGCGCTGGAGGCCATGAGCCGTCGGGGTATCACCACGGGCGTGGAGGGGGATGTAATCGTGGTATCCTTTGATGCCGTGAAATCCGCGCTGAAGCTGGTGGAACAGGGTGTGATCAACGTGGATATCGAGTGCAACCCGGAGCAGGGGGAGTGGGTGGAGAAAGTCATCCGGGCCCTGGAGCGGGGAGAGGATGTGGAAAAGACCTTTTATATTGAGGAACAGGTCTTTACGCCGGAGAATGTGGGCGAGTATCTGGACCAAAGAAATTATTGACGAGGTGAGGCATGTTAAAGTTGTTTCTGGTAGAAGATGAAGCCGTGATCAGGGAGGGACTTAAGAACACCATACCCTGGGAGCAGTACGGATACCGATTCGTGGGGGAAGCGGCGGACGGGGAAATGGCGCTTCCGCTGATCCGCCAGGCCCGTCCGGACGTGCTGATAACGGATATTAAGATGCCTTTTATGGATGGTCTTTCTCTGGCCAGAATGGTGAGCGCGGAATTTCCCAAAACCAGGATCCTCATTATGAGCGGTTATGACGACTTTGAGTACGCCCGGACAGCCATCAGCCTGGGGGTGGAGCAATATTTGCTGAAGCCTGTCACCAGGCAGACCATGAAGAAGGTGCTGGTGGAACTGAGGGAGAAAATCGAGCAGGCGGCGGAGCCCGGCGACTACCAGGCCATCTACCAGGAGGAGATGCACGAGTACGAGCAGTTTTCCAGAAGGCGCTTTTTTGAGAAAGTGTTGGGAGGGGGACTGTCCGTGGAAGAGATCTAC
>JAAWKU010000070.1 GCA_022797535.1 Lachnospiraceae bacterium | reverse complement strand
TCGACGGCGTAGTGGTGGCTACGGCTAGAAAATCCAACGCAGAAGATGGACAGATAGACAAGTGAGTTTGCCTGCATATAAATGTGTCAGTACACTAGACGAACAGGCACATAACCGCTGCCGGCTTATGATCAAGCAAATACCGGAAGCGGAGGGCGGGACCGGGAACCTGAAGCGGCAGTCGCAGTGGGAGTGGATCAAAGCCATGAACAGTATTGTGCATCGTGCACAGGAAAATTTTACCAGTGAACTAATTAGCGCTTAGCGGGTTCAAAATATCGACAAATGTGCCGCTGAAGGAGCCGCAGAATCAGGGGGAGACTTGTTCTACAGACAAGCCTCCCCCTGACATTGTGCGCCTTGCGGCGCACGTTTCTCGGTGTGATGATTAAGAGCATTTTACATTTATTTTACAAATATTCTCTTTCAGATTTTACAAGCCAGCGTTATTCTCTAAACGTAGCCAAAATTTGAAAGGAGAAATACATTATGAAAAAGTTAATCACTCTTGCAATTGCGCTCATGTCTGCCATTATGACAATGGCTGGATGCTCACAGAAAACCGCTGGGACAGTATCCACGGATGGCTCCACTTCTATGGAAAAGGTGATCGGTGCGCTGGGAGAATCGTTTGAGGCACAGAACAGTGGCGTGACTTTTACTTACAATCCCACCGGCTCTGGTTCCGGTATCCAGGCGGTGCAGGAGGGGCGCTGCGACATTGGACTGAGCAGCCGCGCCTTAAAGGACGAGGAAGCAGCCAGCGGACTGAGGGCGACCATCCTGGCCTATGACGGCATCGCGGTGGTTGTCAACCCGGAGAACCCTGTCGCTGATCTGGATGTGGAAGCCATCGCCAAAATCTACACCGGGGAGATTGCCAACTGGAAGGACGTGGGGGGTAACGATGGGGAAATCGTCCTGATTGGCCGTGAAGCCGGGAGCGGAACCAGAGATGGGTTTGAGTCCATCACAGGCACGGCGGATCTCTGCCAGTACCGTCAGGAACTGACCTCCACCGGTGATGTGATCACGGCAGTCTCTCAGAATCCCAATGCCATCGGCTATGCCTCCCTCGCCTCGGTCAGGGACAGCGTTCGCGCCGTTTCTGTGGGCGGCGTGGCCCCCTCCGAGGATACGGTCAAGGACGGCAGCTATGTGATTCAGCGGCCCTTCATTCTGGTCACAAAGACCGACACAGCCCTCTCTGCCGCCGCACAGAAATTTTTCGACTTTGCAATCTCCCCGGACGCTGCCGCGTTGATTTCTGACGCTGGCGCGGTAGCGGCAAACTGACGGTGGGGCGCGGAAAGCAGGCGGTGGAAACCGCTGTTCAGGGAGTATTTCTGATTCTTGGTTTGATTACTGTAGGCTGTGTGCTGCTCATTACTGTGTATTTGATTTTATCCGGCGTCCCCGCCATCTGGCAGATTGGACTGTTTGACTTCCTGCTGGGCAGCACCTGGGCATCTACGGCGGCAGAACCCTCCTACGGGATACTTCCCTTCATACTTACCAGTGTTTACGGCACAGCCGGCGCTATTTTGTTCGGAGTTCCCGTGGGATTTTTGACTGCGGTATATCTGGCGAAATTGGCTCCGCCAAAAATCAAAGTCGTTGTAGAGGCTGCTGTCAGTCTCCTGGCCGGGATACCTTCCGTGGTTTATGGCCTGGTGGGTATGCTGGTACTCGTCCCCGGGATACGGAGACTGTTCCGCATCCCGGACGGGGCCAGCCTGTTGGCGGCGATCATCGTCCTGGCAATTATGATCCTGCCTTCTATCGTCAAGGTATCCGTCACCGCGCTGGAGGCAGTTCCCAAAGAATATGAGGACGCCTCGCTGGCCCTGGGAGCCACGCCTGTGGAGACCTATTTCCGGGTATCCGTTCCCGCCGCGAAAAGCGGTATTGCGGCGGCAGCAGTGCTGGGCGTGGGCAGAGCAATAGGGGAGGCTATGGCGGTGATGATGGTATCCGGAAATGTGGCGAATATGCCGTCTCTGTTTCAGAGCGTCCGATTCCTTACCACCGCCGTAGCCAGTGAAATGTCCTATTCCAGTCCCGGCAGCTTGCAGCGGCAGGCGTTGTTCTCCATCGCTCTGGTACTGTACTTGTTTATTCTGCTCATCAACGCCGCGCTGAACTTCTTTCTGAAGCGTAACAAGGAGGGCTGAAAATGGGAAGTGATTCCATTTCTGCAAAGAGAAAATTCCATATCGGCGCGATGGGGCTGTTGATCGCGTTATCGGTCGCTCTCACCTGCGGTCTGACGCTGTTCCTGATTGGGTATATACTGGCAAGTGGCCTGCCCCATGTGACTTGGGAGTTTTTGACCACCAGTCCCAGCATCCTGTTTGGCCGGATTGGTATTCTGCCGGACATTATGAACACGATCCATATCATCATGGCTACACTGCTGGTGGTTCTTCCGCTGGGCGTGGGAGCGGCGGTCTATCTGACAGAATACGCATCCAATCAGCGGCTGGTGGCAGTGATCGAGTATGCGGCGGAGACCCTTTCCGGCATTCCATCTATCATATACGGCCTGGTGGGGATGCTGGTATTCACAGGTATATTCGGAACTTCCCTGCTGGCCGGGGCATTGACGCTGGTTATTATGAACCTGCCCACCATTATGCGGACAACGCAGGAGAGCCTGAAAACAGTGCCGCAGAGCTACCGGGAGGGGGCCTTTGGCCTGGGAGCCGGAAAGTGGCGGACAATCCGCACCGTGGTATTGCCTGGCTGTATGGATGGCATCCTTACCGGCTGTATTTTAACAGTGGGCCGCATTTTAGGCGAATCGGCGGCGTTGCTGTTCACTGCGGGCGCAGCTCATAAGCTGTTCGGGCTTTTTGACGGCCTCGTGAACCAGGGAGCGACCCTTACCGTGGCGCTGTATTTCTACGCCAAAGAATCCGGCGAGTTTGATGTCGCCTTTGCCATTGCCGCGATTCTGATGCTGCTGACGGTGGCAATCAACTTTACCGCTGCGCTGGTAGGATGGTGGTTCAAGAAAAGGAGGTCATTATGAGCAATATCATCACCGCAGAGGATTTGTGCCTGTGGTACGGCAGGACCCAGGCGTTGAGACAAATCAGCATTGCCATCCCGGAAAACAGCATTACCGCACTGATCGGGCCGTCCGGCTGCGGAAAGTCCACTTTCCTGAAAACACTGAACCGGATGAACGATCTGGTTCCGGGGGTGAAAATTTCTGGCAGCGTGCGGTATGAGGACACCGATATATTCGCCCCGTCCATGGATGTGAACCTTCTGCGCCGGGAGATTGGCATGGTATTCCAAAAGCCCAATCCGTTTCCCATGAGCATCTATGACAACATCGCTTATGGACCCCGCACCCACGGCATCAAAAACAAAGCGAAGCTGGACGATATTGTGGAGCGTTCTCTCCGGGGCGCAGCCATCTGGGACGAGGTAAAAGACAGGTTGAGGAAAAACGCCCTGGGCTTGTCCGGCGGACAACAGCAGCGGCTATGTATTGCCCGTGCTCTGGCGGTAGAGCCAAAGGTACTTCTGATGGACGAACCCACCAGCGCATTAGATCCCATATCCACATCCAAGATCGAGGAACTGGCGGCGCAGCTCAAAGAGAGCTATACCATCGTAATCGTGACCCACAATATGCAGCAGGCCGTTCGCATTTCGGACTATACCGCGTTCTTCCTGCTGGGGGAGCTGGTGGAGTTTGGTGAGACGGAAAAGCTGTTTTCTCAGCCGGAGTGCCAGAAAACCGAGGACTACATCACAGGGAGGTTTGGATAAATGCGTTCAAAATTTGATGAACAGCTGACGCTTCTCAACAGCGAGATGATTCGAATGGGCGCTCTGTGCGAAGAAGCGATCTTCCTTGCCGCCAAGGCGCTGACCGAGGGCAACCGGGCTTTGGCGGAAAAAGTGAGGTCGCTGGAGGAAGAAATTGACCAGATGGAGCGGGACATTGAGACGCTCTGCCTGAAGCTGCTTCTCCAGCAACAGCCGGTAGCCAGGGACCTGCGGCAGATCTCCGCCGCGATGAAGATCATCACGGATATGGAGCGCATCGGGGACCAGGCGGCCGACATCGCGGAGATCGTACTGGTTATGCTGTCAGAGGGATATGTCCCGGAGGATGTGGGACATATCCGGGAAATGGCGGCGGAGACAATCAAAATGGTTACTGAGAGCGTGGATACCTATGTTCGACAGGATTCCGTCCGGGCCGGACTGGTCATCGCCCATGACGACATCATTGACAGCTATTTTACCCAGGTCAAGAAAGTGCTGATTCAAAAGATTGTTGAACAGCCTGACCAGGGGGAGCATATTCTTGATCTTCTGATGATCGACAAGTACCTGGAGCGTATCGGTGATCACGCCGTCAATATCGCGGAGTGGGTGATTTTCTCCGTGAGCGGGATCCAGAAGGACTAAAGATAAAGTGTTTATAGCAGCGGACCTGGGGGTATAATGAACTGATTTATCAGGCAAAGGAGGTACGACATGATTTTTTGCGTAGAGGATGATGATTCCATCCGTGGTTTGATGCTCTATGCGCTGAACGCCGCCGGATTTGAGGCAGAAGGCTTTGCGGACGGCACGGGCCTTTTTGAGGCATTGCAGAGGACGATCCCTCAGCTTATCCTCCTGGATATTATGCTGCCGGGCGAGGACGGCATTTCCATTCTGAAGAGGCTGCGAGAACAGTACGCTGCCGTCAATCTGCCTGTCATAATGGCTACCGCGAAAGGGACGGAGTATGACAAAGTGACTGGACTGGACTTGGGTGCGGACGATTATCTGGTAAAGCCCTTCGGCATGATGGAAATGGTATCCCGAGTCAAGGCAGTATTACGCCGCTGTGACGCAAGACCGGCAGAAAAGCAGATGTCCGTGGACGGCCTGACCGTTCATCTGGACGAACGCACGGTAACGGCTGACGGGGAACGGATTCTTCTGACCTACAAAGAGTTTGAGCTGCTTCGCCTGTTCCTGTCCCGTCCCGGCGTTGCGTTTACCAGAGAACAGCTCCTGTCAGACATCTGGGGGGTAGCATACTGCGGCGAAACACGAACAGTGGATATGCACATCCGCACGCTCCGGCAGAAGCTGGGAGATTATGGCTCCATGATTGAAACTGTCCGAAATGTTGGCTACCGCCTGGAGGTTCCGAAATGACCAAGAAGATTTTTCATTCCATCATATTTGTTGCGGCGGCGGTGCTGCTGGCCAACCTGATTATCGTGATGGGCTGTCTGTACGACTACTACCGGAATGTGCAGGAAAAGCAACTTCAGGATGAACTGCGGCTTGCCTCTTACGCGGTAGAGACGGAAGGAATATCCTATCTGGAAAAACTCTCCGGCGGCCCCTACCGTCTGCCGTGGATTGCAGACTACCGCTTTACCTGGATCGCTTCGGATGGAACCGTGCTTTTTGATACCAGCGTACCAGCGGATACAATGGAAAACCACAAAAACCGGGTGGAGGTGCGGGAAGCGTTTGTCAATGGAGAGAGCGGCAGCGTCCGATATTCTGACACTCTGACAGAACGGACTCTGTACTATGCCAGGGCATTGGAGGATGGAACTGTATTACGAATTTCCATCAGTCAGGCAACGATCTTTACCTTGGTTCTTGGGATGCTGCAGCCGATTTTGCTGGTTGCGATTCTGGCCGTTGTTCTCTCTGCAGTCCTGGCGCACAGGATGGCAAAGAAAATTGTCCGGCCTCTCAATTCCCTGGACTTGGATCACCCGCTTGAAAACGATTCTTATGAGGAATTAGCCCCACTTTTGAGTAGACTCCATCAGCAGCACCGGCAGATTAACCGGCAGCTTTTGAGCCTGAAAAAGAAAACCGATGAATTTGAACAGATTACGGGCCACATGAATGAGGGGCTTGTTCTTATGGACAATAGCGGGAAAATTCTAAGTATCAACCCTGCCGCTCAAGAGATTTTTCAGACAGATACTTCATGTATCGGGCAGCCGTTTCTATTGATTGACAGAAACTGCGATATGAGCTCGGCGATTCAGTCTGCCGCAGATCATGGTCACGGTGAATCCCGTGGGTCGCAGAATGGTCGGGAGTATCAGTTTGATGTAAGCCGCATTGAATCAGATGGCACAGTGATTGGAACTGTTTTACTGGCATTTGATGTGACAGAGCAAATGGCGGCGGAAAGCAGCCGCCGGGAGTTTACAGCCAATGTGTCCCATGAACTGAAAACACCACTCCAAGCCATCACAGGCAGCGCTGAACTGCTGGAAAACGGTCTTGTCAAGCAGGAGGATATACCGGGTTTCATCAGCCTGATTCGCAGGGAAGCGGCGCGGCTGGTTATGCTGGTGGAGGACATCATCCATCTATCTCAGCTGGATGAAGGCATTGCCCCGGCCTGCGGGGATGTTGACCTCCTGGAAACGGTAAACAGTGTGGTATCCGCTTTGCACGGCAGCGCCGGAGCAAAAAATGTGCAGCTGGTGGTTGCCGGAGAGAGCGTCCATATCAATGGTGTGCAAAGTTTCTTACACGAGATGATCTATAATCTTTGTGACAACGCGATAAAATATAATGTCCAGGGCGGGAGTGTAGAGGTCACTGTGGGTAATGGGAATCAGGGCGTCTTTGTCACGGTAAAGGACTCCGGCATCGGCATACCGCTGGAATATCAGTCCCACGTATTTGAACGTTTTTTCCGGGTTGACAAAAGCCGGTCAAAATCCTCTGGCGGCACTGGCCTGGGCCTCTCGATTGTGAAGCATATCGCGCAGTTTCACAATGCCGCTGTTCGGCTGTACAGTCAGGTCGGTGAAGGAACCGAAATCTCTATTGTCTTTTCAACAAATAACAGTTGATCTGCCGCAGAATGACAACAGAAAAACAGATCTTATTTGAGATAGCAGTCTGCCGGCCCATCCAAAGCTGGCAGCGCGTTCGCTCAACGGACATTTGCCCCTGTTTCTGACAAGAAGATGTGAAAAATCATTTGGGCACCGGGATGGCATAACACTTTGACAGAAATAAGGATTTCTACAAGTGCATACAGGATTAAGAGCCAATGGGGAGAAAACATGGCTTTGCGCTCCTTTGAATAAAGGACCTGAAATTAAGAAAAATCCCCGAAAGTGCCTGAATAACGGCATTTCCGGGGATAGATGTAAAAACGGTCCTTTTATGTAGAGACCATTTTCAGTTAAAGTTCGTTCCTTAAGGGGAATAAATCATTTCTGATTCATTCCCCTGCTTTTCAAAATCCTTAAAAACAGGCTTTCTGATTAACCAAAGTATCTCTTAAGAAGTCCCTCGAAGGCCTTTCCATGTCTGGCCTCATCACGGGCCATCTCATGCACGGTGTCATGAATGGCATCCAGACCCAGTTCCTTGGCTCTCTTGGCCAGGTCGGTCTTGCCTGCGGTGGCGCCGTTCTCTGCGGCAACTCTCATCTCCAGATTCTTCTTGGTGGAATCGGTCACTACTTCGCCCAGCAACTCCGCGAATTTTGCGGCGTGTTCTGCCTCTTCATAGGCAGCCTTCTCCCAGTACATACCGATCTCAGGATATCCTTCCCGGAACGCAACCCTGGCCATGGCCAGATACATGCCAACCTCGGAGCACTCGCCGTTAAAATTGGCCCGCAGGTCCTCCACGATATCCTCTCTCACACCCTGTGCCACGCCTACCACATGCTCGGCCGCCCAGGACTTCTCCTCGCTCTGCGCGGTGAATTTGGATGAATCCACGCCGCACTGAGGGCACTTCTCAGGGGGATTGTCCCCCTCGTGAACATAACCGCATACCTGACATACATACTTCATACTTTTTCTCTCCTTTATATTAAAATGATTGTGAAACCTATGTAATACCTCGATCTGCATCAACTCTATTCCCGTCTCTTCCTGTGTGCAGAGGCGGGATGCCCTTCAGGTGTAATTGTTTTCCTCCGGGCCCTCTCCCTTGCGCCTTTGGAGACAGTTGGCGCATATACCATAAAAATAGGTCATATGCCCTGTAATCTGCCCTTTGAAACGCTGCCTTGCCAAATCCAGGATGCCATCGAGACTGTCCATCTGTAAATCCTGTACACAGCCGCAGGTGTTACAGATAAAATGATAGTGGGGGGAGGTGTCCCCGTCAAAATGGTCCGTCCCGTCACCCAGCCGCAGCCTGCGGATCTCGCCTCTGTCCGCCAGCAGGGTCAGGTTGCGGTACACCGTACCCAGGCTGATATTAGGGTTCTGTCGCCGTACATTGCTATAAACCATATCCGCAGTGGGGTGATCACGGCGTCCCATGAGGAAATCCTTGATCAATTCCCGCTGTCTGCTATATTTCAGCGCCATGCCGGCTCCCCTCCCAAACAATATTAATAATGATTACTGTTTTAGAATAACAAATTTTGGGAGAAAGTCAAGAGTTATTTTTGAAACTTTAGATTTTTTTTATGAACAAATTCGTATGTTTTTACACATTTGCGGGGGAACTATGATATAATGACCTTATTCATAACAGGAAACGGCCGAATGGCCATCATAGTGTTGAAGGCAGTTTACGCGGTACAACAGGGTATGGGGAATTGGCCGGCCCGTGTCCGCCTGGGGGATTTTATGAAGTTTAAGACAAGGCTTAAAGTTACATTTGCCACCATCGTTTTTCTGCCGCTGCTGCTGACGGCGCTGGCTTTCTGCGTCATAGGCGTCTATCTGATGAATGCCCAGCCGGGGGTGAGTATTCAGAACCTGGACTTTGCCTTGATATCTGAATCGGTGGGAAATTTCACCGGCCATGCGGACAATGTCTATCAGCAGTTGGCTTCCCAGGCGGAAAAGGATATGTCGCTGCTGGAGGACCGCGGTTATCTGGACCAAATGGGAAGGCTTCTTCATTCCCGGTCCGCTTATCTGCTGGTGCGTAAAAATGATCAGATTTATTACGCGGGGAACCAGGAGGCGGCGCAGCAGATTTTTCCCCTGCTTCCCGGCTATGGAGAGGGAGACCTGGAGGAGGGTACGGGTTATTACTTCAGCGAGATGGATAAATATGTGAAGCAGATTGACTTTCGTTTCCGGGACGGCTCGGAGGGCAGCGTGTTTGTAGTCATGAAGATCAATTCCCTGATCTCCCGGCGGCTGCTGATTGACATGCTGATCGCCATTGTACTGATTCTGATATTCACCAGTCTGATGCTGACCCAGTGGATTCACAAAGAGGTGTTCCGGCCCATCAATGAGTTGAATGTGGCCATGACCAAGATTAAGGAGGGCAATTTTGAGTATATTCTGCAGACCAAGTCCGGAGGCGAGATCGGCGACCTGTACCGCAATTACGAGGACATGCGGCTGCGGCTGAAAGAGAACGCGGAGGAGAATGCGGAGCAGGAGAAGAAGAACAAGGAACTGGTAAGCAATATTTCCCACGATCTGAAAACCCCTATCACCGCCATCAAGGGCTATGTGGAGGGCATCATGGACGGCGTGGCGGACACGCCGGAAAAAATGGACAAATATATAAAGACCATATATAATAAGGCTAATGATATGGACCGGCTGATCAATGAGCTGACCACATACTCCGGTATAGACAGCCACAGGATTCCGTACAATTTTCATCGGATCAATGTGTCGGATTATTTCGGGGACTGTGTAGAGGAAGTGGGACTGGATCTGGAGTCCAAGAATATTCAGCTCAACTACACCAATCTGCTGGATCAGGACACGCTTGTCATAGCGGATCCGGAGCAGATGAAGAAGGTCATCAATAATATCATCAGCAACAGCGTTAAGTATATGGACAAACAGCAGGGGATTATCGACATTCGGATTCTGGACGAACTGGACTCCGTTCGGGTGGAGATTGAGGATAATGGCAAGGGTATTGCTCAGAAGGACCTGGGCCGGATCTTTGAGCGGTTTTTCCGAACGGACGCCTCCAGAAATTCTCTGCAGGGCGGCAGCGGCATCGGCCTGTCCATCGTGAAGAAAATTATCGAGGACCACGGCGGCTACATCTGGGCCACCAGCCGGGAGGGCGAGGGCACATGCATGCACTTTGTGATCCGCAAATATAAGGAACTGCAAAACGAGTGAAGCCCCCACGGGAGCGGCGGGTAAGAATTGGAAAGGCAGGATATAGATATGAGCAAGATTCTGATTATTGAGGACGAGGAGGTCATAGCGGACCTGGAAAAGGACTATCTGGAACTCAGTGATTTCCAGGTGGATATCTGCAACCGGGGAGACCAGGGACTGCAGGCGGCGCTGACGGGGGAGTATGATTTGATTATTCTGGATCTGATGCTGCCCGAGATGGACGGGTTCGAGGTGTGTAAGCGGATCCGGGAGAAGAAGAATGTGCCCATTTTGATGGTCTCCGCCAAGAAGGACGACATTGACAAGATCCGCGGCCTGGGCCTGGGGGCGGATGACTATATGACCAAGCCCTTCAGCCCCAGCGAACTGGTGGCCCGGGTCAAGGCCCATATGGCCCGGTATGAGCGGCTGGTGGGGACCAGCCAGCGGGCGCAGAACGACATTGTGGAAATCCGGGGGATCCGCATCGACAAGACGGCCCGCCGGGTGTATGTGGACGGCGTGGAAAAGACCTTTACCACCAAGGAGTTTGAACTGCTTACGTTCCTGGCGGAGAACCCGAATCATGTGTTTACCAAAGAGGAATTGTTCCGGGAGATCTGGGACATGGATTCCATCGGGGATATCGCCACCGTTACGGTGCATATCAAAAAGATCCGGGAGAAGGTAGAGGCAGACACCGCCAAGCCTCAGTATATAGAGACCATCTGGGGCGTGGGATACCGCTTCAAGGTGTAGGCGGCTCTGGCGGATTTATTCCGGCAGGTGCGGAAAAACAGGCTGAGAGGCCGGAAAAGCGAGAGGGGTTAAGATGAGCGAGTATATTTTAAGCTGCAGTTCCACGGTGGATCTGCGTGAGGAACAGCTTCAGGAGAGGGATATCCACTATATTTGTTTTCATTTTGAACTGGCGGGGAAGCAGTATATGGATGATATGGGCAAGTCCATGCCGCTGGCGGATTTCTATGAGGCCATGGCCCAGGGAGCGGATACCAGGACTTCCCAGATCAATGTGGAAGAGTATGAACAGTACTTCGAGGGCTTTCTGAGAGAAGGCAGGGATATCCTGCACCTGACTCTGTCCAGCGGTATCTCAGGCACCATCAATTCCGCCCTGATTGCCAGGGAGTCTCTGCTGGAAAAATACCCGGACCGCCGGATCTTTGTGGTGGATTCCCTGGCGGCTTCCTCCGGCTATGGCCTGTTGATGGACAAACTGGCGGATCTGCGGGACGACGGTATGGGTGTGGAGGAGCTGTATCACTGGGTGGAGAATAATAAGCTGAAACTGCAGCACTGGTTCTTTACCAGTGATCTGACTTATCTGATCCGGGGCGGACGGGTGTCCAAAGCCGCCGGAATCGTGGGCAGTGTGCTGAACATCTGCCCGCTGCTGAATGTGGACTGTCTGGGGCGTCTGATTAACAGGGCGAAAGTCCGCACCAAACGCCGGGTAATACAGGCCACTGTAGACAAAATGAAGGAACATGCCCAGAATGGCGGAGATTACAGCGGCAAATGTTATATCTCCCAGTCAGCCTGTATGGAGGACGCCAGAGCCGTGGCGGATCTGGTGGAGGCAGCTTTCCCCAGGCTGAAGGGCAAGGTGGAGATCAACGATATCGGCACCACCATTGGCAGCCATACCGGCCCCGGAACGGTAGCCCTGTTTTTCTGGGGGGATGAGAGAACGGAATGAAAACCAGGATCGTCTATGAGGATCAGGATATCCTGATCTGCCATAAACCGGCGGGGCTGGCAACCCAGTCCGCCGGTGTACTGGAACCGGATATGGTCAGCGAATTGAAAAATCATCTGTGCGGAGGATATCTGGGTATGATCCATCGGCTGGATCAACCCGTAGAGGGGCTGTTGGTGTTCGCCCGGAACAAGCAGACGGCGGCAGAGCTGAGCCGTCAGCTAACCAAGGGGATCCTGCGGAAGCGGTACTGCGCGCTGGTCTATGGAAGCCCCTGCGGGGAGAGCGGCCGGCTGGAGGACTATCTGCGCAAGGAGGGAAGCCTGGCCCGGGTGGTATCCATGCAGGACCCGGGGGCCCGAAGGGCAGTGCTGGAATACAGGGTGAGGCAGCCGGCGGGAGACGGGACCCGGGAGACTCCGGATGGCCGGGACAGAGCCGGGGGAAATCATACCTGTCTGGATATTACTATAGAAACGGGCCGTTTTCACCAGATCCGCTGTCAGCTTTCCCACCAGAGGATGCCCATTCTGGGAGACCGAAAGTATGGTACGGAGGAGAGTCTTGAGGAGAGCAGACGCATGGGCATCCGGCATGTGGCGCTGTGCGCCTGCGGGATCCGACTGCTGCATCCTGTCACCGGGCTGGAGATTTCTCATGAGATTGTCCCGGCCTGGGCTGAATAAAAAGTTCCTTTTTCCGCATACTATCCGAAGAAGCGCCGGGGCCCTGCGGGGCGACCCGTGCGGAGCGGAGGTTGGTATGCTGGAAAAAGTCAGACAGAGTAAAATCATTACACTATTGTTCATTACGGCAGTGGTGTATTTTTTTCTGCAATATCTTACGCCGCTGTTCTCCCCGATCCTGACGGCCATGCTGTTCGTCACCATCTTCGGTCCGTTTCTGAAGAATCTGCAGGCCCGGCTCCACATACACCGTCAGGTGGGAGCCGTCCTGCTGCTGCTTCTGGGCGGGAGCCTGCTGGCGGTGCTGGTGTGGGTGCTGTTTTCCTGGGCAGTAGGCAGTCTGCCGGAGTGGGTGGGGCAACTGGAAGCAGTGGAGCAGGAACTGGAGGAACTGATTCAGAAGGGCAGCGCCTCCATCGGGGAAGTTCTGGGGATAGACGGAGATTATCTGGAGTCCACGCTGCTGGCGCGGCTGGGGGAATGGATGGATTATCTTCAGACGGAAGGGGCGGCGGGCATGTTGTCCGGCTCTCTGCAATATCTGAAAAAACTGGCCCTTTTAGGGGGATTTTTGGTGACGTTCATCATTGCTGCGGTGCTGCTGGCCAAAGATTATGACCGGATTATGAACAGCCTGCTGGACCGGGAAGAATTTCATGTGCTGCTGGAAGTGATCTGCGGTGTCATTCGTTATATTGCCACATTTGTAAAGGCTCAGGTGGTAATCATGGCTGTCATATCCCTGGTGGCGGGAGTAGTATTGGGCCTCAGCGGCATCCGGCATGGGGCGCTGTGGGGGATGCTGGCAGGGCTTTTGGACGCGCTGCCTTTTATCGGCACGGGCATTGTGCTGATGCCCCTGGCGGTGGTGCAGCTGTTTCAGGGCTCTTACGGGAGAGCGGTGGCCTGTCTGGTGTTATACGCAGCCTGTGTGTTTCTCCGGGAGATGTTGGAACCCAGGCTCATCGGCAAGCGTATGGGGATTTCCCCCATTGCCGTGCTCACGGCGGTCTATGCGGGAATCCGGCTCTTCGGCCTGTGGGGGATTATAAAGGGGCCTCTGGGATTTATGATTATTTATCAAAGCTGGAATAGCCTGCAGCGGCGGATGCGGGAGACTGCCCGGTGAATGTGGGCTGCGCCGGCGCAGTCGTTTCGGTTTTCGCGTAGAAAGCTGTTTTGGGGATTGGCATTTTCCTGGAGATATAGTAAACTAAAGAGAAAAACCACGGAGATGAGGAAGGCCATGAGCCGTTTGATCAATAAAGAAAGCAATAAGGATAACAAAAAGGATAAAAAAAAGGAAGATTCCTCTGTCCTGGAGCGTTCTCGCAGCATTCTGCGGGACTTGCTGGATGTGGTGGTCAGTCTGTATATGGTGGTATTGATGGTGGTGCTGCCGCTGTATACCACCCAGACGGGATATCGGTATATCGGGACAGAGAAATGCCTGTTTTTCCGTACCGCCAGCCTGACGGCATGCAAGGCAGTGCTGCCTCTGGCTGTTCTGTATCTGTTCTGCCTGGGAGTAAAACGTCTGCGGCAGGTAAAGCATGACAAAGGGGATGCGCCGGCTGTATCTGTCACAGACCTGCTGGCTGTGTTGTATCTGGCAGCTGTGACAGGCTCCTATCTGCACACGTCTTTTCGGCAGGAGACGGAGTGGGGTGACGCCTTTTATGGCGCTGTGGGTTGGTATTTGGGATTTCTGACACAGTTGTTGTTTTTAGGGATTTACTATATGGTTTCCCGTATGTGGCAGAGAAAAGACTGGATTATGGCCCTGTGGGCGCCGGCTCTGGCGGTGGTGGCCCTTCTGGGATACCTGAACCGTTTTGGGGTGTATCCGCTGGATATGAAGGCTGCGGGGCCGCAGTATATCTCCACCATAGGTAATATCAACTGGTATTGCGGTTATCTGGTGACTGTGCTGTCGGCAATAGCGTACTACCTTTGGCAGGGCCGCTTCGGAAATAAGTGGTTACAGCGGACGGGGGTTCTCTTCCTGGGGATGGGGCTGGCTTCTCTGGTGACCCAGGGCAGCAGCAGCGGCATTGCAGCCCTGCTGCTTCTGGCAGGAGTATTCTATCTGCTGTCCATGGGCGACGGGGAAAAGCTGCAGCGGTTTTGGGGGGGATGCGTCCTGCTCTCCGGCGTGTGCCTGCTGACCTGGGCCGTCCGGCGGATCTGGCCCCAGGCCATCACCTATGCTGAGGGCACTACGGATTTGCTGACTTTGTCCCCGCTGCCATTTTTGATGATGGGGATCTCTCTGGTATGTCTGTACCTGGTACGGAGAAGCTGCCGGGCCGGGCGTTTCCGGCCGGGAATCTGGTCCCTGCTGGGCGCGGCCGTCTGGGCGGCGGCAGGAATCGCGGCAGTGGCCTATGTCATTCTACTGGCGGTCAATACCAGGCATCCAGGCAGCATAGGGGCTTTGTCGGAATTGGGCGCGTTCACCTTCGATGCCTCCTGGGGCAGCAACCGGGGCATCACCTGGACGGCAGGGCTGACCTGTTTTCTGGATCAGGACCTGATGGGGAAGCTGGTGGGCGTGGGGCCGGATGCTATGGCCCAATACATTCACAGCGGCGTAAACCCGGCGCTGAAAAGCATGGTGGAGGAGTATTTCGGCAGATTGATGCTGACCAATGCCCACAATGAGTGGCTGACCGTGCTGATCAACGAGGGTATCCTGGGGGCTGTGGGATACATAGGGCTGATGCTGACCGCCATATACCGCTGTCTGAGGGCCGGCAGGGAGGACGCGCTGGCCGGGGCCGCAGGTATGGGAATCCTGGCTTATACGGTGAATAATATTTTCAGCTTCCAGCAGGTTATGAGCACATCGGCAGTATTCCTGCTTCTGGGAGTGGGGGAAGCCTGCCTTCGGCGCGGTGGGGAACAGCGCCGGGAGAAAAGGAAAATTTGACTTTATACCATGCATCTGTTAAAATAGGCTTTAGAAAGGTATGGCATGACGTATGAAGATCGAGAGAGTAGACGAAAAAACAGTAAAATGCTTTCTTTCCAACGAAGAATTGGAGGAGTATGACATTTCATATAAGGACTTTGTGATGCGCAGTGACAAGGCCAGGGAAGTGGTGGAAGAGATCATGGCCCAGGCTGTGGAGGAGGTGGACTACAAGCCTCCCAGATTTGCCTTTGATCTGCAGATCATGGTGCTGCCGGATCAGGGTATGATATTGACTTTTACGGAAAAGACGCCGGAGGATATTAAAAACGGCGCGAACCTCATAGGGTATCTCAGGGAGATGCGGCGGATTCTGAAAGAAAAGCTGGGATTGGACGGTTCTACCATCGCGGGACTTTTGGCCCAGGCCATGGTGACTGCAGCCCAGGGAACTTCAGGGGAGGATTCGCCGGAGCAGAAGCAGGGGGATGGTTCCCCGGAGGAGCCCCAGGCAGAGCCCGAAAGACCCCGGTTTGCCATCTTCCGTTTTGCCAGCATGCGCAGTCTCTGCGCCTATGCGAGTGTGCTCCCCAGGAATCTGCGGGTGGACAGCAGGCTGTATCGGAACGGGGATACATATTATCTGTACCTGGAACGGGGCGGCGCGTCTTACGAGCGATACAGCAGAGCCAGCATACAGGCCCTGGAGTTCGGCGAACTCTATTCCGCTGCAGAGGATAAGCTGGCTTATCTGGAGGAGCATGGAGAATGCCTGATCGGCCAGAAGGCGTTGGCCAGGCTGAGGCTGTAGAGCCGCAACTGAATCTACGCCCTGCAGGAATTCTATTGTCATAAAAAAACTCCTGGAAACAGGAGTTTTTTAAATCGGCGTGACAGGATTCGAACCTGCGGCCTCTACGTCCCGAACGTAGCGCTCTACCAAGCTGAGCCACACGCCGTGTTATGTCGAACATTAAAATAATACACTATGTGTAGAGGAATGTCAACATTTTTTCC
>JAAWKU010000069.1 GCA_022797535.1 Lachnospiraceae bacterium | reverse complement strand
CCGAGACCTCCCGCCCTGTCATGAACTCTTCCACCACCATTCGGTTGCCTGCGCTGCCGAAATGCTTATCCTCCATGATTTCCTTCACACCTGCCCTGGCCTCCTCCAGGGTGTTGCAGATCAGCACGCCCTTGCCCAGCGCCAGCCCGTCCGCCTTCAATACAATGGGCATATGGGCCGTCTCCAGATAGCGCAGCGCTTCTCCGGGATCATCAAAGGTCTCGTAGGCTGCAGTGGGAATCTGATACTTTTTCATCAGGTCCTTGGAAAACGCCTTGCTGCCCTCCAGTTCCGCCGCCTTCCGATTCGGACCGAAAGCCCGCAGCCCAGCCTCCTGCAAGGCGTCCACCAGTCCGCCTACCAGAGGATCATCCGGCGCCACGAACACCAGATCCACCGCTTTCTCCCTGGCATAGGAGATGATTTTGTCAAATTCCATTACACCGATGGAGGGCTCGCATTCCGCTACCTGGGCAATGCCCGCATTACCGGGAACACAATAAATCTGATCTACCCTGCTGCTCTTCTTCATACTGACTGCGATGGCATGTTCCCTGCCGCCGCTTCCCACGATCAATACCTTCATTTCACACCCACTCCCATCTGCCCGCTCCTGCGGACGCCTGTCTCTCTCCGCCCCGCCAGACATCAAAATTGTGCTTCCGACCGGCGTCTGTATACATGGCCTTCCCGGATTTCCAGCCTGCCGTGGGCAATATCGTCAATAGCCTGGGGCAGCAGAATCCATTCCGCCTGCTCCATGACGCGCCTCTGCAATATCTCCGGGGTATCATCCTGCTCGACCATCACCGGCCTCTGGGCAATGATAGGGCCCTCGTCCATGCCCTCATTGACAAAATGCACCGTGGCGCCGGTGACTTTGACGCCCCGTTCCAGCACTTTCTCGTGCACTTTCAGGCCATAATATCCCACTCCGCAGAAAGAGGGAATCAAAGAAGGATGGATATTGACGATCCGATCGCTGAACGCCTGTACCATCTGAGGCGGAATCCGCACCAGAAAGCCGGCCAGTACTACAATGTCCGGCGCCAGTTCTTTCATCCGTTCCGTGAATGCCTGATTAAAAGCATCTCTGTCGGGATAGGACCCGGGGGAGATGCAAAAGCCCGGGACTCCATGGTTCCTGGCGCGTTCCAGCGCCCCGGCCCCCGCATTGTTGCTGATCACCGCCAGAATCTCCGTGTCAGTGATCTTGCCGGCATCCATGGCGTCCATAATGGCCTGCAGATTGGTGCCGCCGCCGGACACGCACACTACGATTTTCAGCATAAGGTCACTCCCTTTTCCCCTGCCTCACAGGTTCCCGCGATCCAGGCTCTCTCGCCCACCGCCTGGATGGCGGCCACGGCCTTCTCCGCATCCGCCGCATCCACGGCCAATAGCATACCGATACCCATATTGTAGGTGTTGTACATCATCTGTTCGGCAATACCGCCTTTCTCCTGCAGAAGTCTGAAGATGGCGGGAACCTGATAACTGCCCTTGTCCACATGAGCGTTTACGCCCTCTGGCAGCATCCGGGGTATATTTTCATAAAAGCCGCCTCCGGTGATATGGCTGCACCCTTTGACGGTGATGCCCGCATCCTTTACGGACTTCATGGCCTTCACATAGATCCGGGTAGGGGTAAGAAGCGCCTCCCCCAGGGTCTGCCCCAGCTCTTCGTAATAAGTGTTCAGGCTCTCCGCCGTCATATCGAACACCTTGCGCACCAGGGAAAAGCCGTTGCTGTGCACGCCGGAGGAAGCAATGGCCACCAGCACGTCGCCGGGCGCCACCTGCTCCCCGGTGATCATGTCCTTCTCGTCCACCACGCCCACGGCAAAGCCTGCGATGTCGTAGTCATCCTCCGGCATCATGCCGGGATGTTCGGCAGTCTCACCCCCCACCAGAGCGGCCCCCGCCATCTTACAGCCCTCGGCTACGCCCTTCACGATGGCAGCGATCTTCTCGGGATAATTCCTGCCGCAGGCTATGTAGTCCAGGAAAAACAGAGGTTCTCCCCCTGCGCAGGCCACGTCGTTGACACACATGGCCACACAGTCGATCCCAATGGTGTCATGCCGGTCCAGCACCATGGCCAGCTTCAGCTTGGTGCCCACGCCGTCCGTGCCGGAGAGCAGCACCGGATGCTCCATATTTTTGATGGCATCCAGTGAAAAGGCGCCGGAAAAACCGCCTAATCCCCCCATCACCTCCGGGCGCATGGTCTCCTTTACATGCTTCTTCATCAGTTCCACAGATCTGTAGCCTGCCTCGATATCCACGCCAGCCTTCTTGTAATCCATATGTAGGTCTCCCTTTCCTGTTTTATATTCCCTGGTAAATACCTCTTCCCGGCATACCGCCGACTCTGTCCGAGGCATTGTGTTTGTCTTTTTACTTCTTCATCCCCTCCAGATAAGCCCTGTAGCCCTGCTCTTTCAGCTTCGCGTCCTTGGTCTGTACCTGGTTTTTCAGGTTCTCACTGTATTCTTTCAGTTTCTGCAGCAGCGCCTCGTCGGAGGTGGCCAGAATCTTGGCCGCCAGCAGAGCCGCATTGGCCCCCCCGTTGATGGCCACGGTGGCCACCGGAATGCCGGAAGGCATCTGCACAATGGAGTACAGGGAGTCCCTGCCTCCCAGAGAAGTGGTATGCATGGGAATGCCGATCACCGGCATGGGAAAAATTGCTGCGCACATGCCCGGCAGATGGGCCGCCATGCCGGCCCCCGCGATAATCACCTTAAAGCCTTTCTCCTCGGCTCCTCTGGCATATTCAAAAAACACATCCGGCTCCCTGTGCGCGGAGATGATGGTCATCTCATAGGAGATTCCCAGTTCCTCCAGCACATCCGCCGCCTTGGCCATAACGGGCATATCCGAATCGCTGCCCATGACGATGCCTACTTTTGCCATATTTACCCCTTTCCAGCGCGTTTCCGCCCAAGTCTGCCTTCCGTCGGGAAAAGCGTAGCGGCTTGCTGTCAATCGTGTTTTCAGATAGTGCTAATCTCTGACCATATAATACAGTTTACTAGATTTATTGCGGGTATGCAAGGTCTTTTTACATATTTTGTTATGCCTGTTCCAGGGGCTGGTTCAGCTCCTCGCTGCCCGGCAGCACAAAACGCCCCTGGGCGATAATGGGGATTCGAACGCCGTCCTTTTTCACCGCCGTCAATTCCCCCAGCTCATCGAAGGGAAGGGTGATGTCCGTGTGGCAGTTAAAATATGCCTGCGAAGAGTCGGTATGGCGCAGCCGGGATTTCTCGTTTTCCCTGGCCACGATCTCCTTACCGTCAGGATTGTATACAGCCACGTCCTCGGCCTGGCTGTAGCAGGTGTCTCCCACGGCGAAATGCGGTCCCGTTTTTTCCGCGATCAGAATGGGCAGCTTATCTTCTATCCCCCATTTACGGGCCATCACATAGGCGGTGGTGTTGGTGCCGATGGCAAATTCGCCCAGGGGCAGGGTATCCCTATGGAAGAGCACATTTTCCCTGACATAGCGCCGTCCCTCCTCCGGGTCCGGAAAGTTGCCGCAGCCGTAATCCTCGATCATACCGTCCTTAAAGGTAACGGATAGGTCCCTGTACTCCAGGCCGTTCAGGAATACCCTGGACACCTGCAGCACTCCGTTGGTGCCCTCCAGCACGGGGGAGGTGAACACCTCGCCCACCGGGATGTTCACGTCCGCCACGCAGTTTTCAAAGATGGTCTCCTTCTCCGGCATCTGCAGCTTCCACAGATTTACGGACAAATCTGTGGCATTGCCCTTCATGCCTTTGATCTCCACATGGTCCGCCTGGTCCAACGCGTCGATCAGGCGCTGCTGAATCTGCCGGTATTTGTTGTAGTCCAGGGTGTTGACCCTGATCGTATCCTCAAAAATCTCCCGAAAATTATCACCGATTTCCGGCGTGGGGAAGGCAATGATGGTAAAGCTCCGTTCCGCCATGGGGATATATTGTGTGTAAAGTTCCATGCTCCTGGCGCTGTACTCCACCCACAGCTTCTGCTGCTCTGGAGACAGCTTTACCGCCTGGGGCCTGCTTTCCGGCGCAAAGGGTGTCTCGCCGAAGATTTCCACCACCGCAGGCCCGGCATACTCTCTGGCCTCCTGCTTGTGATGTTCATAAGCTGTTTTCAACACTTCCAGCTTCCGCTGCATCAGGGCCCTGTCCCAGATCAACCCGTGATCGTTCTTATGGTCATAGGTATATTGCCTGTTGGGCTTTGCCCCCTCCAGGCCCACCGCGCGCACCACCGGCGCAAGCCCCATCTCCGCGAAGTTCTCCACTGCCCTGCGCATCATCCTCTCAAAACCGATATGGTAGTGCAGATCCACCGTTTTTTTGATGGAAAGATCCTTTCCCGAGACGGCAAAGCCGATCCGATATCCCTCGGTGTAAGTATCCGCCATGGTGTCAATGGTTGCCTGAGGGAGTCCAGCCAGAAACCGGGCGGTCTCTATCTCGTTCTCCGTCACATACAGGCCATAGCGATACAGATAGCGGATATCCTCCAGGTCCGCCTCCATAAGGACCTGCACCGCCGGATTCCCCTCCGGGCACACCATCCTGCCCACCCTCTTCTCCGCGCGGATATCCGAGTAATCGCTGTTGTACCAGTAGACAATCTGCCGGACGTCCTCATAGGGCGGCAGCTGCCGCTGTTCCTGCCAGGTTCCGGAGACAGCGCCGTAGATCTCCACCAGCAATTCCATGCGGATCAGCATTTCCTCCAGGTCTCCCTCCGCGGCCGACAGAATACCGTCCCGCAGTTCCACATAAACATGGGACAGAAGCTGTCCCCATTGTTCCCCCAGCTGCTCTGCCGCATAGGCCGGGTTGCCCCAGCTGTGGTGGTAATACGCCGGCAGCACATCCTCGTACAATTCCCGGTTCCAGATCTGCAGCTGCGCCAGTTCCCCGTCCTTAAGATGACCCTGTTCCACATAATTATAATACTCTGCCAATTTTAGCGAAAAAGCCGCTATTTTTCCAAAATAGGCATCCATTGCGGGATAACCCAGAGGCTCCGCCCCCATCTCCCTGATCCGCTCCAGAATCAGCCCATACCGCTCCTGCAATAATCCCCTGTTTTCTCCCTGTATCTGCTCCATGACTATCCTTCCCTTCTATGTGTGCGATAACACCGGCGCCGTTACCGCGTTTCGCAATCAGCTATATATTTATATTCAATTCCGCGTTCTCCCTCTCTGCGGGCTTATTTCTTATAAATAGGATGCCGCATACAGGATGCCGCTGACGGTCCCCAGGCTTATACTGTTGAGCAGTATTCCCAGCCATCCAAACAGCTTAAACCTGTCCACCTCCCGCACCGCCAGCACGCCCAGCAGCAGGCCGGCCAGGGACAGTATGGCTGCAAACATCCCCGTAAAGCCGTACCCGGCGGGGACGTCCCCTCCGCGGCTGTAGGACAGAAAAATCACTACAGCCAGCGACACTGTGCATAAAACACCAAAAACCGTAGACATAATCGCTTTTTCCGAATGCCTGCGGTTAGTGAACATATAATTCTTTTTCTGTGACATAATTTCCCCACTACGCATATGGCAGGGCTTTCCTGCCATGCCGCGTCAACTGTTTTTATTAAAAGAGAATCTTGGATTTCCCTGCCAGCAGTTTGGCCCCGCCTACCACCAGCAGGATCCCGCTGACCAGCCCCAGTACCAATGTCACCACGCCCAGCGTGATGTTGAGGGCGCCTGCCCCTCTCATCACCTTGTATACTTTTTCTTCCATACCCACTGTCCTGCCTTTCCCCGCGCCCGAAAACCGGGCGCAAAACAACTTCTCTCCGCTAAGCGCCGTATTCCGCATAGTACCTGTCAATCGCCGTTTTCAGCGCGTCATCTATCAGTACTTCCCCCTTGTAGGGTCTGTTATACAGGCGTTCGGTCACTTCGGCCATGGAGACGATGGCGCGGGCCTCAATGCCATACTTTTCACGAATCTCCTGCAGAGCGCCCACTTTGCCGCCCAAACCTTTCTCCATTCGGTTCAGGGATACCATCAGACCCTTGATTTCCACGTCCGCCTGTGCTTTCAGAATGGGAACAGTCTCCTCGATGGACTTTCCGGAAGTGGTCACATCTTCGATGATCACCACCCGATCCCCGTCCTTAAGTCCGCTTCCCAGCAGGATGCCCACATCCCCGTGATCCTTGGTTTCCTTGCGGTTGGAGCAGTAGCGGATTTCCCTGCCGAACAGTTCACTGTAGGCGATGGTGGTGGCCACGCTGAGGGGGATTCCCTTGTAGGCCGGACCGAACAGCACATCAAAATCGTCTCCGAAATTGTCATGGATGGCTCTGGCGTAATATTCCCCCAGCCTCTTAAGCTGCGCACCGGTTACATAGGCTCCCGCGTTCATGAAAAACGGGGACTTTCTGCCGCTCTTCAGGATAAACTCACCAAATTTCAGCACTTTGCTGTCCACCATGAACTCAATAAATTCCTGCTTATACTGATCCATCGTCTGCCACGCTCCTCTTCCTGTATTTCCTCCAGACATACTCCTGCGGAAACTTTGTCCGGGAATACGCCTGTCTTTTATCTTATCTTATCTATCTTATCATACTCATTTCGGATTTTCAACAATAGAAAAGACGCTTTATGGCAAAAAAAGGACCGCCGCAACTTGCGGCAGCCCCTCTTTCAGCCTTAGAGCGTCTTACTTCATCTGCTCTTCCTGCTGCTTGATCATCCGGCGAACCATCTCGCCGCCGATGGAACCGGCCTCCTTAGAGGTCAGGTCACCATTGTAGCCTTCCTTCAGGTTTACGCCCAGCTCGGAAGCAACCTCGGTTTTGAAACGATCCATGGCTGCCTTAGCCTCGGGAACTTCTACTCTATTAGCTCTGCTTGTCATTTTGTTTCACCTCCATACGGTTTCTTGTTTAGTCTGCAATCTATATCCAAGATAAGTGAGACATTCACTTATCTTGGCTTCTCCGCCGGTACTTTCTAACCCTGCCGCCTAAGTGATTTGTCACGCTTATCTTGGTCTTAGTATTAGCGGCATCACAGAAAATATAATGGAAACTTTTTCATGACCTGCAATGTCATATGACCGCATGGACGCGAAATTTAAAACAAACAAAAAAAGGGCCGGAAACTGCTGCTTCCGGCCTCTGTTGCATATCTTTATTCTCCAAACACTGCCTTGTAGTCTGCCTGGAACTTGGCGATGCCAGCCTCGGTCAGGGGATGCTTGGTCATCTGCTCGATCACGGAATAAGGCACTGTAGCGATATCCGCGCCAGCCAGCGCGCAATCGGTCACATGCACGGGATTGCGCACGCTTGCAGCAATGATCTGGGTATCCACATCACACACGGCAAAGATATCAGCAATCTCTCTGATCAGATCCACGCCTCTCTGGCTGATATCGTCCAGACGGCCCAGGAAAGGAGATACATATGTAGCGCCTGCCCTTGCGGCCAGCAACGCCTGATTGGCGGAAAAAATCAAGGTCACATTGGTCTTGATGCCCTCGGCTGTCAATGCCTTGCAGGCCTTCAGCCCCTCCACCGTCATGGGAATCTTCACCACCATATTGGGATGAATCGCCGCGATGGCTCTTCCTTCCTCGATCATACCCTCTGCGTCCACGGTGGTAGCCTTTACTTCGCCGCTGATGGGCCCGTCAACGATGGAGGCGATCTCCGCGATAACCTCCTCAAACACTCTGCCTTCCTTGGCAATCAGGGAAGGATTGGTGGTAACGCCGCAGATTACACCCATGTCGTTGGCCTTCTTAATGTCCTCTACCTTTGCGGTATCAACAAAAAAACGCATTTTCTCATCCTCTTTTCTTTTATTTTTTAAGAATAGGCTTCTATTCTTAATATCTGCTTCCCATTTATTATATCACTTTTCAAAAGAGCCGTGCAAGCCATGATTTTGCTATCTTGTCCCCGGTTCTTGCTATGTTATCTGCCGCAGCACTTCTTATATTTTTTGCCGCTTCCACAGGGGCAGGGATCATTGGGGTATACCTTGGCCTCCTTGACGATGGTGGTGGAAGACTTCTGTTCCTTATAAAGCGCTTTGCGCTTGTCCTCGTCAAAGATCCCGTTCCACTCCTCCAGGTTGTACAGCCAGTCCGCATCCGCCGCCACCATGTTCTTGTACAGCAGTTCCTTGTCGAATTTCAGGCTGACAGGCGTATCCTCCTCCATCTCCTCAATGGGATTGGGCGTTACCAGACTATCGTTGATCCCGTCCAGAAATCCCGTCATGGTCATCAGGGACACATCGTACTTGTCCGACAGTTCCTTGACTGTGCCTGATACCTCTTCATCCGGGTTCTGCAAAAGCTGCATATAAATTTCTTTTTCTTTCTGGAAATACGCATTCCATAACTGCTTCAGCTTCTCCGTACCCAGTTCTTCATTATATGCCACTTCTCTCCATTTTTCCAACAATGCCATAATACTTAACCATACCTTTCTGCCCGGAGTGCGCTCCGGCGTTTTTCTCGTATGTAATTAGTATATAACAATTTTTCCGCAAACGCAACAAAAACGTGAATTTCCATTCTGCATCTTGCATCCTGGGCAAAACTGTGGCAAGATATCCATAGGAGCGCAGATAAATCCGGGAAATACTTATTCTATATTCAGGTAATTGAGAAACGCAGTTACTAAGTAAGTTTCATTATGCAAATTGTATCTTCCAAGGCAGGCATGCTTTCGTTCCGTTCTCATCGTAGCAGTACATAAGATGCCAAAATACGGCATCTAAGTACCGACGATGAGAGAGGGCCTGCTTATGGAATAAGCAATCTGCACAATTCGGTACCGGAAAAAGGCAGTTTCGCTATTGCCTGATTCTATATTAGTAGAAAGGATGATTTAACATGTGGGACAAAAATACGGAAAAACCCAGGAAAAAAATCAATCCCCGCCGGGTGGCAGCCCTGGCCGGCGTGGCGCTGCTGGCCGCAATGTACCTGATAACCCTTGTAGTGGCAATTTTTGACCAGGAGAATTCAGGGCGGCTGTTCCAGATCTGTCTGGCAGGCACCGTCGCCATCCCCCTGTTGATCTGGGTCTATATCTGGATGTATGGGAAGTTGAGCGGCAGACATACCATGGCGGATTTGGACCTGGGCAGGGACACCCCGGAGGACACGCAAATCCCGGGCGAATAAGTTGAAAAAATTTTTTTAAATGGTGTATAAACCCAAAAAGGGCGGACATACTACTACTATCATTGGAACCCCCTCCTTTGATGATACCAAAGATAAAAGTAATACTTAATCCTCCCTTTTGGATTTGGCTATGGCCAACTCCAAACCCCGGGCTTTGGAATCTCTTAAGCCCGGGGTTTTTGTCGAACTGATCTTTCGTTTTATTGTGTCTGGGAATTTCTTCCCTGAACGCTCATCCATTTCAGATAACCGTTGATAAAGGGATCCAGCGCCCCGTCCAGCACGGCGTCAGCATTGCCGCTCTCCACCTCCGTGCGCAGGTCTTTCACCAGTTTATAGGGCTGGAGCACATAGGATCGGATCTGGTTGCCCCAGGCAATGTCCTTGACCTCGCCCCGGATATCCGACAGTTTCTCCACATTGGCCTCCTGCTTTAACAGATACAGCTTGGCTTTCAGCATCTGCATGGCCTTGTCCTTGTTCTGGAACTGGCTGCGCTCGTTCTGGCACTGTACCACCGTCCCCGTGGGGATATGGGTGATGCGTATGGCCGAGGAGGTCTTGTTGATATGCTGGCCGCCCGCGCCGCTGCTTCGGTAGGTATCAATGCGCAGATCTTTCTCGTCGATCTCCACATCCAGATCCTCCTCGATGTCCGGCATCACATCCAGGGATACGAAAGAGGTCTGGCGCTTGCCCTGAGCGTTGAAAGGGGATATCCGTACCAGACGGTGCACTCCCTTCTCTGACTTCAGATAGCCGTAAGCATTGATACCGTTGACCTGGAATGTCACAGACTTGATGCCCGCCTCGTCCCCGTCCAGATAGTCCAGCACTTCCAGGGAAAAGCCCCTGCGCTCCGCCCACCGGGTGTACATGCGGTACAGCATGCTGCACCAGTCACAGCTCTCCGTGCCACCCGCTCCGGCGTTCAGCTTCAGGATGGCATTGTTTTTGTCATACTCTCCAGACAGCAATATGCCGACGCGCAGTCCGTCCAACTCCCCGGTAAATTCATCCAATTCACTCCGAATCTCCGGAATCAGGGAGGCGTCCTCCTCCTCGTAGCCCATCTCGATCAGGGTGAGAATATCGTCATACTGGGTCTCCAGTTTACGGAAATCCTCCACCGTGTCCTTCATGTTTTTCAGTTCTTTCATCAGTTTGTTGGAGCGGTCGGGATCATCCCAGAAACCCGGGGCTTCCATCTCCATCTCCAGCTCCTCGATCCGCTTTGCCTTGTTAGCAAGGTCAAAGTGAATCCCTCACTTCCGCTAATGGAGTTTCGTAAGCCAGAAGTTCTGACTTCATAGAATCTAATTCTACCACTTTGCGTCACCGCCTTTCAAATTTTCTTAATTTTTATTTATTTTCCAGCCCTTCCGCAGCACTGCTTATACTTCTTGCCGCTGCCGCAGGGACAGGGGTCATTGGGATATACCTTGGCAGCCGCGCGCTTTGCCGGGGCCTTGGCCAGGGATACGTCCTTGTTGGTGCCGGTCACCTGGGCCACCTGCTCCCGCTCCACCTTCTGCTCGATTTTGATGTGGAACAGCAGACGCACCGTCTCCTCCTTGATGTTCTGGGTCATCTCGTCAAACATCTCGTAGCCGTTCATCTTATATTCCACCAGGGGATCACGCTGGCCGTAGGCCTGCAGGCCGATGCCCTGACGCAGCTGTTCCATATCGTCGATATGATCCATCCACTTTCGGTCAATCACCTTCAGCAGGATCACCCGCTCGATCTCACGGATGGCCTCGGCGTCCGGGAACTCCGCCTCTTTGGACTCGTAGAGTTTCACGGCCTCCTCCTTGAGCTGCTGCTTCAGGCCATTCTTTTTGGATCTGGTGACCCGCTCCCTGGTCACGGGTTCAAGAGGCACGGTGGGCAGCAACAGGGTATTTAACTCATTATAATCCCATTCCTCCGCGTCTCCCTCATCGCCGATGCTGATATCCACGGCGTTCTCGGTAATGTCGGTGATCATCTTGAAGATCACGTCCCGCATGCTCTCACCGTTCAGCACCCGGCTTCTCTCATCATAGATGATCTCTCTCTGCTCGCTCATGACCCGGTCATACTCCAGCAGATTCTTTCTGATACCGAAGTTATTGTTCTCGATCTTTTTCTGGGCCGACTCAATGGCGCTTGTCAGGGCCTTGTGCTCGATCTCCTGTCCCTCGGGAATGCCCAGGGCATTGAACATGCTGATCAGCCGCTCAGAGCCGAACAGCCGCATCAGTTCATCCTCCAGGGAGATATAAAATTTGGATTCTCCCGGATCCCCCTGACGGCCAGAACGGCCCCGAAGCTGATTGTCGATACGCCGGGACTCATGGCGCTCCGTGCCGATGATCTTCAGCCCCCCCGCTGCCCTGGCCTCATCGTCCAGCTTGATATCCGTACCGCGGCCCGCCATGTTGGTGGCGATGGTCACCGCCCCGTGGATCCCGGCGTCCGCCACGATCTCCGCCTCCAGTTCATGGAACTTGGCGTTCAGCACCTTGTGGGCGATCCCCCTCTTACCCAGCAGTTTGCTCAGTTCCTCGCTGGCGTCGATGGTGATGGTGCCCACCAGCACGGGCTGTCCCTTGGCATGGGCCTCTTCCACCGCCTCCACGATGGCTTTCAGCTTCTCCGCCCGGGTCTTGTACACCGCGTCCTGTCTGTCTATACGGGCGATGGGCCTGTGGGTGGGCACTTCCACCACGTCCATGCCGTAGATATCCCGAAACTCGTTCTCTTCGGTCAGCGCCGTACCGGTACCCCCGCATTTTTTGTCAAAAAGGTTAAAGAAATTCTGGAAAGTAATGGATGCCAGGGTCTTGCTCTCCCGCTTTACCTTTACCCGTTCCTTGGCCTCGATGGCCTGGTGCAGACCGTCGGAATAGCGCCGTCCAGGCATGATGCGCCCGGTGAATTCATCCACGATCAGCACCTGGTCGTCCTTGACCACATAGTCCTGATCCCGGAACATCAGGTTGTGGGCCCGCAGCGCCAGAATGATATTGTGCTGGATCTCCAGATTCTCCGGGTCGGCGTAGTTGTCAATGTGGAAGAATTTCTCCACTTTCTCCACGCCTGCCGCTGTCAGGTTGATCACCTTGTCCTTCTCGTTGACGATAAAGTCTCCTGTCTCCTCCTGGACAATGCCCATCAGGGCGTCCATCTTGGAGAGCTGCGCCATGTCATCGCCCCGCTTCATCTGCCGGGCCAGCATATCACACATCTCATACAGGGCGGTGGACTTGCCACTCTGGCCGGAGATGATCAGCGGCGTCCGGGCCTCGTCGATCAGCACCGAGTCCACCTCGTCGATAATGGCGAAATGGAGATCCCGCAGTACCAGCTGCTCCTTGTAGATCACCATATTGTCCCGCAGATAGTCAAATCCCAACTCATTGTTGGTCACATAGGTGATATCGCAGCGGTACGCTTTCTGCCTCTCCTCCGGGGTCATGCTGTTGAGCACCACGCCTACGGTGAGTCCCAGAAACTCATGAACCTGTCCCATCCACTCCGCGTCACGCTTGGCCAGATAGTCGTTGACCGTGACCACATGCACACCCTTGCCCGCCAGAGCGTTGAGATAGGCGGGCAGCAAAAAGGTCTGGGTCTTGCCCTCGCCGGTCTTCATCTCGGCGATCCGGCCCTGATGCATAATCACCCCGCCGATAAGCTGTACCCGGTAGTGCTCCGTCTTCAGCACCCTCCTGGCCGCCTCCCGCACCAGGGCATAGGCCTCGGGCAGTATATCGTCCAGGGTCTCGCCATTTGAAAGCCGCCCCTTGAACTCCTCCGTCCTGGCTTTCATCTGCTCATCCGTAAGTTCCATCATCTGGGGCCGCAGAGCCTCGATGGAGTCCACGATGGGCAGGATACGCTTCAACTCCCTCTGGCTGTGGGTGCCGAATATCTTTTCTGTTAATTTCATCCTTGCCTCATTTCCGCATATCAATATCGGAGACTTCCCAGGCGCCTGATGCCAGACACGCCGGCCTGGCCAGGGCATGTTCCTTCGTCCCGGCCAGGCCGGATTCCTGCCTGGCCGGCGATATGCACTGATTAGTATTTGGATTCCAATACCGGCCTCATCTCCGTGCCCTTCCGCATGGCTCCGGCACTTCTGAATAAAGCCTGAACAGAGATATTGTAGCAGATTTGTGTACGGGATTCAACCATAGAAAATACTTATCCCTTAATATTTTGTAAACTTTATGTTAATTTTTTTATAAAATCCTCCTGTTTCCTACTATTTCGACAAAATATGGACACATTTCCCGCCGGTTCTTCATCGGATCCACCCCGGGCCCCTGAACCCGCGCCGGTATGGCGGCCTACTGTCGCAGCGCCAGCACTGCCATATCCTCCCGTCCGGGCAGCTTTACCTGCACCTTACCGCAAACATTCTCAGCCACAACTTCTCTGGTCATATTCCAGGCGTCGATCACCTCCACGCGGTAACTGCCCTCCCGGGGCAGATCCAGTTCCGTCAGGGAGGGACACTGCCTCTCCAGGTATTTCAAATATGCCTCCTGCCCGCAATGCCCCAGCGCCACCCGCTCCTTGGTGAGAAAGGACCGTACCCGCTCCCGGGGCAAATTCAGCATGGCCATATGAAAAAAACTTTTCCGAAAAGCCTCCGGCGCGCCCTGCTCCTGCATGGCGGTCAGCTGTCCCTCCGTATAAACCCCCAGTCCGTCCCCCAAAAAGTCCAGCGGCCCGGGCAGGGATTCCACGATCTCCCGGAGAAAAGCGATTCTGGCGGGGCTTTCCCCCTTCAGCACGCCGCCCCTGGACCACCAGAGCACCTCGTCCTGGCTGTAAAAAGTTTCTCCATGGGTACAATAACCGCCGCAGCACACTGCCGTCCAGAAACGGCGTGTCAGCTCCCTGCCGGAGAGATTGCCCCAGGAATGAACGATGTCACCCTCATAGCGGCATTCGTCAAAGACCACCGGTTTGCCGTACTGCTCCCATAGTTCCGGGGTCTCGATGACATTTGCATCCTGGATGCTGCAATGGGTGATTTCTTTCCGGGAAAAATCCCAATAGGCCATACAGTTGTGATTGCTCAGGCAATGGCCGTAGGGATCATGGCCCGCCATAAATCCGGCAAAATCCGTCCAGTCCTGTAAGTTGTAGTTCGGCATCAGGTCGTACTCATTGGCCAGAGACCACCACAAATTCGGCATGGCCGAGAGCCGCCGGAGCAGATAGTCCAGATAGACCAGACTGTCCTCCCGGCTAAATTCCGAAAAGCCCCATCGGTCGTAGGGATGGAACAGAATCAGATCCCCCTGTATGCCCATGGCGTCCAGTTCCCGTATTCTGGCCTCCAGCGTCTCCCAGTAGGCAAAGACGGGCCGGTGCACATCCCAGCCCCCTTCCTTTTTCTCAAAAGGAAAAAACGGCGGCTCATTGTGGTTGAAGTCGTAATGTTTGGGAAACACGCAGAAGCGTACCTTGTTGAAAGAAGCCTTCTCCAGTGTCTCCATGGTGGTATCCACCAGATTTTTGTCCTGGTGGATCAGGGCGTAGACCGTGGTTCCAAAAGGGCGGTACCAACCGCCGCCGTCATATGTAAAGTGCTGGCCGGACGCACGGACTATGCCGCGGGCAGAGGCATCTGCTGCCTGGCATACTTCCTCTCCCTCAGCGGTAACCGCCCCTGTGACCTTCCAGCTATATACCCCGGCCCTGTCCGGGTAAAAGCGCACTTTGTAAAAGCCATTTCCCGCATAAAAACCATCCACTTCCCGGATGATTCCCTCACAGGCAAATTCTGCCCGCAAATCTGCCTGCGCCCAGGAGCCTTCCGGCTCCGGCCCCGTAAATGTCAGTTCAAAACATTCATACTGTCTCATGCTTCCTCCTCATCCCGGCCCCCATTCTCCAGGGCTGCTTTCAAACTACCTCGTCAGGTCCTGCACCCACTTATACTTTCTGAACCGAATCATCACCCAGGGGATTTTGCCCACCTCGTCCAGGCAGGTACAGGCGTAAACCACCAGAGGCGACCAATGCAGTAAGAACGCCCCTGCAAGCGCCAGGGGAATGGCTATCATCCACATGCTGACGATCAGACTGTACATGTCGAACAAGGTATCCCCGCCTCCGTCCAGCACGCCGTTGATGGTGACAGTGTTGACACAGCGCCCGATCATATAGACGGACATAATCACCATCATTCCGATGAGATATTCTCGGGCCTGATCCGTCAGAATCACCATTTTCACCATCAGCGGCGTCGCCGCAAGCACCAGAGCAGTGGATAGAAATCCGATGACAAAAGACAGGTTTCTGAGTTTTATTCCGTATGCCTTGCCCCGGTCAAGACGTCCCGCTCCCAGTTCGTTCCCCACCATGATCCCGGCAGCGCTGCCAATGCCGTTGCACATGCAGCAGATCAGATCCCGGGCCACCGCCGCCACAGAATTGGCTGCGGCGGCGTCTGTCCCCATATGTCCCATGATCGCGGTGTAGGATGTAAATCCCACGCCCCAGCACAGGGAACCGCCCAAAAGAGGCAGGCACTGTTTCCTGAAATCCGCTTTCAACTGTCTGCCTGCCTGCTCCTGCGGCCTGATCAGCCTGTCAAAGGCCGGACGGATATACGACGCCCCGGAAGATACAGCCACACACAAAACCAGTTCCACCACACGGGAAATGGTAGTCGCCAGCGCGGCTCCCCGGGCCTCCATCCTGGGCGCTCCAAATAAGCCAAAAATAAAAACCGCGTTTAATCCAATGTTAAGCAGCACCGCGCAGGAACTGATGAGCGCTCCGGGCCTGACATGTTCCGACACTTTCATCATGGTCAGATAACATTGGGAAATACCCGTGAGCAGATAAGACCATCCCGCAATGCGCAGATAGGAACTGCCTATGGCAATCAGGGAATCATCCTTCGCGAAAATATGCATAAGCTGCACAGGCATCCATTCACAGGCCAGAAAAAACAGGACGGACACTGCCATGCAGAATCGAAGCATGATGTTAAAGATATCTTCCAGCGTGCGTCTGTCGCCCTTGCCCCAGTACTGGGCCCCCAGAATGGCTCCCGCCGCCGTGATCGCCCCCAGGAACATATTCTGGACAAACTGAATCTGGGTAGCCAGAGAGACTGCAGTCATCTCATCCTGGGCAACCTTCCCAAGCATCAGCGCGTCCCCTGCCGCCACCGCCGCCAGCATCAGGCTCTGAAGCGCAATGGGAAGGGCAAGCCTTATTAGATTTTTGTAAAATACCTTTTTATCAATCATTCTCTTATGTTTTCTCCTGTCGTGTTTTCTCAGCCAGTATTCCATACTAGTGTACCGTATCGTTCACATTTCGCAAAATGACTTGCCTGAATTTCCATCTGCCGCGTTGTCGTCGGTCAACGATGCCACCGCATCGCCTCCCT
>JAAWKU010000068.1 GCA_022797535.1 Lachnospiraceae bacterium | reverse complement strand
ACACCGGCAGTTTCTTCTATGCGTTCCTGTCTTTTCTGCTGCCTGTGCCGGGCATCCTTGCGGCACAGATTTTCAAGAGGAAGAGGTACTACCGCAATTACAAGGCATGCCGGAAGGGCGCTGTCATAGGCTTTGTGCTGTTTGGGGTGATTCTGCTGTTGTTTCTGCTGTTGCTTCTTCTGGCGGTCATATAGGCGGAGAGCAGAGGGATGGATACAGTCTGGCTGTGCTGTGTCTGCATGGGGAAGAACCACACAGAAGTACCGAAAGAGTTCTGCGTGGCAGGCACAGCCGTTTTATGGCAGGTGTATGCTTTGAGGGATGCCGGTACAACGGCCGGTACAGGAGCAGCAGGAGTTTGGATCAAGCCGAATCAGATACGGGGCAAAGGCGCATATGGGAAAGATGACGAGAAGGGGCAACTGGGATCTGCCGCATCCCGGGCCAGTGGAAAAGATACAGTTGTCGGAGAGACATATCAGACTGCGGACAGGGCTGGCAGTACTATTTTTTGTCATAGGCGCGTCTGCCCTGATCTATGGCTTCCTGGGCCTGCTGGGCGGGGGAGACGGGGGCTGGCGGGAGATCACGGCCAGTTCTACGGGGAAAGAGCACTGCGGCGGAGAATTTGTGTTCCAGTATGATATAGAGGGGGATGGGCCGGCGGTGCGCACCCAGGTCCGGCAGCTTACGGATCTGTACACGGAGGCCATGGTTCATGCGTACCAGTTGTTCCACAGCCAGTCTTTTTTTGAGGGGGTGAACAATCTTCATGCCATCAACCGCTGTCCGGGGGAGGCGCTTACGGTGGAGCCGGCGTTGTATGAGGCGCTTTGGCTGCTTCAGGAGAGCGGCTGCCGGGAACAGTATCTGGGGCCTGTGTATGTGCAGTATGGCAATCTGTTCGCCGCAGAGAGCGATGAACAGGCGATGGAGTTTGACCCATTCCTGAACCCGGAGGCCGGGGCTGCCTGCCGGGAGATGGCGGCCTATGCCGCTGACCCTGCAGCCGTCCGGGTGGAACTGCTGGAGGACCGTCAGGTGCGGCTGGTTTTGTCCGATGAATACGCAGGGTACGCCAGGGAGAATGGGATCACGGAATTCGTAGACCTGGGCTGGATGCGCAATGCTTTTGTCATAGATTATGTGGCACAGGCTCTGGAGGCTCAGGGTTATACCCGGGGCGTGCTGTCAAGCTATGACGGCTTTACCAGGAACCTGGACCGGCGGGGAGGAGGATATGCCTATCCTCTGTTTGACCGCCGGGAGCAAAATATCTATGAGGCAGGTATCCTGGAATATAATCGTCCCGTGAGCATGGTTTTTCTTAGGGATTATCCCATGAACCGGCTTGACACCCTGCAGTATTATGAGTGGGAGAGCGGGGAGATCCGCTTTCCCTATGTGGATGTGGAATCGGGTCTGTGTAAGGCGGCTTTGCACAATCTGGTGGGTTATAGCTACGAGGGGGGCTGCGCCAGGGTGCTGTTGTCCCTGTTGCCGGTGTATGTGGCGGACAGTTTTGCCCCAGAGGCTCTTCAGGGGCTGGCAGAGGAGGGAATATACAGTATCTACTGTCAGGGGCAAAGGGTGTACCGCACGGAGGAGGCTGCAGAGATCGTGGAAGTGCATGACGGGTACAGGGCGTCGCGGAAAGCGGCGCCCTGTTTAATATCAGGTATCTTAAAATTCGTTGCCGGGGAAGCGGGGGATGCCCTCAAAGCCCGGCTTTAAGTCCTCATCGCTGGGAACATAGTCTGCCATCTCCCCGTTGTTGAATTTCTCATAGGCCACCATGTCGAAATAGCCCGTACCGGTGAGACCGAATACAATGGTCTTTTCTTCTCCGGTCTCCTTGCACTTCAGGGCCTCGTCGATGGCTACACGGATGGCATGGCTGCTCTCGGGGGCGGGGAGAATGCCTTCCACTCTGGCAAATTGTACCGCCGCCTCAAATACGGCAGTCTGTTCCACGCTGGTGGCTTCCATGATGCCGTCATGGTAGAGCTGAGAGAGAACGGGGCTCATGCCGTGATAGCGCAGCCCGCCCGCATGGTTGGCGGAGGGGATAAAGCCGCTGCCCAGGGTATACATCTTGGCCAGAGGGCAGACCTTGCCGGTATCACAGAAGTCGTAGGCGAACACGCCCCGGGTAAAGCTGGGGCAGGAGGCGGGTTCCACTGCGATAATGCGGTAATTCCTCTCCCCGCGGATCATTTCACCCGCAAAGGGGGAGATCAGTCCACCCAGGTTGGAGCCGCCGCCCGCGCAGCCGATGATGATATCGGGAACAATGTCATACTTGTCCAGAGCGGCTTTGGTCTCCAGGCCGATGATGGTCTGATGCAGCAACACCTGGTTCAACACGCTGCCCAGCACATAGCGGTAGCCCTCCCGGTTCTGCTCCGCCTCCACAGCCTCGGAGATGGCGCAGCCCAGACTGCCGGAGGTGCCGGGATGCTCGGCCAGAATCTTCCGGCCCACTTCGGTGGTCATGCTGGGGGAGGGGGTGACGGTGGCTCCGTAGGTGCGCATCACTTCCCGGCGGAAAGGCTTCTGTTTATAGGAGACTTTCACCATGTATACCAGGCAGTCCAGGTCAAAATAAGAACAGGCCATGGACAGAGCGGTGCCCCACTGGCCGGCGCCGGTCTCGGTGGTGACGCCCCTGAGTCCCTGCTTTTTGGCGTAGTAAGCCTGGGCGATGGCGGAGTTCAGCTTGTGGCTGCCGCTGGTGTTGTTGCCCTCGAACTTGTAATAGATTTTGGCAGGAGTCTGCAGCTTTTCCTCCAGGCAGTAGGCCCTCACCAGAGGCGAGGGGCGGTACATTTTGTAGAAGTCCTGTATTTCCTGGGGAATGGGAATGTAGGCATTGATTTCGTCCAATTCCTGGGCCACCAGTTCGTCACAGAAAACGGCTTTCAGCTCTTCAGCAGTCATGGGCTGCAAGGTGCCGGGATTTAACAGCGGCGCAGGCTTGTTTTTCATGTCGGCCCGCAGGTTGTACCAACTGCCGGGGATTTCGTTCTCCTCCAGATAGATTTTATAGGGGATCTTTTTTTCACTCATTTGATTTCCTCCTCATTTCTTCTGAAATTAAAAATCTGCATATGTTCCGCCGGACCGGTGATCCGCTTTCTGCTCAGGCATCTGTCTGTCATAAGGTCTGCCGGGCCCGCGTAAACGGCGCCTTTACCATGGCCCCGCCGCTGTCATGGTTGTTGGCAAATTTTATTACTAAGTATTTATATTAACATAGTTTGGAAAAACATACAAATTCTTTTTTCATTAATGCAGTGTAATTCAGCGTAATTCAGCGTATTGATCCGGCGTATTCACGGTTGATAATGCCGGGCGCCGGGGAAAAGCTATTGCAGTATGAAGCCTGGTGTGTTATAATCTCTGCGTTGCGTAGACAGGTAAGGATGATAAAGGACAAGGAAGGTACAATATGAAAAGATTTCGTGGTCTGATGATCAGGATCCTATGCGTAAGCATGCTGCTGTGTTTCAGTATGACGGGCGCTGTAGGCGCAGAGGAATTGCAGGATATGCCCATGGCAGGGGCCTTTGTGGATACGAGACCGGATTATACGCTTTTTGTCAACAGGGCTTTAAACTGCGTTTCCGTTGTGCGGACGGAGGAGGACGGTACCGTGACGCCTGTTAAGGCAATGGTCTGTTCCTGCGGCAGAGAAGGACATGAAACGCCGGAAGGGGTTTTTCAGACCTCCGATTATTATGAATGGCGTCTGATGGTGGATGACACCTATGGAAGATATGCGGTGCGGTTCAACGGGAAAATCCTGTTCCATTCGGTGCCCTATATAGAGCCCTCTCCGGATACGCTGGAGTGGGAGGAGTACAACAAGCTGGGCGAGAACGCGTCACTGGGCTGTGTCAGGCTGGCAGCCGAGGACGCAAAATGGATCTATGAAAACTGCAAACCGGGTACCACCGTGGTGGTATACTCTGACAGCGAGACGGCGGGGCTGTTTGAAAAGCCCACGGCTGCCAGAATATCGGAGGATTCTCCATGCAGAGACTGGGATCCCACGGACGCGGATCTCAATAATCCCTGGCTGTTGGAGGGGGCGGAAGGCCTTTCCGCTTCGCCGGTGGTGACTATGGAGCAGTTCAACTATACGGAATACGCCGACAGATACCCTGACGTGAAAGAGGTATTCGGTTATGATAAAGACGCTCTGTATATGCACTACATACTTTATGGAATCAATGAAGGAAGAATTGCAACCGTCAATTAATCTATACCATATTCCTGAATCCCCCGGCTCTGGAACTGCCGGGGGATTTGTCTGTCAGAATACGATTCTGCATGCGGAAAAGGGGAACTAAATATTTTTGGCCCGGGGGAATTGAGTAGGATTTGACAGGGAGCGCCGGATCTGGTATTTTATAGTACAAATGCGGATAAGGGAGGAAGGGGATTATCCCCGACAGAGAGATGAAAAAAGAGAAGAGCAGGAACTCCTTTTCGGGTTCTTTGGGTTTTGTGCTTACGGCGGCGGGGAGCGCGGTGGGCCTGGGAAATATCTGGAGGTTCCCCTATCTTGCGGCTAAGGACGGGGGCGGCCTGTTCCTGGTGGTATATCTGGTGTTGGCGCTCACATTTGGGTTTACCCTGCTGACCACGGAGATTGCCATCGGGAGAAAAACCAAGCAGAGTCCGCTGACCGCATATGGCAGGCTGCATCCCAGGTGGGGCTTTCTGGGAGTGTTTGCCAGCCTGGTGCCGGTGATCATACTGCCATATTATTGCGTGATCGGCGGCTGGGTGGTGAAATACTTCCTGGCCTATTTGACCGGAGAGGGGGCTTTGGCGGCCTCCGACGGCTATTTCACGGACTTTATTACGGGAGAGTGGCAGCCTGTGGTGTTTATGGCGGTATTTCTGTTCCTGGTAGCCTTCGTGATCTTCCGGGGCGTCAACAAGGGCATCGAGTCTTTCTCCAGGGTGCTTATGCCTCTGTTGCTGCTTCTGGTGGTGGGGATAGCGGTGTTTTCCCTGACCATCCGATATCAGGACGAAGCGGGAGCGGTGCGGACTGGTCTGGAGGGATTTCGGATCTTTGTGGTGCCCGATCTGGAGGGCATGACGGTGAAGGGATTTTTCACGGTGCTGCTGGACGCCATGGGGCAGTTGTTTTTCAGTCTCAGCGTAGCTATGGGGATTATGGTCACCTATGGCTCCTATGTGCGGGACGATTCCAATCTGGTCAAATCCATCAACCAGATTGAGATATTTGACACGGCGGTGGCCTTTCTGGCGGGTGTCATGATTATTCCGGCAGTATATACGTTCATGGGAAGGGAGGGTATGGCGGCGTCGGGCCCCAGCCTGATGTTTGTCTCCCTGCCCAGAGTCTTTGCCTCCATGGGTAAGGTGGGCGGTCTGGTGGGGGCTCTGTTCTTTGCCATGGTGCTGTTCGCGGCGCTGACCAGCGCGGTGTCTGTCATGGAGGCGGTGGTTTCCAGTCTGATGGACAGGTTTCATATGTCCCGGTTCAGGGCGGCGTCCCTGGAGACTGGCATTGCCCTGGCCGGGGCGGTGGTGGTGTGCCTGGGCTACAATAAGCTGTATTTTGACATTACGCTGCCCAATGGCGCCCATGCCCAGATCCTGGATATCATGGACTATATCAGCAATAACTGCCTTATGCCCATAGTGGCCATAGGCACCTGTGTGCTGATCGGCTGGATCGTCAGACCCGGTGTGGTGATCCAGGAGGCGGAGAAGTCCGGGTGCAAATTTGGCAGGAGACCTCTGTATGTGGCGATGATCCGCTATGTGGCGCCTGTGCTGCTGGTGATTCTGCTGCTCAAATCTCTGGGGGTACTGACCGTGATATAGGCTGTCTGCAGACTTGGCTTACAGGTGTCACGGCGGACGGAATATTTGTTTCATAATTTGCTTCATAATATCCCGGAGGGAGGCATATAATATGTTATATCCCCTGACAGGAAGGAAACTGACATATGCCGGAAGGAACAGCGATTTATGTGGTGCGGCGGGGAGACACGGTGGACAGCATCGCCGCAGCCTATGGTGTGGATGTGGAGACCATTATCCGGGACAATCAGATCATTTATCCATATGAGCTTGCCTTGGGGCAGGCTCTTTTTATCGACCTGGGGACAAGGCAGCCTTACCGTTCCCTGCGGGTCACGGGATATGCCTATCCCTACATCAATGAAACGGTTCTGGCCGACACGCTGCCCTATCTGTCGGAACTGGCTATTTTTTCCTATGGATTTACCACCCAGGGACGGCTTCTGCCTCCGGCGCTGCCGGACGACTGGATGATCGAAATGGCACTGCAAAACGGTACCGCGCCCATTCTGACCCTGACGCCTCTGGACGAACAGGGGCGCTTCAGCAACTATCTGATCCACAATGTGGTACAGAACCAGGAGGCAGTAAACCAGTTGATTGACAATCTGCTGGAGACCATGGCACAGAAGGGTTATCAGGGAGTGGATATCGACTTTGAGTACATCCTGGCGGAGGACAGAGAGGCTTTCACGGACTTTGTGTGGCAGGTGGCGGAGCGTATGCGGGCCAACGGCTATCATACCTCCGTGGCCCTGGCGCCCAAGACCAGCGCTGACCAGAAAGGCGTCCTTTATGAGGGCAAGGATTACCGGGCGCTGGGGGAAGCGGCGGATCATGTGCTGCTGATGACTTATGAGTGGGGGTATACCTACGGGCCTCCCATGGCCGTGGCTCCTCTGAATCAGGTGCGCCGGGTGGTGGAGTACGCCGTGTCGGAAATCCCACCCCAGAAGATTGATCTGGGGATTCCCAATTATGGTTATGATTGGCCCCTGCCCTTTGTGAAGGGAGAGACCAAGGCAACTTCCATCGGCAATGTCCAGGCGGTACGGATCGCCATAGAGCAGGATGTGCCCATCCAGTTTGACGAAGTGGCGCAAAGTCCTTTCTTTACCTACACCCAGGCAGGAGAAAACGCTCCCCAGGAGGGCGGTGGCGGCGGGGCGGTGGTCTCTCAGGGGAGTGATGCCGCCATAGAGCATGAAGTCTGGTTTGAGGACGTGCGCAGTCTCCAGGGCAAGTTTGATTTGATCCGGGAGTTTGATCTGGGAGGCTGCGGCTACTGGCAGATTATGCGATGGTTCGCGGCTAACTGGAGGTTATTGTACAAGAATTTCTATACGGAGAAATAGGAGGACGGGAGAGGAACCGGCCAAAGTCCGCCTGGGAGGAGGCGCCATGGCGTTTTATAAGGGGTGACACAGGGAGATCTTTATGGTAGACTGAAAGAGTAAAACCTATGGGCTCCCCTTTTTTCACTGTTGGAAAAAAACACCGGACCGGGAGCTGGCCCGGCAGGAAACGGGGCGCGGAAAGGCGGCGATTGTATGAGAATGTATGATATCATCATGAAAAAAAGAAACGGAGGCAAATTGTCCTCCGAAGAAATCCAGTTTTTCATCCAGGGCTACACCCGGGGGGAGATCCCGGATTACCAGGTCTCGGCTCTGATGATGGCTGTGTACTTCCAGGGGATGGACCAGGAGGAGACTCTGGCCCTGACCCTGGCCATGGCCCAAAGCGGAGACATGCTGGACCTGTCCGGCATCCGGGGGGTGAAAGTGGACAAGCACAGCACCGGAGGGGTGGGGGACAAAACCTCTCTGGCTCTGGCTCCCATGGTGGCGGCCTGCGGCGTCAAAATCGCCAAGATGAGCGGCCGGGGACTGGGACACACCGGGGGAACCATAGATAAGCTGGAGAGTTTTGCGGGTTTCTCCACCGGGATCAGCCGGACACAATTTATGACACAGGTGGAGGAGATCGGTATCTCCATTATGGGGCAGACGGCGGATCTGGCTCCTGCGGACAAGAAGCTGTATGCTCTGCGGGATGTGACTGCCACCGTGGACAATATGTCTCTGATTGCCAGTTCCATTATGAGCAAGAAGCTGGCGGCGGGGGCGGATGCCATCGTGCTGGATGTCAAGACCGGCAGCGGCGCCTTCATGAAAACCCTGGAGGATGCTCTGGCTCTGGCCCGGGAAATGGTGCGCATCGGCAACGGGGCGGGACGGCATACCGTGGCGGTGGTATCCGACATGGATCAGCCCCTGGGCAGGGCGGTGGGCAATGCCCTGGAGGTGAAGGAGGCCATTGCGGCCTTGCGGGGAGAGGGACCGAAAGACTTTATGGAACTGTGCATGACTCTGGGCAGCCAGATGCTGGTGGCCGGGGGGAGAGCCCGGGATGGGCAGCAGGCCCGGGACATGCTGGAGGAGGCGGTGCGCAGCGGCGCGGCGCTGGAAAAACTGGCGGAATTTATCAGGGCCCAGGGCGGCGATCCCGGGGCGGTCTACGATCCGTCGCTGCTGCCCCGGGCTTCCCATGTGGAGCCTCTTTTGGCCCGCGGGGAGGGTTATGTGCGGGAGATCCGCTGTGACGAGATCGGCGTCTGCTCTTTGCTGCTGGGCGGCGGGCGCGAGACAAAGGACAGTGAGATCGACCTGGCGGTGGGCCTGGTGCTGGAGGCCAAGGTGGGGGACTATGTGAAGGAAGGCCAGCCCCTGGCCTATCTGCATTACAATGACCCGGCAAAGGCGGCAGCGGCCCGGGAGCGTTTTTACCGGGCTTATACCCTGGGCGGAGAGAAACCTCAGTCCCCGGCGCTGATTCACCGCATTCTGGACCGGGAATGACGGGAGTCCGCAGATGGCATACCTCATGAAGCGGCCGCATATATTGCAGGGAGAACCATTCTGCCGCGGCATAGCCCGGATCAAAACCCCGTGGGTGGCAACAGGAGATGCCGGCCGGGTTTGCCCGGAGGGGATTCCATGGGCACGCCCGGGATATGCGGGAATGAGGTAAGCATGAAAAGAAAGCAAGCGGAGGGGCTCAGCCGCAGGGAGGCCATCATAGATTCTCTTTCCCTGCCCAAGGATATACTGCTGGGAGCCCTGCGGGTGACTCTCACCGGCAGCCAGGAAGCGTGGGTGGAGAACTATAAGGGAATATTGGAATATACGGAATGTCAGATTTTGCTGCAGGGCAAGAACTGTCAGGTATGCTTCGAGGGACAACGCCTGTCCATTGAGTACTACACCAATGAGGACATGAAGATCAGCGGCTGTATCCGCTGTGTCAGATATCAGTAGCCTTAAGCCGGGAGGGTTTATATGCTGGGAATACTGCAATTCCTCAAAGGGTATGTCAGGATGAAAATATGGGGCGTGTCCCCGGAGCGTTTTTTGAACCTGTGCAGCAATAAGAACATTCTTCTATGGGATATCTGCAAGGAGGGGGAGGCCTACACCATGTGTATCAGCCTGAGCGCCTTTCGGCAGCTTCGTCCAATAGCCAGGAAAACGGGAGTGAGGGTAGTCGTCTTGCAAAGATATGGACTACCCTTTTTGCTGCCCGGACTGCTGAAAAGGAAAATTTTTATTGTGGGGCTGTTTTTGTGCGTGGCGTTCTGGATCGTCAGCTACCGCTTTGTGTGGGATATCAGTCTGGAGGGGAATTACCAGATCACCCAGGAGGTGTTTGCGGATTTTCTGGCTTCGCAGCAGATACGCGTGGGCATGTTAAAGACAGAGCTGGATATAGGGGCCCTGGAGAAGGAGATCCGCCGGGCTTTCCCGGAGATCACCTGGACCTCTGCCAGGCTCTCCGGCACCAGGCTGGAGATTTCCGTCAAGGAGAATGATGCTCCTATTGTGATACCGGAGGAGGTTTACGAGGGCGGGCGGGATCTGGTGTCGGAATATTCCGGCGTCATCACTTCCATGATTGTTCGCAGCGGCGTTCCGGTGGTGAAGATCGGGGACATGGTGGAAGAGGGCACGCTGCTGGTGGAAGGCCGGGTGCCCATCTATAACGAGGACGCCACGGTTCGGGAGTATAAGTACATAACGGCGGACGCGGATATCACAGTAGAGCATTCCATCAGCTATCAGGATACGCTGCCTGCCACTTATATCCGAAAGACCTATACCGGGCGCAGGTCCAGCCGTCCGTTTCTAAGGCTGGGCAGCAGGGAGGTAAAACTTCCCATGGAGCGTCCCTACCTGGTGTATGACACGGTGGTTCAGGGACATACGCCCATGGTGCTGGAGAAGCTGTCCATCCCTGTCTCCTGGGGGCAGTACGTCTATCGGGAATATATGAATGTGGAACATGAGTACACTTTGAAGCAGGCGGAGACTCTGCTGGTGGAAAAAGAAATGCAATTTCTTGCAACTTTAGAGGAAAAAGGGGTACACATTATTGAAAAAGATGTTAAAATAGAAGAGAGCAGCACCTGCTGGACCATGGAGGGATGGATCCTGGTGGATCAGCTCACGGGACGCCTGGTGCCCACCGGTATGGAGTCAGGCGCGGATCAGGCTCCGGCGGACAGCGGAGGAAATGTATCGGTGGACGGTGTGGAATGAGCAGGCCGGGCGACCCGGGAAATACAATGCGGACAGAGAGAAAGAGGTTTCGGGAAGAGCGGGGAATCCATGCTTTCCCGGCAGATTGTAAGGATAAAAGGAGTAAATATGAGTGAAGTGACACTACAGATGGATATGCCTGCGGAGCATATGCAGAAGATTTTCGGCGCGGGGGATTCCTATGTGCGCAAGATTGAGAGAGATCTGCATGTGACCGTGGTGGACCGTAACGGAAGGGTGATCATCACCGGAGAAGAACACCAGGCCAATCAGGCGTGCCGGATTCTGAGCCAGCTTACGGAGATTTCCAGAAAAGGCAGCGAGATCGAGGAACAGAGCGTGGATTATGCCATTACGCTGGGCAAGGAGGAAAAGGAGGAGATGCTGTCGGAACTGGACGGGGATGTGATCTGTCACACTGTCAGCGGCAAACCCATCCGGCCCAAGACATTGGGACAGAAACAGTATGTGGACGCCATTCGCGGCAAGATGATCACCTTCGGCCTGGGTCCTGCGGGCACGGGAAAAACCTACCTGGCCATGGCCATGGCTATCACCGCTTTCAAGAACGACGAGGTGAGTCGGATCATCCTGACCCGCCCGGCCATAGAGGCGGGTGAGAAACTGGGTTTTCTGCCCGGGGATCTGCAGAGCAAGGTGGATCCCTACCTGCGTCCCCTGTACGACGCTCTGTACCAGATTATGGGCGCGGAGACTTTTGCCAAAAATATGGAAAAAGGTCTGATCGAGGTGGCTCCACTGGCCTATATGCGCGGCCGCACTTTGGACAACGCCTATATAATACTGGACGAGGCCCAAAACACCACTCCGGCCCAGATGAAAATGTTCCTGACCCGTATCGGGTTCGGCTCCAAGGTGGTGGTCACCGGGGACGGCTCTCAGAAGGACCTGCCCTCCGGCAGCCAGTCAGGGCTGGATGTGGCCACAAAGGTACTGGGCAGGCTGGAGGACATCGCTTTCTGCAACCTGACCAGCAAGGACGTGGTGCGCCATCCCCTGGTACAGAAAATCGTTAAGGCATATGAGGATTTTGAGGCAAAGGAAAAGTACAGGGAGAATCGGAGAGGAAGAGCCGGGGCCGGAGAGAAGAGATACGGTCGAAGATAAATATGGGTGAAAAGAAAAAGAATTACAGATGGTATCATCTGCTGGCGGGGCTCGGACTGCTGGTCGCAGCAGTGGCGGGCGTGTGGCTGCTGGGAAGGCTGCAGCAGGCAGGGCAGGACATCCAGCTGCGCAATATGGTGATGACGGCCATGGGTATGGCGGTACTCAGCCTTCTGGTCCGCCAGGAAGCCGCGGAGCATCTGATGCAATATGACAACGAGAGGCATTTAATGCGCTTTTATCTTTGCCTGCTGGCCTGTCTGGCGGTGGCTCTGGCCTGTGTGTTCCTGCCTGTGGGGGCGTGGCCTTTCCTGGTGGTCTATATCACCCTGGCGCTGTACGGCAGCACTTTTCTGGGGGCGGCGGCGGGATCGGTGCTGCTGATGATCACGGTACTGGGCAGCGGCGCGGAGAGCCAGATGTTCATGATGTACCTGGTCTGCGGACTGATCGGGGTCAGCCTGTTCCGACGTCTGGACACGGAATTCAGGGTGGGTGTGCCCTTTGCCATTTCCCTGCTGGCACTGCTGGTCTGCGAGACCGCCAATGTGGTGCTGTTTGCCAACGAGAGGCTGGACATGGAATTGTTCGTGGTTCCCGCAGCCAATGTGATCATCAGCGCCATTCTGCTGCTGGGAATTCTGAAACTGTTCTCCCAGTCTGTGACCTACCGTTACCGGGTGGCCTATATGGAACTGACGGCGCCGGAGTGCGAACTTCTCACCCGGCTGAAGGAGGAGGCCCGGGAGGACTATTACCAGAGCATGCATACCGCCTATTTCTGCGAGCGCATCGGGGGCAGGCTGGAACTGGATGTGCAGGCGGTGAAAGCAGCCGGCTTCTATCACAAGATCGGGGTATTATATCAGAACAAAGATACGGACGAGGGAAAGGAGCAGGGTGAGGAACTCTTCGCCATGTTCCACAAGCGGCATTTCCCCCCTGCCATGCAGGAAATTCTGAAAGAATATCTGTTGCCGGACCGGATCGTCAGGCGAAAGGAGACGGCGGTGCTGATTCTGTCGGATGCGGTGACTGCCGCTATCATCCATCTTCTGGCGGCGGACAAGGGGCGGAACCTGGACTATGACAAGATCATCGACTCCGTCTTTAAGATCAAGCTGGATTCAGGAGTGCTGAGTCAGTGCCTGATCTCCATGAAAGAGATCACACAGATGAAGAAAATCTTCAAAGAGGAGAAGTTATATTATGACTTTTTACGTTGAGAATGAGACGGAGACCACTTATTCTTTCGATGTGGAGCAGACCGTGGAGGCCGTGGCCAGGGCAGTGCTGGAAGCGGAGGGCTGTCCCTATGAGGTACAGGTGAATGTGCTGCTCACCGACAATGAGGGCATCCGGGAGTTTAACCGGCAGTACCGTCAGATCGACCGGGAGACGGACGTGCTGTCCTTTCCCAATCTGGAGTATGGGACGCCGGGGCATTTCGAGATCGGGCAGGAACAGGAGGCGGACTGCTTTGATCCTGACAGCGGCGAACTGATCCTGGGAGATATCATCCTGTCGGTGGACAGAGTTGCCGGCCAGGCGGAAGAATACGGACACAGTCTGCGGCGGGAACTGGCATTCCTGGTGGCTCACAGCATGCTGCATCTCTGCGGTTATGACCATATGGAACCGGAGGAGGCGGAAGTGATGGAGCAAAAGCAGGAACAGGTGCTGACCTCCCTGGGCATTACCAGGGAGACGGCGTGAGAACAGCGCCCGGCGGATTACGGAAGGGAAAAAGGAAAGACTACCGATTATGAAGCAACAGGAGATAAAGATAAGACAGATCATTTGCTACACCTATGTTATCGTCATCATCGGCATGCTGAACATGGGAAGGGCGCTGGGAGATGAGGGCCTGGCCTGTCTGGCCGTGGCCATGGAGGGAATCAGTCTGTTCGCGCTGTTGATGACCTGGGGCGTGTCCGATGTGATCGCCAGGCTGCAGAGAAACCGCAGGAACAAGGAGCAGTTTAAGGGCGCGGCCCGAATGCGGACACAGCTTCTGCTGTCCCAGGGGGTTATGGGGGCAGCGCTTTCGGCGGTTCTGCTGCTGTTGGCAGACCCTCTGGCGGGGAAGCTGTTCCGGGCGCCCTACAGCGCCGACGCCATGAAGCTGCTGGCCCCGGTGATTCTGCTCCAGGCGTTGGACGCGGCGCTGCTGGGATATTTCCAGGGAGGCGGAAGCTATATGCCCACTCTGGTCAGTGCCGTTCTGCGCCAGGGCTTTTTCCTGGTATTTGGCTCTCTGTTCGGCAGGCTTCTGGCGGATTATGGGAGTAAGGTGTCCAATCTGCTGAAGAACAGCAGTTACACCGGTATGTATGGAGCCATGGGAGTGGCTGGGGGTATACTGGCTGCGGAAATTCTGGTTCTGCTTTTCCTCTTTGTGATCTATCTGGGCAGCGGGCGAAATGCCGACGCACAGAGAGAACAGGAGGGACTGCGGCGCACCGAGAGCATGGCGGATGTTCTCAGGGCGTTTTACAGGGCTCTGTGGCAGGGAAGCTGTACGGCGCTGCTGGTCCTGCTTCCGACGCTGCTCTGCACGGTTTCCTATCTGCACAGGGCCCCCCGGCTCTATGTTGCCGCGTCCACCCAGGTTCCTTCCGACGTACCCGGTGGGGAAACGATCTCTCTGGCTCAGCTGGCGGCAGGAGAGGCGGTGGCCAGCTTTGGGAGCTTCTTCGGCAGATGTCTTTTGATCTGTGTTGCTTTTGTCCTGGTACTTACTGCCCGGTGCTTTCCCGTGTATGGCAGGCTTCAGGGCGCCATCCGCAGGGAGGACGCGCGTCATGCCAGGGATGTGGCATCCTCGGGGCTGCACTATGTATGGACGGTAGGGTTGTATTTCGCCGTGACCATGCTGATGATGGCTCCCCAGATAGCGGCGGGCTTTTTCCCCGGAGGGGAAGAAGGACTGGCCGGCATGCTCAGAGCCGGCGGGATCCTGGTTCTGCTGGCGGGGCTGGCGGTGCTGTTTTCCCTGATTCTGCTGGCTTATGGGGAGCGTTATATTCTGATGGGGATGTTGGGAATCTGGATGCTCCTGATGCTTCTGTTTCAGAATGCCTTTGTCCGGGGCAGCAACTACGGCGCGGAGGGAATTCTATCCGGGGCGTTGGTGGCCACGGGAATCCTGCTGGCAGGGCTGGCAGCATATTGTATCAGGCAGGGCAGAATCGGCACGGAATATGTGCGCGTTCTGGGGATTCCGCTGGCAGGGGCCGGGATCACGGCGCTGACCATGTTGCTGGTCATGAAGATTTTCGGAGCCCATATGAACCATGTGGCGGCAGTGGCGGTGGCGGCTTTGCTGGGGGCCGTGGTCTACGGGACCATATTGGTGGCCACCAGGAATATTCGGGAATATGAGATTTCTGTATTATATGGAAAAAAAGCCAGAAAGTTGCTGGAACGAATAATTTCATAAAATATGGTTGATACTATGTGTGAATTCAGTATCGCACATAGAAAAACGTCTCTTCGAGCCGTTTTTCACGAATTGTGGGAAAAAGGGGTACGAGATGAGACGGAAAAAGACGACAGGGCGTGGCATAGGCTTATTATCGCTGGGGCTGTTGTTGTGCGGCCTGATGGGGCTGGGCGGCGGGGTGCTGGGAGCCAGGCTGGCGCAGCACTACCAGCCCCGGCAGAATGTGCAGGAGGCTCCCGGCGAGGCAGAGAAACAGCCTGAGGAACCCGTGACCGAGGCGGCGCCCAGGTGGCACAATCAGGTTATGGAAACTCCGGCGGAGGACGCAGGGGGACAGGGCGATATACCGTCAGCCCCGGTGATCAGTATACCGGAGACCATCAATGCGGAGACGGAATATATTCTGAGGGAAAAGGATCTGCTGAGTGGTTCGGCGGTGGAGACCAGCGAGGAGATTCCGGATATGTATATCGGTATGGACCGGGAACAGTTCGTGGCAGCCATGGAGAACTATGCGGCGGCGCCGCCCCTGTCGGAGAAGGAGAGGGGATTCGTGAGTCTGGAAGTGCTGTCCTTCGCCCCCAGCCGGGTGGTGGTGCAGATGAACTACCGGTACGTGCAGCCCTCCCCAAATTTTTATGTGGTGGCAATCAACGACATGATCGTGGTCTATCTGGAGGACCGGCAGACAGTGTACCAATATACCAATATCCGCCTGTCTCAACTGCCGGAAAAGTTGCAGCAGGAGATCATCGGGGTAATGCATGTCTCAGGTGAGGAGCGACTGTATGACTTCTTGGAAAACTACACCAGCTGACTGCTGGGATGTGGCGGTGGTGGGCGGCGGCCCGGCAGGGATGACGGCGGCCATAGCGGCGGCCCGGGCCGGGGCAGGAGTGGCGCTGCTGGAACGGGGCGACAGGCCGGGCAAAAAACTGCTGATGACCGGCAACGGGAAATGCAATCTGGGCAACCGGGATCTGCAGCCCTCCTTTTACTACAGCGATAATATGGCAATGGCAGCCTCCGTGCTGGAGCGTTTCGGGACGGAGGAAACCATGGCCTTTTTTGCGTCTCTGGGACTTCTGGTGCGGGAACGGCGCGGGGGGCTCTACCCTGCCAGCGAGCAGGCGGCGGTGGTGCTGGACGTGCTGCGCTATGGTCTTATGCGGGAAGGGGTGACCATGCTGTCCCAGGCCATGGTGCGGAGGCTGTCTCTCGCAGAACAGTCGCCTTCCGCACCAAAGTCCCGGGCGGGACACTATCTGCTGGAATTGGAAAACGGACGCCGGATCAGGGCCCGGCGGGTGGTGCTGGCCTGCGGCGGTCAGGCGGCCCCCAGGACGGGTTCTGACGGCAACGGCTATGAACTGGCCCATTCCCTGGGGCACCGGGTCATTTCCCCCGTGCCCGCTCTGGTACAACTGCACTGCGGGGAGAAATACTGTAAGGCGCTGGCCGGAGTGCGGGCGGAGGGCGCGGTGCGGCTCTATGGTGTCTCCCGCCCGGGGGAGACTCTTTTAGAGGAGACAGGGGAGATTCAGTTCACAGAGCATGGCATATCCGGCATTCCTGTGTTTCAGTTGAGCGGCAGGGCGAATCAGCTGCTGGCCCGGGGGTGGAGGCTGGGGGCGGAACTGGACCTTTTCCCCGGGTATGAGGTGGATACATATGAGGGGCTGTGCCGCAGGCGGCTGGAACAGGTGGACTGCGGAACGGTGGAAATGTTTTTTACGGGGATGCTGCACAAAAAGATCATGCAGGTATGCATCCGTGAGGCGGGGCTGTCGCCGGAGCAGGAGGCTGCCGGCGCAGA
>JAAWKU010000067.1 GCA_022797535.1 Lachnospiraceae bacterium | reverse complement strand
GGATCATTGGCAATCATGCTCTTTAGCTTATCGGGATTGCCCGACGTATTGGCGTCATCCGGATCGCCGGCAATATGATAAGCATATTTCTCGTTGTCAGCCGCTTCAAAGTATCCCAGGGTCTCGATACCGAAGTCATGGAGATACATGGTCTTACCTCCAATTTCAAAGCCCTTGGACATAGCGAACTTCAAGGTGGAACTCACGCTGCTCAGGTTTTCGTCCCTTCTCAGCAGAGCGTCTTTGATCTTTTTCTCGTACTCCTCCACCTCGGAATCGGAAAGAGCGCTCTTCTCCTCCGTGGTCAGAGGCTCATAACCCTTGGCGGAATCGGCGTTGTACAGCTTATCCATCTCATTGATGATGGCGTTGTACTCTTTCAGGAAGTTCTTCACCAGATCATAGATGCCGTCCGTATCCTGCTCGGTGGTCACCGTGATCTGCTCACCGTCCTTGGTTTCATTCAGGGCTGTGAAGGTCAGGCCATTGATAGAAAAAGTATTGGTGCTGCTGGTGAATTTCGCTCCGTTTAAATAAATCTCCGCATCCTGCCCGTTGACCTTGGTGGCGCCGCCTGATACCAGACTGGGATCAGCTATTACATCAGCCGCAAACTTTGCCTTGTCGTAGTAGCGATCCTCCACCTCTCCCACCAGCTTGGAAGTGGCCGCAGCACTGTAAACGGTCTCCCCGTCCACAACACTCTCCGTGATGTCCACATACTGCTTGATATCAGCCATGTCAGCATCAGCCTTAACAATGGATTCCTCATAGCTTTTCAGCATTTCAACATCGTGCTTTTCTTCCGTAATCTCATTGGCCTCCTTCTTCAGGTTGACCAGTTCTTCCTCCAGAGCCCTCTTCTTTTCGGGATCAGTTTCCGCCTTCAGAGCCTCTTCCTTCTCGGCGATTTCCTTTTCCTTGGCTTCCAGATCCGCCTTATACTCATCGGCGGTTTTCAGCGTCTTGCCCGCGTCCGCGTACTTCTTGTTGATCTCATCGATCTTCTTCTGGGTGTCAGCCTTGGAGGATACCAGTCCCTTATATTTGGCCAGATAACTGTCCGTCCTGGACTGTACGTCTTTATCTATCATACCCTGCATATTGGCAAGGGTAGCCGCTCTGTCGCCTGCCACATAATACTTGGAATAAGTCTCATACTCCTTCCAGGTAGCCCCTCCCTTGTCGGGATCCAGAGATTCCTGCAGCCCCAGGGCCTTCAGCGCGTTCAAACCGCCCTGGTCCATGGCCGTGATACTGAAATCACTGGCGGCGCCGGACTCCTTGGAAAGCACAAAGAATCTCTGGTTGGCCTCGTCAAAATTGGCGTTCAAACCCGCGTTTTTCAGCTGGGTCAGCACATCAGACACAGTGGTGTTGCCGTCTATCTGGACATCCACGGAGGTACTGCCTGTGGCTATATTGATAGAACCGGAGCCGCTTATGCCCAGATCGCTGAGTTTCGTCAGGGCAGTCACTTTACCTCCGTCGGCCGCTTTCACCACATCGCCGGTAAGATATCCGGTCTTGGCCAGTCTCTTGATCTCCAGGGACTGCACGCCGTTCATGGCGTCCTCTCCAGTGATCACACTCACAGCGTTGGGGTTGGAAACCCTGGTCACCTTCTTGCTGACCTTGGTTTTCTTGGCCTCCACCAACTGCTGTATGATGCTCTCCGTATCCATGCCGGACATAAGTCCGGAAAGTCTCATTGCCATATCTCTGTCCTCCTATCTTCTTTCATCCACAAGGATGCCCGCCATCTCCCATACCTTGGCGATCATATCCAGAGTCTTTTCAGGGGGAAACTCCTTCAATACTTCCTTGGTGTCTTTGTCCACGATCTTGATTGTCACGCGGTTAGTCCCCTCATGCATGCCGAACACGGCTTCCGAATGCGCCATCATGTTCTTGTTCAGCTGCTCCACAGCTCGCCGAAGCTGCTCATTGCTGGGCTGCTGCTGTTGTTGCTCGTTGTTGTTGCCGCCGGCATTGCCCTTGCTCTGCCCCTCCGCCACCACATTGACAGTGGCATCCACCTGAGCCGCCTCCGAAGCGGTGTTGCTCTGGGTCTCGGCGCCAGCCGTCTTGGGCTGCGCCACAGGCTTGGGAGCGCTCACACCCTGGGCCTGTACACTCATGATACTTCCTAAAGGTTCTATTGCCATAATTACACCTCCATGTGTCTCTGCATGTCGTCATCCTTATACGACACTTATTGGTTTCTTATAGCTATTATCGGATGCGGCAACAAAAAAATTAAGATTTTTTCAGTAAAAAAGATGAAAACCGCATAAATCACCCACGGCTTTTATGCCAAAAAGTCCTTCAGCGCCATCATTCCATCCTCGCTTACCGACTCCTGGTTAGCCTCCTGGATCTGCACATAGACTTCCTTGCGGTAGATGGGCACTTCCTTGGGAGCGGTAACGCCGATTTTCACCTGGTCTCCCTTGACCTCCAGGATCGTAATCTCTATGTTGTTGTTGACAATGATTGCCTCATTTTTCTTTCTGGATAATGCCAGCATCTCAGTCACCTGCCTTTCTGGACTGCAGAATTTCGTAGATGGGGAAGCGCACCGGATAGGCGTCCGTATCCACGATGATCTGGCAGGCCTTGCGCTCGTCTACATTGATGACAATGGGGCCCTGAAGGTTGACGCTCATCTGCTTCAGGTCGGAGGGAACTCTCACCGTCACCAGCACCAGGAGATTATCCGGGGTCACCTCACCGATCCCGGAGAGCAGTTCATCGTCAATCTCGGGGTTATAGTCTTCTTTCACCACCAGGGGGTCCATCACCGTCATGGCAAACCCCGGCTCCTCCAGAGACTGGAGCCAACGGATCCCCGCAGACACTCCCTTCTCCTCGTCATGGAGCAAAGTAAACCTCTTCAGATCGGGGAATCCGATGATGCCGCCCGGGAATGTGATGATCTTGTCCTCCGTAATTTCCACTTCACCAAAAGCCTTCGTCTTAATTATCATTGCCCTTCTCCTTTTATATATACTGGTATCTCCAGAGTTATACAGCCTCCCGGGAAGGAGGCTGTGGTCACGCTAAATGTACTGCAGCAGACTGGTCTGCGCCACCTTGCCGGTGGCCATCAGGGCCGCCTCATAGGTCAGCTTGGCGCTGCTCAGGTGAATAATAACCTCGGCGATGTCAATGTCCTCGTTCTCGCTCTTCAAGGTCTCAAAGGTAGTTTTCTGGGACTGCATACGGTTCTCGATCAGTTCCAGCTTTCTGCTGCGGGTACCCACATTGGTGAGACTCACGTTGGTATCGTCCAGATAGCCCTGCATGGAAGTGATGCCGTGCTCAAACATCCTCTGGGCCTTATCCTTTTTCAGATCCAGCACCTTCTGGGCCACGTCCAGCTTCTTTTGAATCGCATCCGCCGTAGCCCCGCTGGACTCCTTCAGCAGAGCAGTCATATCCGCCACGATCTTCTCCGCATCCACCACTTCCTGCATGGCGTTCACCAGGTCTTCCACCTCCCTGCCGATGCCATGCTTGAAGCACTCGTCCGCAGTGGAATTAATCCGGATCGTCTGATTGAAGCCCACATCGTACTCGATATCCTGACGCTCCAGTCTGGAAGTCAGGTAACTCTCGTTATATACCGCTTCGTCTGCCGTACCCGGATCAGACTTGCAGTAGAAATAGTGCTCGGGACGCAGATCCCCCTTGACCCAATCGGACTTCTCATAGGTGATCTGGATTTCTCCCTCATTGACGTCTGCAGTGGACACATCGTCCTTGGTGGCCATCAGCTTGTTATAGGCGTCTCCGGACAACAGCAGTTCGCCTGTCTCCGGCACAAAGATGGCTTTCTCACCTGTGGCGCCCGCAGCCGCCTGATAAGGAGACTCATAGTCATGCTTGACTTCCGCAGTGATGGTCTTGGTCTGGTAGGTGCCGTCCGGCTGCCTCTCCTGATAACTCAGCACGGGCGCCGTGTCGTCACAGCTTCCGTAAGCCAGCTGGAACCGGAAAACCTTAACCTCCTGCACGTCCTCCTTACTCACGTTGATGCCGGTGTAATTGTTGGTGGTCATATCCATCACGTCGCTGCCGTCGGCGCCCTGGGTGGTTATGATGGAAATCTCTCCGATGGCATTCTTATCCAACTGCTCCGTGATACTGTACTTCTGCTCCGTGGCTTCCTGGAAACTCAGGGGAGTATCCGTGCGGTAGCCCGTGAACACATAGCGGCCCGCATAGTCCGCATCCCCGGTGCTGTATACTTCATCCGCCAGGGCCTTGAGCTGCTCGATGATGGTCTGCCTGTCGGAAGTCTTGAGATCGCCGTTAGAACCCTTGGTGCACTGCTGCTGCATGGCAGTGATCACCTCCGCCAGGTTCTTAATGGCTTCCTCAGTCACATTCAGCCAGCTCTCCGCATCCGGGATGTTCTTGCTGTAATACTGGGTCACCTCCGTCACATTGCTCCTCAGGCGAAGAGCGCGGATGGCCACCACCGGGTCATCGGAGGGACGATTGATCTTCTTCTCCGTGGACATCTGGGTACTTAGCTTATCCTGCAATATTTTGTTGGTGTTGATGTTCGCCAGATTGTTATTCTGCATGATCTTGTTGGTTATTCTCATTGATTTACCTCTTTCCTGTTCCTCTGGCAGGCCCGGCTGCGCCGGCCTTCCCATGGATCCTGCTTACACCCCGGTCTCCAGAATAAGCCTGTCATAGACCTCCGTCAGCACCTGGATCATCTTGGAGGACAGACCATACGCATGCTGGTACTTAACCAGGTTCACAGCCTCCTCGTCCTCGTCCACACCGGAGATGGACATGCGCTGGGTGTTGATAATTTCGCTGATATCGCTGAAATTCCTCTGGAAGGTATATGCCCGGCTGGCGTTCAGCGCCACATCGCCCAGTATGCACTGCAGGAATTCAGAAGCCGTGCCCCCCCGAAAACTCATTTTATCCTTATCGGTGGCGATGGACTTTAAATCATCCAGCAGATCGTCCTGTTCCGCTCCGTCCCCTTTCACATAACGGTGAGACAACAGATCCGGATCCTCCTCCACGGCCACCGACACGCTGAAATTCATGGCCGTCACCCGGTAGTAGCTGTCGTCATGGTCAGATACCTTGAGAGCCGCGGCTTTCTTGGCCTCCTCCTCGGTCATGCCTCCCGCCATCAGCTGAGCCACCTTGTCCTTATAGTCCTCATAGGTGAAGGTATCGTAACGATACTCATCCACCAGATTAAACTGGCCGTCCTTGGCCGCCATATTGCCTGTGAGCAGATTGCATCCCAGATTGTCGTAGGCATTGTACCCCTCTTTCAGGGTATCGTTGAATTTCTGGGCAAAGGTGCGGATCCAGGTATTCATCTGGTTCATATAATAGGGCACGCCCTGATACTTCAGCCCCGTTCCCACGCTGGCGTTTTTGCCCACCCTGTCATTGGTGAGGCGGGAAGGGTTCTTGGAGCTGTCGGAAAGGGTGAAGGTATAACTGCATACCTTGTTTCCATTGTCGTCATAGCTGTACTGGGCAGTCCAGGAATCATAATAGTAATCCCTGTTACCCAGGGTAATGATGCCTCCCTGGTCGGAGAGATTGGAAAAATTCAGATCCTGCAGATATCCCTGGGTCACGCTGATGGTCACCGTGTCATGGTACTTTCCGTCCGGGCTGTCCGCCGGCTCTATGCCGCCGATCTCTTCCACCTTCCCGTTAAAATACTCGCCGTTGTTGCCGTCCCTCATCTGCACCAGCCCCTGCAGATTTCCTCCCATGGAGGGATTGTACAGATTAAACTTCTGGCCGTCCTCCCAGTAGACATCATACAGGCCGTCGATATCCGACTGGTTGACTTTCTCATAGCTGGTTCTGGCCACACATTCCAGTCCGTTGTACTCGCTGCCATCCACCAGGATCTGTCCCCCGGCGATCTTCACGATAAAGCGATTGGCTCCCGTCTCTCTGTCCGGCTGGTTCAGATCCATGATAGGGAACTCCTTCACCTCCACGTCCACGATCAGCGACAGCTGATCCAGCAGCAGGCTCCTGCGGTCCCGCAGCTCGTTGGCTTTGGTGCCGGAAAGTTCCACCACGTTGATCTGCTTATTCAGGGTGGCGATCTCCCCTGCCAGGGAATTGATCTCTTCCACCTTCAGCTTAATCTCCTGGTTCATATCCGCCTGCATCTTCTGCAGATTGCCTGCCAGCCCGTTGAAATACTCCGTAAGCTGTCCCACGGTGCCGATGAACTGTTTCTTGGCGTTGGTGCTGCTGGGATCTTTCTTCCACTCCTGTATGCCGCCGATCATCATCTTGTCAAAGATGGTCTTAAAGCCGGTGCTTTTGCCGTCATCGTCAAAATACGCCTCGAACTGCTTCATATAATACTGTTTGATATCGTATTCGCCCGCATTGGCATTGTTGTTCCAGTATTTGGTGTCATAGAATTCATCTCTGACCCGCTCGATGGCCAGTGTGTCCACGCCTGCGCCCGCGCAGCCGTATGTCTGGAACACCCGGATCGCCTGGCTGGCCTGCTGCACCACCCGCTGGCGGCTGTAGCCGTCAGTCTGGACATTGGCAATGTTGTTGGCGGTGGTGTTCATGGCCGCATTGCTGGCCAGAAGGCCCGTATACGCGATATTGAGTCCAAAAAATTGTGAAGGCATTCCCTTATCCTCATCTTTCCATATTTATATACTGCCTCTGCTGGGTCCGCACAAGTCCCGGCAAATCAATTCTTTCAGGCAACAGATTTTATCTGCCCAATGCGCTGATCACATGTTCCAGCATCTCGCTGATGGCATTGATATACCGGCTGGAGGCGTTGTAGGCGTTCTGGAACCTGATCATGTTGGACAGCTCCTCGTCTGAGGATACTCCTATGATCTGCTCTCTGGCATTGCTGGTGGCCTCCACCGTATTCTGCTGGTTCGCCAGAACATTTCGGAACGCATAGCCGCTGTTGGCCACCTGATTCACCAGATCGTTGTAATATTCCATGAAGGTGCAGGTCTTTTTCACATGGGGATTCAGCGTATAAATGCTCTCCGTGAAAGCGTTGCTCAGCGCCTCCGCTGTCTCCCTGTCCTCTGTAGTGCCCTTCATAAAGCCCAGCATGGAAGGGGATTCCTTCAGTTCCGGATCGATCTGCAGATTCTTCAGGCTGTAGACCGTCTCAGGCCGCATGGGATCGTTCTTGTCCGGATCCGCGCTCCCCAGCTGTTCTTCCTGATATACCCAAAAGTCCTTTTCGACTAACTGTCCGTTCTCATCCGTCACCTGGGCGGTCACCTTCTGGTAGCCCGGCGTGGTAATTTTGGCAAACAGCTGGATGGGGCTGCCATCCTCGTGACGCATATAGCCGCCCGGCTCATCCTCGCAGGCCTGCACGCCCCGGAGCACCGTGCCGTCCGCCAGGGTCAGATCCATGGTCTTGACCCCGGCCGCTCCCGCCAGAATGCTGTTGAGCTTATCCGCCACATTGTGGACCAGCTGGTCAAACTCTGCCTGCATATTCATGATGACGGACTGGGATACAGCGTCATAATCCCGTTCAATGTCCGTGTAATCCGCCCGGTGGTCGCCCCTGGCATGCATCATGGCCTTCAGACCGCCGATATCGGTGTCCAGATCCGTGGAAATCTCCAGGCTCAGGTCAAACACCTCCGCTCCCCGGATGTCGTAATCCCGGGTGCCATCCTCACGCTCCGTGAACTTGGCGTTCAGAGGCCAGAAGGGGGTGTAAAAACCAGTGGTCTCATCCACATCCAACCCGATCTCAAAGCAGGTATTGTCCTTCACAAAGTCCACGCCCTCGATCTGTACAGACACATCCCCGTATATATTTTCGGAGAAATTAATGTCCGCCAGTTCCGACAACTCATCCAGGATCTGATTGCGCACATCCCGCAGGTCGTTGGCATGCTCTATGCCCCCCACCTCTATATTTCGAATCCGGTCGTTCAGTTCCAGAATCTGTTTTCCATAGTTGTTGATCAGATTCACCTTCTGCCGGATCTTTTCATTCAAATTATCCTGATAATCGCACAGGCTGTCATAGATATGAGCCGAGCGCTCCAGAAATTCCTCCGCCCGCTGTACAAACAGCCCCTGACACACAGAACTGGAGGGCGTCTTTACCAACTCCTGTACGGAACTCCACAGATCGCTCATAGTGGTCTGAAAAGCCTCTTTGTTCAGTTCCCCCAGCAGACTCTCCATTTCTTCCATGGTCTCTGTGGACACCTGATAGAACATGCTCCTTCCTGACTCCTTTCGAAAGGTCTTATCCAGAAAGTAGTTCCTCACCTGTTTTACATTGGAGTAAAAAGTTCCCAGGCCGGTCTGATAATTAGACACGGCGTGCGGGTTAGTTGACAGGGTTACATAGGGCCTGGACGCCTGCTGCACCTGCTGGCGGGTATAGCCCTTTGTATCCGCATTAGATAGATTATGCGCTGTGGTATTCAGCGCATTTTGACTGGTCTGTAGTCCGGATGCTCCTATATATAAGCTGCTAAATAATGACATATGACATCACCTCTGCCTTAACTATTGTTTCGCGTCGAAGCCGGGATTCGCGATTCCCATGGCTGCGCCCGCGTTGTATGCTTCCCGATTGTAATTGGCGGTCTGGGGGGCCGTCCGCATGGACTGTAAAAGGTTCATGTCGAATTCCACCAATTCCAGACTGTGCTGAATCAGATCCCTGTTCCGCTCGTTGACGGCCTGCACCTGATCCACTGCCTCCCGCAATACATCGCAGGCCTCTGAAAGCTGCTTCTGCTCTGCCGGGCGGGCTGAGAGCATCTGCACCAGATCCCTCAGCTTCATCGTTTTAACATCCTTGTTAAGCACATCAGCAATGTCGGCAGTGATCTCCGATCTCTTTTTCTCGAGATGGGCGATCCTGCCTACCCATTCCTGCTCTTCATCCGTGATTTTCTGCAATTGATCAAGATCGCCCGCAACGATGATGGGCGTCTTGCGGCCGGATAATTCCAGCAGCCCGTTGTACTCCGCGCATTCCTGCTGCAACACTGCAATCAGGTTCTCCATCAAGCTAGCCACCGAAAGTTACCTCATTTCCCTATACTTCTGCATCAGTTTCTCAGCAAAATTCTCATTGCTTACTTCATAGGTTCCGTCCTGCATTCTCGCTTTGATCGGAGCCGTTAACTCCTCTCGAACATCAGGGGCTGAAGCAACCGCCGCCTTGGCCACCTGGATATCCCTGCCGAAACTGCTGATCTGCAATTTGTCCGTCTTGGCTGCCGCAGGGGAATTCTGGGCCTTTCCTGTGCGCTTTGCCTGATATAACTGCTGTACCTGGTTATACGCCTCTATTCTCATATCCGACTCCTCCTTTCCAGAATGATCCTTCATTCTTGTTACTAAATTTATCGGACAAAAGGCAAAATACTTTAGAGCCAATTAAAAAATTAGCGCCCTGAGTCCCGAAGAGCAGGCCCGTGGCGCTTATCGTCAGTTGTTGTCGGAAAATAATTCCAGAAGTTTTTTGGACGCTTCAAAACATTGCAAAAGTCTGGGAGCAAAGACCCCGCATTTGCCCTCCATGATCTTGCGAAACGCAGTTTCCTTGTCCACTGGTTTCTTGAAAATACGCTCCGATACCAGTTCGTCGTACACGTCCACGATGGATACGATCTGGGCAGACAGCGGGATTTCGTCGCCCTCCAGTCCATCGGGATAACCGGAACCGTCGTGGCGCTCATGATGCCAGCGGCAAATCTCGCAAGACACCCGGAACTGCTCTTCGTCCTGCACCTCCCGCAGCTGCTGCATGATCTCCTCTCCCTTGGTGGTGTGGCTTCTCAGAATCTGCTGCTCATCCTCCGTGAGCTTGGCAGGGTTGAGCAGCACGGCGTCCGGCACGGCAATCTTGCCGATGTCATGAATCACCGATCCCCTGACAATGCGGTTGATCTCATCCTCGTCCAGGCCGCAGTCCGGGAACTCGTTCCGATAGGCCACCGCCAGGATCCGGGAGAAACCCTTGATCCGTTTCACATGCTGATCCGATTCGGAAATCCGGTATTCCATCACAGAACCGATGGCGTCCAGCAGATTGTCATAGAAGCCGTCCAGCTTCTTAAGACTGTCCTCCACCAGCTTCTCCTTTTGGGCCACCTGGGCTCTGAGACTTCGAAGCTGGACAGCGTCCTCCAGGCGGTCCAGAACCTGTCTGCGGATCATGGCCACCCCGTAAGGCTTGCACAGCACAGACACTGCCCCCAGGCTGTAAACTTTGCTGTCAATATCCGGGTCCGGCTCCACCGTGGTGACAAACGCCAGAATCTGCTCCATCATCCCCTTGGACTGCATCACCTGCAGAATCTGGTAGGCGCTCACCAGAGGCATATCCCAATCCAGCAGCACAGCCGCCAGCTCCCCCTTCCGCCTCTGGATCTCGGCCAACACCTGCTTGCCGTCCGCCGCCTCAATAATGTCATAGGTATTGGACAGGGGATCGCCCAGCAACTTGCGGTCCTCTCCGTTCCCGCCCGCAATTAATATGATATTCCTCTCCTCCATTGATACACCTCGTCATTTTTTCTTTTCCAGCAGAGCCTGCTCCGTCAATGTGCCCCCCGGAGACACTTCGGTGATCATCTTCGTCACGCCGTTTATGGTGACAAAGGTGCCGGGCCGCAGTTCCTTCAGCACATTCACGTTTGCCTGCATGGCATTTTTTTTCACCGTCTTCAAGTGTTCCATCCTCTGTTCCAGAAGCGCCCACTCGTTCTGTTTCACTGCAATCGCCTGCAGAATCTTCTGGTAGATCCGCTGATCGGACACTGCGCCCTCCGCTATCAGCTTTTCCAGCTTCTCCCTGCCCTCCGCAAGTTTCTCCTGCTCGGAACCCACCTTCTTCTGCTGCTCCTTGATCTCCTGCAGCTGCTCCGTCAGTTCATACAGATTGGCCACTACCACCACCGTTCTGGTGCTGCCGTAGTTGCCCACGATCCCGGCCTCCACGCCGGCGCTGGCCGTCATTTCGCCGCCCATGATCCGGCTTTTGCCCCCCTTGGCCACCACCTTTCCCTCGGAGCGCACATTGCAGTCCAGGAAATAGTTGCCCTCGATATCGCTGCCCGCCACCAGATTGGCCCGCTCGAAAAATTTACCCATGATCCGGCCGCCGGCCTTTATGCTGCCCTGTTCCGCAGCGTTGACGCCCCCCCGCAGAATCACATTGTATCCCGCCTCAATGGAGCCGCCGCTGACAAAGCCGTCCACAATCACATCCCCGGTGGCGCGGATCAGAGCCTTGCCGCTGACAGAGCCGCTGACGTGAATGGTTCCGTCGTAGACCACGCTTCCGGTATAACTGTTCACATCTCCGTTCACCAGATAGGTCTGCATCACATTCAGCTTGCCGGCCCCCGGGTCATAGGTTACATAGCCCTTGATGGCGGCGGAGTAAACCCGGTTTTCCTGATCCGCCAGGATACCGCTGCCTGTCAGAGGCGGCAGTTCCTTACCCCTGGCGCCGTCAATGGCGATACCTGTCACCGTCATACCCGGCTTCCCCTTGCCCGCAGGGCGGTACTGGGCCAGCTTCTGTCCGGGCTGAGCAGTATCCGCCACGATCACATGGGTGTAATCCACACTGCCGTCCGCCAGAAGTTCCGGGGCATCGGGCAGTTCCCGGTCAAAGAACAATTCATAGCGGCCGTCCCTTCCCGGCATGGCGGGCACTCCCCGGGCAATAAGAATCTCCCTGCCCCTGGTGTCTTCTACAGTGGCCTGACGCAGGCCCTCCGCCTGAATGCCGTGGCGCACTTCGTACTTTTTCAGCAAACGGCGCAGTTCCGCTATGGTATAGCTGCGCCCGTCCTTTTTGGGCAGCGTGATCCATGCCTCCATCAGGTCAGCGCTTAGTCGAAGCTGAATGCGGGTGAAATCATCCAGAATGATCCGCTCCTGCCCGCCTCCGCCGCTTCTGTACTTCTCCTCCATCAGGGCATGGCGCCTCTTGTACATGTCTGAAACGGTGAAGATCAGCCGGGCATAGCCCGACACGTCCAGACCATATTCCAGGCCCAGCCGGATCTGATGCATCTGCTCCGCGTTGTACAGGGGGTTTGTGTACCACTTTACGTCCACCTTGGCCAGCATCCCCAGCCGGATCTCTTTCATCTGCATCCAGTTATAACAGTTCTGGGCATAAAGTTCTACCGGCAGTTTCTCCTTAAGGCCCAGTTCCACCTCCTGCAGCTGGGCCTCATAAAGCCCCTGGGCTTCCAGTTCCGCCAGGTCGATCCCGGAGTCCTGCTCCCGTCCCCGCTCCTCCTCCTGGATCTCCACCGGCTCCTCGCCCAGGTCCACCAACTCGCCGTTGGCCATCTCGATCAAACCGTTGGCCGCCTGGAGCAGGTCGTCAATCATCGTCTTGCTCTCCTGAAGAAGCGATTCTCTGCTCATATAATTCCCAACTTCCTTTCCCTGTCGGAATCCGCCGCCGTTCCTTTCCATCATTGCGCCGGGTTCCGCGCCAGATACATCCGGATTATGCCGCTCTGTCCGCGTTATGCCGTTCTGTCTGCCGGTCTCCCGGCGCCGCACAAATCCGCTGTCACAGCCAGTTTTTCAAAATGGCCTCCAGCTTCTCCATATCCAGCGGCTTGGCAATATGCTCGTTCATACCCACGTCCTTGGCCATCACCACATCCTCCGCAAAGGCGTTGGCCGTCATGGCGATGATGGGCAGCTTATCCGTATAGGTTCGTCCCAGGCCGCGAATCCCCTTAGCCGAGTCATAACCGTTCATGACAGGCATCTGAATATCCATGAACACCAGGTCATAGTACCCGTCCCCGGAGTCCGCCACCATATCCAGAGCGATCCTGCCGTTCTCGGCGGTCTCAATCTGCAGTCCCGTCATGCCCAGAATCTCCTGGGCGATCTCCCGGTTCAGCTCGTTATCTTCCACCAGGAGCACCCGCTTCCCGGAGTAGTCCATCTCGGCGATGTCCGCCAGCACATCCCTGGTCTCTTCCTCTTTGTCACCGTTCACAATCTCCTTGAACACCGAAACCAGCCTGGATTTGAACAGAGGCTTGGCAATAAAGGTATCCACCCCCGCCTCTCTGGCTTCAGCCTCGATCTCCGTCCAGTCGTAGGAAGAGAATACGATAATGGGAATGTCCTCTCCCACGCTCTGACGTATGGCGCGGGTGGTCTCCACGCCGTCCATGCCCGGCATCATCCAGTCTACGATTACGGCAAAGAAACCGTTGTTGGCTTCATGCCTCTCGATCACCCGGTTCACCGCCTCCCGGCCCGAGGATACCCACTCGCTCTCCATGCCGATATCCCGCAGAATACCCGCTGTACTTTCGCAGACGTCCACATCGTCGTCCACCACCAGAACGGGAAGCCGGGCTAATTCCGCCACAGAGTCCAAATCCTCCTCCTGCAGCTTCAGGAAGATGGTGACCGTGAACCGGGAACCTTCTCCCAGTCTGCTCTCCACTTTGATATCGCCGTTCATCATATTAACGATGTTCTTGGTGATGGCCATGCCCAGTCCGGTGCCCTGCACCTTCAGCGCCCTCTCGTCGTCAGACCGCTCGAACGGATGGAAAATCTTTTCCACGAACTCCTCGGACATGCCGATGCCGTTGTCCTCAAATACAAACTCGTAGCAGCCCACTCTCTTCCTGTTAGTAGGCTTCTCAAAGATGGTAATGTCGATCTTGCCGCCATCCGGCGTGTATTTTACAGAGTTGCCCATGATATTGACAAACACCTGCTGGATGCGCAGGCTGTCGCCAAACACGTTCTCATGGGAGATATTGTTAATCTTCACATTCAGTTCATGGTTATGTTCCTTGACCAGAGGCTTCACCATGGTAAGCAGGTTTTCAATCAGTTCGGAGAGATTGAAGTCCTCCTCCGTCAACACCACCTTGCCGCTCTCGATGCGGCTCATATCCAGTACCTCGTTGATCAGAGATAACAGGTGACGGCTGGCCACCGTAATCTTGGACAGGCAGTCCACCACCCTGTCCCGGTCGTCAATGTGAGCGCCGGCGATGGCCGTCATGCCGATGATGGCGTTCATGGGCGTACGGATATCGTGACTCATCTTGGACAGGAAGTCCGACTTGGCGTAATTGGCGGCTTCCGCCCGCTCTGCGGCAAGGGCGAACAACTCCTTCTGCTTCTCCTCGCTCTTTATCATTTCGTCAATGCTGCGGATGGTCATGGTCACCGCCTGGGGTTTTCCGTTCTCCAACTCGGACGCCACCAGCGTAATCTGGCACCACTCGCCGCTGCCATCAGCCTTTTTCTGGCAGTATTTCATATTAATATGTTCTTTTCCCGCCAGTTCCTCCGCGATATTGTTCAGATTCAGAAATGTCTTTAATTCCTCCCAGGATTCCTCCGCCACATTGTCTTCCCCAAAGTATGCCTCCATGGCCTGCCTGTATTCCTGGGAACCGTTATCCTCCTGAATGGGATAGATCCTGCGGCAGGTGGAATTCTGCAGATCCAGATAGTAGACCGCCTGATATGTCAGGGCGGTGCTGGCCATGGCATTCTGGGAGATGCGGTTGCTCCTGATGATGAGTTCCTTCTCCGACATCAGCTCCAGAGTCTGTCGCTCTTTCCTGTAGTCCCGCACGCCTACCAGTACCACGGCCACAAAGCCTACCAGGATCATCACCACGCTGATTCTGTTAAAGGCGTCCACACCTGCCAGCAGTTCGGCCTCCGGGATGGTAAGGATGGCCACCCAGCCGTTTTCCAGCACATGGTAGTACACATTCCGCTCATGGTTATCCATGGCAATGATCCTCTCCAAAGCGCCGTCCCCGGCCTCCAGATCCAATCTGGTCATAAGAGAGTCCATAAAATCCTGGAACTCCTCATATGTATGCTTAAGGGGCGTCTTGTAGAAAAACAGCGTGCCCTGGCTGTCGCAGAGATAGTAACTGGCCAGATTGGGCAGATCCATTTCCACACTACTGGTTTCAAAGCCGGAAAACTGGATATCCATGGCCAGAAAGCTGTTGCTGGAAGGGATTCTCTGGAAAAGGGTGACCACGGGCCGGCCGCTCTTCTCCTCTATGTAGGCCGGGGATACATAGACTTTTCCGTCCGCCTGCAGCAGATCGCCATAATGCTCCTGCTGCCGGGCCACATAAGTCTCCACGTCACTGGTGGAAAGACCATAGGAAATGGTGGCCGTGCCGTCCAGAACCCTTCCGTAGATGGAAATATTCTCTTCCCCAAACATCTCCATCAAACCCTTCATAAAAATATAAAGCCCGTCTTTCAGTTCCTCCAGAGTAGCCCCCTGAACCTCGTAGGATTCCACATAGTCCGTACACAGGTGCAGGAAGGACTGGAAGGAGGACAGGTTGGACATCTCCGTGGCCGAATAATTCTTGACCAGATTGCTCCCCAGCTTCTCTGAGTTCCTCATAATGGCAGACCGCATGGATACGATACATATGATGATGATCACCGTGAGCAATGCCAGTGTCACGATGTTGGTCGTCAGCCTCCTGAATATCTTTCCTTTATTGATCTGCCCCATGGTTGATTACTCCTTTATCCGAAATTAGATCTGATTTTACCATAACACCATTCACAGGGAATGTCAAATCTTACTTTTCCCATTTCCAATATTTTCAAATGCCGCAGATATAAGGGTGAAATCGTTTTCCATATCAGGGCTCTCCACCCCCGTAACACCCCCCTCATCCCTGCCCCATCTGGGTCCGGTACATCCGGGCGTACTCCCCCTCCAGGGCCATAAGCTGTCCATGGGTGCCCTGCTCCGCGATCCGACCATCCCGGATCAGCAGGATCAGGTCAGAATCCCGGATGGTAGACAGACGGTGGGCAATAATAAAGGATGTGCGGCCCTGGGTGATGGCCAGCATGGCCCGGCGGATATGCTGTTCCGTCACCGTGTCCACGGAACTGGTAGCCTCGTCCAGGATCATGATGGGGGCATGGTTCAGCACCGCTCTGGCGATGGTGAGAAGCTGCCGCTCTCCCTGGCTCAGTTCCGCGCCGCCCTGGTGCAGCACCGTGTCATAGCCTTGGGGCAGCCTGCGGATGAAAGCGTCCGCCCCGGCTGCCCGGGCTGCCTCCTGTATCTGTTCCAGCGGCACATCCCGGCGCCCGTAACTGATATTTTCCCGGATAGTTGTACCGAACAGCGCCGTGTCCTGAAGCACCACGCCAAAGGCCCGGCGCAGTTCCCCCAGCTGATACTGCCGAAGGTCGCAGCCGTCCAGCAGAATGGCCCCCTCCTGCACGTCATAAAAGCGGGTCAGCAGATTGATCAGGGTGGTTTTCCCCGAACCGGTGGGGCCCACCACCGCCACCCGGGTTCCCGCCGGGATCTCCAGGCTGATATGCCGCAGGACGGGCTGATCCGGCCGGTAGCCGAAGGTTACGTCCCGGAAACTCACGGCTCCCCGCACCCCATCCGCGCTCCTGGCCCCGGCCGCATCCTCCGGCTCTCCATCCTGGTCCAGGATCTCCAGAATGCGCTCCGCCCCGGCCACCGCCGTCTGAAAATTGTTGTAGATATTGGCGATCTCCACAAAAGGCCTGGAGAACTGCCGGGAATACAGCAGGAAACTGGAAATCTCGCCTACGGTCAGTTTTCCCTCCAGTGCCATCAGGCCGCTGGCTATGGCGATCAGCACGTAGGTCAGGTTGTTAATCACATTCATCATGGGCATCAGGTAGCCGGAGGCGATCTGAGCCTTGGTGGCCACCTGGCAGAAGGCGTCGTTATTTTCCACAAATTTCGCCACCATCTCTCGTTCCTGGCCAAAGGCCTTGACCATACTGATGCCGGAGACACTCTCCTCCACCTGTCCGTTAAGCCTGCCCAGAATGGCCTGCTGCTGTCGGAACAGTACTTTGGTCCGCCTGGTCACTGCCCGGGTCAGCAGAAAGATCAGCAGCACCGCAAAGAGGGCGATGCAGGTGAGCAGCGGACTCATCCAGAGCATGACGCAGAAGATGCCGGTGATGGTAAATCCATAGGTCATAAGCTGGGTGAGGAAATCCGATATGGTGACGCTGATGTTATCCACGTCGTTGGTGAGGCGGCTCATCAGTTCCCCGTGCTGCCGGGTGTCAAAAAAGGACAGGGGCAGTTTTTCCATATGGGCAAACAGGCTGGTACGAATATGGTAGATCATCCGCTGTCCCACGCCAGCCATGAAGAACTGCTGCAAAAAGCGGATCAGCCAGTCCCCCAGATACAGCGCAGCCAACGCTGCCAGCAGAGCCAGACCGGGTTCGCCGGCATCGATGCGGTTTACCGCCCTGCCAATCAGATAGGGGGAGAGGACGGCGGAGCCGGAAGCCAGGCCGGACAGCGCCAGGATCCAGCCCAGACCCTTCCTGTGGCCCCTGGTCAACTGCCACAGCCGGACCAAAGTCCCTTTCATATCCTTGGGCTTCACAGCCGGAACCCCCCGTACCCGCCCCAGCTGGGAAGGCGGCGTCGCCATATTTTTATCCATATCAGTACCTCCTGCCGCAATAAATTCTATCCCTGTTCTCCAAATTTCGTCCCTATTCTCCGATCTGGGAATCGTAGATGGCCCTGTAGGGCTCGCAGCCTGCCATCAGGTCCTGGTGGGATCCGAAACCGCAGACCCGCCCGTCCTCCATGCAGAGGATGTGATCGGCTTTCATCACCGTGGCGATGCGCTGGCTCACCAGCAGCACCGTCATACCTGCGGACTCCCGCCGGATTCCCGCCAGTACCCTGGCTTCCGTGGTGGCGTCCAGAGCGCTGGTGCAATCGTCCAGGATCAGCACACGGGGCTTTTTCAGCAGGGCTCTGGCGATGGAAAGGCGTTGTTTCTGGCCGCCGGAGAGGTTCACGCCTCCCTGTCCCAACAGGGTGTCATAGCCCTCCGGCAGTTTGGACACAAATTCCTCCGCACAGGCCGCCTCTGCCGCCCGGCGGACTTCCTCCGGCGTGGCCTGCTTATCCCCCCACCGCAGGTTCTCCAGGATGGTGCCGGAGAAAAGCAGCGCCTTTTGAGGCACTACGGCTATGTAACTGCGCAGCTGCTCCGTGGGCATCCGAGTCACGTCCCGTCCCTCCACCAGCACCTGTCCCCGGGTAGCGTCATAGAACCTGGGAACCAGGTTCACTAATGTGGTCTTGCCCGACCCGGTAGGGCCGATGATCCCCACGGTCTCTCCTTCCCGGACAGCGAAGTCCGCCTCCTGTACCGCCGGACGGGAGGTGCCGGCATAGGCGAAGGAGACTTGCCGGAAGGCGACGCTGACGGGGCCGCCGGACTCCCGCCTGTCACCAGTGCCAAGGATGGATGCCTCAGACTGGGCGGGGGCTTCTCTCTGGGCGGAGGCTTTGGCCTGGGAGTCCCCCTCCTCCTGGGCAGATGCCTCCCTCTGGGCGGCCGCTTCCACCTGCGCGGGCGTCTCGTCCAGGATTTCCTGCACCCTGGCAGAGGAAGCCACGGCGCGAACGGCGGAATTCAGGATATTGGACACCATGCCCAGTGCAAACAGTACCTGGGTCATATAGTTGACGCAGGCCATAAGCTGCCCGATCTCTCCCATCATCTCCCGCCCGGAGAGCCACAGCATCACCACAATCCCCCCATTCACCGTGAGGTTGATCAGAGGGCCGAATATGGCCATCACCCGCATGGAGGAGATCCCCGCCTCCGCCAGTTCCAGGGATGCCTCCTGAAATTTATCCTGTTCCTGCCCTTCGGCCCGGAATGCCTTCACCACCCGGATGGCGCTCAGGAATTCCCTGCTGGTGTGGTTCAGTCCGTCCAGTTTTCTCTGCATTCTGTCAAACCGTGGATAGCCCAGCTTCATATTGCCGTAGATCAGCAGCCCGGCGCAGACCAGGATTACCAGCATCAGAGGCAGGAGCCGGGGCATCTGGAAAAGGATCAGCGCCACCGCGCCCACGCAGGTCACCGGGGCTTTCAGCATGATTCGCATAATGCCGTTTATAAAGTTCTGCATCTGGGTCACGTCATTGGTAATCCTGGTGATGATGGAGGCGGGCTGG
>JAAWKU010000066.1 GCA_022797535.1 Lachnospiraceae bacterium | reverse complement strand
TCACTGAGTTCATATTGAAGCATACCTCAAATGTACCTTGCTTCCCAGTCTCGAATGTTCCTTGCCTTCCGGCCTCATATGCTTCTTACTTCCACCCCGGGCGTAGATATCCGCATTCTGTTACTCCTGCAGGCTGAGAGCATGTGGCCTAAACGTTTTTTACGGATATGACATTTCTTTTATATTGCGATTCTGTTAATTGTTTCACACAACTTTATAGACTTGAAAGAATACTAAAAAAGAATCTCCAAAAAAAGTAGCCAACTTTCCCCCATTATGTTATAGTATATTTGTACTAGGAATAGACGTTTGAAAGACATGCATGAAAAATATGCATGAAGCATGGTCATTCCTGTGGGATATTTTAAGTAAAGCAGTTAAGAATGGGGGGGTATTTATGCAACAGGAGAGTAATGGCAATATGTCAGGCATGCCTGACAGAAAACAGGACAGAGGATTTGTAAGCATCGAGAAGAAGATTTCTGTCAATTTCGGGCGTACCATCATGGTATGCTGTATCGTACTGGGGGTTATTTCCTCCGTACTGAGTTACATATCTTCTATCAACGCGGTTTCGGAGACGATCAACAACACCTCCGACGTGGCGGCGTATTATGTGGCGGCGGCGCTGCAGCAGTATGTGGCGGTGGCCTATGAGACGGGAAGTATCGCCCGTCTTTCTGATCCCGATCTGTCCGCGGAGGAAAAGGTGGCCATTCTGAACCAGAAGGTGGCAGATCATGACTTTGAGAGGGGCTTTTTGGTGGGCAGCGACGGGGTGGACCTGATCTCCGGGATGAATCTTGCAGGCAGCGGCGTTTTTCAGGAGGCCATGAAGGGGAATACCTTTATCTCCACGCCTGCCTACAGCGAGATTACACAGTCTGTTTCCTATGCGGTGTCGGCGCCCCTGTGGGAGAACGGCATACCTGGAACGAAGGCGGTGGGAGCCGTGGTCTATATTCCCAACGGGGAATCCCTGAATGATATCATGCGTTCCATCAAGGTAGGCGAGGGCGGCACGGCGTTCATGCTGGATGCCAACGGTATGACCATTGCGGATATTGACTCGTCGCTGGTGGGGGTGGAGAACAGTATCGCGCTGGGCGATACCAATCCCAGACTCAGGAAATACAGCGAAATCTGCAAGCGGATGGTTGCCGGGGAGGCAGGCACGGGAACCTATAGTTACAACGGCAAAACCAAGGTGGTGGCCTACTCGCCGGTGCCGGGCATCAATGGCTGGAGTATCGGCGTGGCGGCGGTGCGGAATGAGTTTCTGGGAATGTTCTACCTGTCTGTGGCAGTCACCACGCTCTTTGTCATCGCCTTTACGGTGTATGGGGTCAGGAGCGGCATCAATCTGGGGAAAAAAGTGGTGCAGCCCATCAACGTAGTAGTGAAACGTCTGGGGCTCCTGGCGGAGGGGGACCTGCACTCTGATACCCCCCTGCCGGAGGTGAATGATGAGACAGCGATCCTGATGCGCAGCCTGGCCCAGACGATACAGGATCTGAAAAGCGTGATTGCGGATATAGACGCGCATCTGGCAGAACTGTCGGACGGCAACTTCCTGATTACCATTAACCAGGATTATAAGGGGGACTTTTCGGAGATCAGCCGTTCCTTCAGGGATATAGTCGCGTCCCTCAGCGCGGCCATGGGAGAAATCGACAACAATGCCCAGTGCGTTCAGAGAGGAGCCGAGGATCTGGCGGGAGCCTCAGAGCAGCTGGCGGAGGGAGCCACAGACCAGGCCAGCGCAGTGGAAGAGTTGACGGCAACCATCACGGATATTTCCGAAAAGATTCAGGTAAATGCTCAAAACGCGGAGAAGGCAAGAGGGATCGTCGCGGATATGAACAGGCAGATTATCGAGAGCAATGAGCATATGAAGAACAACACGGAGGCCATGGATAAGATTCGGGAGGCTTCCGACAAGATCGCCGCCATCATCAGCAGCATTGAGGAGATTGCGGATCAGACGGCCCTGCTGGCGCTGAACGCTTCCATAGAAGCGGCCAGAGCGGGAGAACACGGAAGAGGATTTGCGGTGGTGGCTACCCAGGTGGGCGCGCTTGCGGATCAGAGCTCGGAGGCGGCAAGGAACACCAAAGACTTGATACAGAACGCGATCACAGCGGTGGAAGAGGGCATCCAATTCGCCAACTCTACGGCGGATTCACTGATTGCTGTGGTGGAAAATGCGAAAGTAGTGAACGAATCCATGGAGGAGATCGCAGTGGCGTCGGATAATCAGGCGCGGGCGGCGGCTCAGATCACGGAGGGGATCAACCAGATCGCCAGTGTAGTGGAGTCCAATTCCGCAACTTCGGAAGAGAGCGCCGCTGCGTCCGAGGAGTTGTCCAGGCAGGCAGATTTGCTGAAAGAACTGGTGGGAAGATTTCAGTATAAAGCGTAAGTCTGGAATGGCTGCTTTTCCGGCGTGACTCTGACGGGCCGGATCACTTTGTCATTGGAAGGGCGGGAGGAGTCGTATGCCACAGCCGGATTACAATGAGATTTACAGTTCCGTTTTTCCTTTTTGGGACCGGATCGGGGAGGACGACCGGTCATACCTGTGCCGGAATTCTCATGCCGTCATGTATTCCCAGGGTAAAAATATCCATGACGGCAATGACTGCTCCGGTGTCATCCTGGTTCGCACAGGCAGTCTCAGACTCTATATGATGTCGGAGCAGGGAAAGGATATTACGCTGTACCGTCTGCACAGCGGGGATCTGTGTATGCTCTCTGCCTCCTGCGTGCTGGAAGCTATCACTTTTGATGTGTTTGTGGACGCGGAGGAGGACAGCCAGTGTATAGTGATCGCCGGACCTGCCTTTGCTGCCGTCTCGGAGCGCAATCCTGCTGTAAAAATTTTTGCGCTGGAGACGGCGGTGAGCCGCTTTTCGGATGTGATGTGGGTGATGCAGCAAATTCTCTTTATGGGTGTGGACCGGAGGCTGGCCATTTTCCTTCTGGATGAAGCGGCCAGAACCGGTTCCGATACCATCCTCCTCACCCACGGGCAGATGGCCCGTTACATGGGATCTGCCCGGGAAGTGGTGTCCAGGATGTTGAAGTATTTTGCGGCTGAGGGAATGGTGGAAGTTTCCCGAAAGGGCGTGCGGATTCTGGACAGGGGACGCCTTCGGGAATTGGTGTGACAATGTCCGGCATCAGCCCTCCAGCATGGCGAGAATCTGTGTCTTTGGCTGCGCGCCTGTGGAGCGGCGGATTACTTTGCCATTTTTCATCACGGCCAGGGTGGGGATACTGAACACCTTGAACGCCTGTGCCAGTTCCGGTTCGTCTTCCACATTGATTTTTCCCACCAGGTACTGGGGATTCTCCTCCGCAATGGCATCCACTATGGGAGAAACCATACGGCAGGGGCCGCACCAGTCTGCGTAGAAATCCAGAAGGACGGGACGATCACTGGATTTGACGGATTCAAAATTGTTCTGATTGACATTCAACACTGACATTAAAAATACCTCTCATTCATTATTCTATTATTAGGTAATCGTGAAACTGCTTTTTCTGGTACCGAATTGTGCAGATTGTATATTTCATAAGCAGGCCCTCTCTCATCGTTGGTACTTAGATGCCGTATTTTGGCATTTTATGTACCACTACGATGAGAACGGAGCGAAAGCACGCCTGCGTTGGAAAATACAATTTGCGTAATGACACTTACATAGTAACTGCGTTTCGCAATTACATAATTATTCTGTTATTCAGGTTCTCAAATGCATCATAGCTTTCGGGACGCGGTTATATGTCTGGCTTTACAGATCAGCTGCGTCATGGTTCCCATAGGACAGTACACGCACCAGGAACGGGGTTTGAACAAAATCATGGTGACGAATCCCAGTACGGTGGAGGTGAGCATTACGCTGTAGAAGCCGAATGCGAACTGGGCCACTCCATCGGAAAAGAATGTGCCGCGATAGGCCCAATGCCATGGAAGTTTAAAAGTCCACAGCAGAGTGACCGCTGTGCTCAGTTCCCCCGCGCCGGCAAACACCAGATATGTGTTCCACAACATCAGAAAGAACATGGCAAAAAAGAATATCAGAAAGCCATAGCGGAAAAATTTTGATTTCATCCATCCGGGTATATCCTTCCGGCGGGAGAGTCCAAATCTGCCGCCTGCAAGAGCAAACAACTGCCCCCGGCCGCAATATTTATTGCAATAGGCTTTGCTGCCTTTCACAACGGCTATGGCCAGCGGTATGAAAAAGCAGAGAAGCCCCAGCCAGGCGAACAGGATATTGAAAAAGCCCAGGATCAGATAGGTGAGGGAAAAAATCCAGAGATAGTCGTACCACTTCTTTTTCTGCTTCATCATTCTACCGCCTCCAATCTGATCACGCTGGCCGGGCATTCGCGAACACATTTTCCGCATCCAATGCAGAGATCTCTGTGGATTTGGGCATTTATGCCCCCTGCAATGGTAATCGCCCCCCGCGGGCAGACCTTCATGCAGCATCCGCAGGCCACGCATTCCCGGATGCTGACAGTCGCTTTTTTCTTTTCCATATTATGCTCCTTTTGATTTGTATACTGACAATATACAGTAAAAGGCTGGTTTGTTCAGTGACAAAGTCACAGGGAAAAACCGTTATATTGCCCATGAGACTGCATATGGCATGGCAGTTTTATGGGCATTGTTTCTTAAAAATATGGAAGTTAGCAATATCTGGATGGCAAATAGCACAAACTGATAGGCATTACTAATCAAACTAATGTATTCTAAAATATATAATTTTAAATTCATATGGGAGGTATTATAATGAAAATGGGGTTTCGACAAAAATTGGCGCTGCTCATGGCGGCCTGCCTGATGTTCGGAAGCATCCAGCTAACCGGATTATCCGTACAGGCATCCCAGACTGGGGACGGAGCAGCCTATGCCGACGCTGCATCGGGGGAGACAGTGACCGGCGGCAATAGCGTCACCTCTGGCGACATTGGCGACAATGACTATGAGAGTGATGACTCAGAAGACAGGATTCCGACGAATGAGTTGTTTACCGTCCGTGCCGGGGAGGAGCTGACTTATGCGGCTGCGGATCTGGGAGCATATGGCCGTTGGAGCAACACTCCGGTGGAACTTACAGACGGCAACATGATTCTTACTTTCAATGAGCAGTATGAAGAGTATTGTATGGATTTGCCCAAGGCTCTTGACATGTCCAAATGTGAGAGTATCACCATCAGGACGGCGGAGCAGAACGGGGTATTGAGCTTTAAGGTTTATGATGGCGGGAAGAAGGAACTCAAGGCTTACTATGGCAATTCCGGCCAGAATGAATACACCTTCACCCCTGATTTTACCGGCAATGCTGCCTGTATCGGCGTGATGTCAAGCAGCAAGGATGATGCATATCCGTTTACTGCCCAGGTGGTGAGCGTTACATTTAAAATGAACGGCTTATCGGAAGAGGAGGGGAATGTAAAGATCTACGCGGCGGAAGATTTGAAAGCCTATGGCCGCTGGAGCAGCAGCACCCAGATCCAGCCCACCGACGGCAAAATGATCTTTTCTTTTGCCCAGCAGTGGGATGAGTTCTGTCTGGACCTGCCTATGCCCCTGGACATGTCCAATTGCGAGAACATTACCATCAGGACGGCGGATCAGGGTCTTACTCTGGCGTTCAAGGTATATAACGGCGCAAAGGATGAATTGAAAGTCTATTATAACAATTCTGGCAAGAATGAGTATTCTTTCACGCCGGATTTCACCGGACAGGCAGCCTGCATTGGTATAATGGCTACCGATGAGGCGGGATATCCGGGCACGGTTCAGATTGTCAGTCTGGAATTTACCATGAACGGAGACAGTGAGGAAATTCCTTTAGGGGAAAACCTGATTCAGAATCCTGACTTTGCCGACCCGGATAACCTGGGCGTGTGGGGTGTGGAGCAGGGAAGCTCCCTCATCACTGCCGAGACGGCGGGAGAAGCGGTATTTGATACAGTTACCACTTTTGGTAAGATCACGAACAGGGAATCCAATTATAACTGCTTCGCCCAGGATATCACCAATGTGGTGCAAAAAAATTCCCAATATCAGTTTACATTTTATGTGAAGCTGGACGAAAATGATTATAAAGACGCTTCCGAGGAAATGCGCACTGTGCAGATGGCGCCGTTTATCGTGTCGGACGGCGTGGCCAACTATAGCTGCATTCTGACGGGTGATACCAGCCAGGTTCTGGAACCGGGCGTCTGGACCAAATTCACCGGCACTTTTACGCCTTCCTGGACCGGCACGCTTGACCGGGTGGTAATGCGTATTCTGGAGCAGGGCACGGAGTATGGCAGCGGCCCCGGCGTCAAGGGCACATATTATGCCACGGGCGTGGAACTGCGTGAAATGATCCTGCCCAAGAAAGAGATTCAGCAGGATGTTCCCGATTTAAAAGAAGCGGTCGCTGCGGAAATGGGAGATGACTTCCTCATGGGCGTTGCCATCGTCAATTCCGAACTTTCGGACGATTTACTCATGCAGCTTGTCACAAAGCATTTTAACGCTGTAACCCTGGGCAATGAACTGAAGCCGGATGCCATGTTTGGTTATGCCAGCACCTGCCCCGGTACGGACACAGCTACCATAAACGGGCAGCAGATTCAGGTTCCCAAGCTGAATTACAGCCGGGCCGAGACCACGCTGAACGCAATCTATGACTGGAACCAGGAACATCCCGATGACTTTATCCGCATCCGCGGCCATGTACTGGTATGGCATTCTCAGACCCCGGAATGGTTCTTCCATGAGGATTATGACGCAGCAAAGCCTTATGTGGATAAGGATACCATGAATCTGAGGCTGGAGTGGTATATTAAGACCATGGCGGAGCATTTTAACGGTCCTGACAGTAAGTACAAGGATATGTTCTACGGCTGGGACGTGGTCAATGAAGCGGTGAGCGACGGAACGGGCACATATCGGAACGAATATGAAAATTCCAGCTGGTGGGCAGTTTACCAGAGCAATGAGTTCATTTTGAACGCCTTCATATACGCCAACCGGTATATGCCGTCCAATGTGGAATTGTATTACAATGACTATAACGAATGGTTTACCAATAAGCGCAATGGCATCGTACAGCTTCTGAAGGATGTTAAGGCAACTGAAGGGGCCAGAATCGACGGAATGGGAATGCAGGGCCATTACCAGACGGAAGGATCCCCCACTGCCGAAGAGTTTGAGGCAGCGGCAAGGGCTTACTGTGAAGTGGTGGGAAAAGTGCAGGTCACGGAATTGGATATGGCCGCAAGCAGTTCCTACGATGGAACCAGCGCCACCCTGAAGGCGGAGTACGAGAGGCAGGCGAAACGTTACCAGGAGATATATACTTCCATCCGTCGTCTGAAAGAAGAAGGCTATAAGGTGGGAAATATTACCATCTGGGGTGTGATCGACAAGAATTCCTGGCTGCAGACCTCCAGTTCCGTGGGAGGCGGAACCGACGGAAAGAGAAAGCAGTGTCCTCTGCTCTTTGACGACGACTATCAGGTGAAGCCTTCTTACTGGGTATTTGTAAATGTGGACGCAGTGAAGCCGTCCATTCATAAGCTGGCGGTGGTCCAGAGCTGGAAAGAACCCTTTGCTTCCGGTTTAACGCAGTCCTTTACCCGTAACGGCACTGCGGTCAGCTTCAAGCCTGAGTGGAGCGGCAACACCGTTTCCGTGCAGGTGATGGTTGCAGATCCGGTGAAGGATCCGGAAGACAAAGTGACACTGTATCTCACCGACGCAGACGGTACGATTGTATCCGCGGAGTGCCTGCGCTCTGACGCAAAGGAGACGGAGGGTGGCTATGTAGCTGTCCTGAGCAGGAAACTGGACAGTTCCATAATGAAAACCGGGGCAACGGTCGGGTTTGACATCGTAGTTACCAACGGCGGCCAGAAGGTGGCATATAATGATACCACCCTGTCTCAGGAGACAAGCAGCGAGTATTTCGCGGCAGCGACTTTAAAGCCCTACACCGGTATTCCCAGAGGGACTGCGGTAGTGGACGGAGTGATGGAAAGCAGCTGGGACAAAGCCGTAACCGTACCGCTGACCATCCGCGCGGGCGCCAATGCCGACGCCCAGGCAAGCCTTATGTGGGATCAGGAGTACCTGTATGTCTATGCGCAGATCAGAGACAGCGCTCTTGACAAGACGGCCTCCCAGGCCCATGAGCAGGATTCCCTGGAAGTATTTATTGATGAAAACAACCACAAAACTGCCACTTATGAAGAGGATGACAAGCAGTACCGCATTAATTATACGGCGGAGCAGAGTTACAATGGTGTTAAATGTATTGCCGAGAATATTGTTTCCGCAGCCAAGACCACAGCGGACGGATATGTGATCGAGGCGGCGTTTAAATGGACGGATATAGCGCCTGTGGCAGATACGGAAATAGGTCTTGAACTGCAGATCAACGACGCGGAGGGTGGAACGCGAATCGGTACTCTCAGTTGGTATGACGAGTCCGGCCAGGGCTGGTCTTCCCCGGGGGTATTCGGAACCGCGAGACTGGTAGAGGAAATCACCGAATCGGAGATACCTGAGCCGGAAAAACCCGAACCTGAAACACCCGAGCCGGAAACACCTGAACCAGAGGAGACACCTCAACCCCAGGAGCCCCAGAGGCCGCAGCAGGCTGCTTCCGAAATCACTGTGAACTGGGACCAGGTTATGGCGGACATGAACAGGGAATTGGCTGTGCCTGAATCTGTCATTGGCCAGAGTAAACTGGTAAAGGTTTCCACTGGAAGGGAGACTGTGGTTCCCGCCTCTGTGCTGCAGTTGTTGACAGGCAAAAACCTGACGTTGGCAATGGATACCAGAGAGGGATTGACTTTCAGTATAAACGGCATAAATATTCCGTATATGATTTCGAATACAGACCTGGATCTGACGCTTTCTCAGAAGGCGGATGCAATACCCGATGCGGCTATAGGGGAGGCAGGCAAGGATGTCATAGCCCGCAGGCAGATCTCCATGGCAAGCCATAAGGAGTTTGGCGCCATCGTCAATATGCATCTGGCGCTGGGCAGCGAAAACGCCGGGAATTACGCAAATCTGTACCGTTATGACGCACAGGAGGGTAAGCTGGTTTATCTGAGTTCTTTTCAGATTATAGAGGAAGGCCAGGCCATGTTCTGCATCAGCGGAGGGGCGGATTATCTGGTGACCGTCACAGCGACCCAACCGAACAATGGCTATATCGTGGCGAGAGGGGACACTCTTTCACGGATTGCAGGCAGGTATGGACTCCGGGTGAAGGATATTCTTGCTGTAAATCCTCAGATTGGCAATAAGAACAAGATTCGCGTTGGACAGAAAATAAATTTGCCATAAGAAAATAAATTTGCCATAGGAAACTATATTTGCCCTAAGAAACAAACAGGGGCGGGAATGAAAATTCCTGCCCCTGTTTTTGTATGTCGGGCATGCCCGTGTTCTGTGGCGAAAGCCCCAATAGGCGCAGCCTCGGGAGAAATAGATGCGAAATATCCAACAGGAGGGCTATTATTGTAGAAATTTGTTGAAATAAGTGTTTACTTATAGTATAATACATGCGTAATAAATTTATGTATACTAAAATCAAAGGGTATGCTATTATACCAGTCAAGTAAAGAGGTGATGCTTATGGGGGTCATGAACAGGGTAATTGATACCAATGCCCATGTAGAGAACTTAAAATGTGACATCTATGTAGATCGTGGTAACGCAATCGCAAAAATATCTTTTTCCAACTTAGGATTTGGAGATATTACCGCAATCAAATTTAATGCCTGTGGTTTCAATTCATTTGGCGATATAGTTTTCGTCAATGGAAGGGAGAAATTTTTCCTGATTATTCAGGATCTGGTCATTGCGAAGAATGAAAACGCTACGGAACTGAGAGCGGTATTGCCGGATGCAAATATCAAAAAATTGGATCTGGAAGAATGCCAGATTTGCTATGCGGATGGCTCTGTGGTTTAGTCTGTATTATTCAGGTTATTCGGATGTAAGCTATTCCGGGTACGCATTGCTGGGGTGCTGCTTTAACATTGTGTTGGCAATGGTGGCAACTGTTTACTTCTTTGTGATAAATAATGAATTAAAAAATAAATAGCATTATCACTTTGGAGGATATTATTTAATAGACAAAATGAGGGAGGAATGGTAAAATGAAAAAAATAGTAATGTGTGGTATTTTTGTTTTTTTAATGCTGTCTGTGATGGGATGCGGCGAATGCAAACATGAGTTTGACGCGGGAACAGTTACAAAGAATCCCACCTGTGCAGAAGAAGGCGAGAGAACTTATACCTGCTCTCTGTGCCAATTTGTGAAAACCGAAAGTGTGGAAAAGGTGGCTCATACCTATGGGGAAGAGGTTACAAAGAGCCCAACCTTTAAGGAAGAGGGAGTGAAAACCTACACTTGTGAGGCCTGCGGGCATTCTTACACCGAAGCGATACCGGTGCTGGAAGATGTGGTGATTGTCAGCGTCACAGGTAAAACCAATTTGCCCCAGGATATAAAGGCGGGCAGATTTTCTGACAGAGTCCAGCTTGTATTCAGCATTGAGAATGAGACAGACCAGGCAATCAAGGGGGTTCAGGGCAAATTAACGGTGAAGGACTTGTTTGGGGAAAAAATCCTGACAATGAATTGTGATTTCACCGGAGAAATGATTCCGGCCAAGGGGGCCATCTCGGTGGACGATCTGGGAATGGATATAAACCAGTTCCTGGAGGAGCATGTCAAATTTTATAATACGGATTTTGCGGATCTGCAGTTTGAATATGAAGTGACCAATATTGTATATGATAATGGTTCAGGCACTGTGGATCAGTCGGAAGCACAAGCGGCGCAGGAATCAAAGGTTTCTGTGGGCGTGACGGACAAGCAAAATCTGGACGTTGATTATAAGGCGGGAAGATTTTCGGCGCGGGTAGAGTTCACTTTTGAGGTGTCTAATTTTACGGAGAAAGACATAAAAGGAGTACAGGGGATACTTACCATTAAAGATCTGTTTGATGTGGAGATTATTTCGTTAGGGTTGGATTTTACGGGCCAGACTATTGCCGCCGGTTCCAGTGTGGTTTTTTCAGACCTGGGATTTGATATTAATGAATTTATGGAAGACCATGTTAAGGTGTATAATACTGATTTTGATGATCTGAAATTTGCGTATGAGGTAACCGCCATCGTATATTCGGACGGAACTACCGAGTAGGGATACCCCTGGTCTGCATCCTGGCTGATGGGGGAAATCTGCTATGGAGTTTTGGCAGGAGCCCTCATCATTCGGGGAAGTCCAATCAGGGGATTAGCTCAAGGGCTTGGGGGTTAAATTATGGTTGAAGAAATTATTAAAAGATTTCCGGGAATTGGTTGTGGGTACGTTGGAAAGAACGGAACGATAAAATATGAATTCTATGGGGCCGCAGATAAAGAGAGCAATACCCCGGTGGACGAACACACCATATTTCCGGCCTGTTCTATCTCCAAGTTCATCACCGCTGTCTGTGTTATGAAACTCTCTGAACAGGGGATCCTGGAGATCGATAAACCGGCCAATCATTATCTGTCAAGGTGGAAACTCCGCGACTTAAACGGGGATGAAAGCAATGTATCTATCAGGTATTTACTTGAACATATATCCGGAGTCATTGACGGTGAGGATGGTTTTTACGGCCATCGGCTAACGGATCGGGCGATCAATATTGTGGACATCTTAGAGGGGTCAACGGCTTATAATAATCGCCCCACGATTGTAGAGCAGGCTCCGGGAACCGTTTTTGAATATTCGGATGCAGGATTTTGTGTCATACAGCTATTGCTGGAAGATGTTACCGGAAAAGAATTTACCCATTTGGCAGAAGAACTTGTTTTTGGCGTATTAGGTTTGAAAGACATCTTTTTTGGGACATGCGAGCGCATCCGTTATTTTTCCGACAAGGGGAATCTGGCCACAGGATATAGGGGCGATGATACGCCGCTTGAGGGGAAATATCCCCAATGCCCCGATCTGGCGGCATCCGGGCTTTGGAGTTCGCCGAAAGAACTTTTGACCATAGCCAGGGATTTTGCGGATTCTTTCAGGGGATGCGGGCGTATTTTATGCCGGGAATCCGTTCAGGAAATGATAAAACCGGTTGAAAACTTTCCCTGGGTCGGTTTGGGCTTGTTCAAGTACGGTGAGGATGGGATTGTATCCAAAGGATGGGGGGAGAACGGGCAGTGTATGCTGAAGATCAACTGCAAAGATTCTACCATAGCTGTTGTCATGACAAATAAGGACCCCGAAGTGCCTCAGGAAGAGTCCGGAGTTGAGCTGCTGCTCAATAGAAATATGGTAAATTAAGCCGCTGAAAGATTTTATTTATGAGTCGAACCATGGTAATGACTTTTCCTTTATTTCAACGAAGGAAGATTTCAACGAAGGAAGAGGCGGTACAGAGGTTGACGGGAACACAATAACAGACGGGTACAGATTTCAGTTCTTCTGTGAATTAATTCTGTATGGGAAGGCATCTCTTCGGAGGTGTTTTTCTTTTTGGATTTTTAGCGGGAATTGTGTATGGATCATGTCTATTTTGGGGGTCAGGGTGGGATAAGGGATAAAACGGAGGACAGGTTTGGGATTTCTATGGCGGTGTTGCTGTCTGTTGGGCAGGTGAATGATTTGCATACGGGGCAGGTGAATGACAGGTATCGGTACTGTGAGCGGGGGACGCGGGAGGATATTAGGGCTTTAATAAAAGAAAAGATCAGAGGGATCAGCAATAATGTGCGTGAATTAAACAGATATTTGGTGGTTTCTGAATTGTTAAAAGCAATCGACATTTTTTATGGGGGGCAAGGAAATATTGATTTTGAGAAAGCTAAAGTTTATGTAGATAAATTAAATCAGCATATAGATATAACATTAGACTTTCAAGAGATTATGGGGATGGAAAATTTAATTGATATAATTTAATTGATATAATAAGAAAGGATAAATTATTCAGGGAGTTATGTTTTTACGTGAATGAGGTATGCTGTAATCGGGATGACAGATATCGCGGACATAAAAAACAGGAGAATAAGTATTGCTTTGGAAATAAAAAATATCATGAAGATTTGGATATTGTAGATATTACTGTTTTTCATGACTATGTGGAATTGCTTCATCGTGAAGAGGGAAGGAGGCATGGACGATATTTGGAGACAATAAGACCTCATACACTGGAACAAAAGATAATATGGGCTTTAGATTGTTGGATGTGTGCGTTTCGAAATTGATGAAGTAGAGAAAAAAATATAATGATCCAGTAATTTGCCGGATGCCATAAGTGGATTGATAAAAATTTTTCTCCATGCTATACTACTATGAGAAAAAGCTGATTGAAGGAGGTAGAGGATATGCTTTGCCATTTAGTGATAGACTTAAACAAAGAACTCTGTACAAGGTCTGATGACAGGACGAAACTTGTGCAGAGGTAAATTTGATTATCGTCCGCATTGGATTTTGTACTTTTTATTCTTAAAATACGGAATAGAATGGAGAAAATTCAATGGAAAAAAAATTCAGGAAATATATTGTTTTGTGGTTAAGCCAAAGCGTATCCGGATTGGGAAGTTCCATGACAGGGTTTGCGTTGGTTTTATGGGCATATGGGCAGAGCCATTCTGCCATGTCCGTTTCACTGATGTCATTCTGTAACTATGTGCCATATGTTATCATCAGTTTATTTGTCGGTGATTTTGTAGACAGGCACAGGAAGAAAACCATCATGCTGGTATCTGACAGCATCGCGGCGGCCGGCTCGTTGGCCGTACTTGCATTTTTGCTTGCAGGACATCTGTCAGTCTGGCATATTTATCTCGTCAATATGATCATTGGCGTGACGAATGCTTTTCAACAGCCTGCATCAGCAGTGGCAACAGGCAGGCTTGTGCCGGAGGGAAAGATTTCAAACGTAAGCGGGATGAATTCTTTTTCCAATAACCTGACAGTGGTGTTTAGTCCCATGTTAGCCGCTTTCCTTTTTGCGGCAGGGGGGCTTCCGCTTATTCTGCTGATTGATCTGGTGAGCTTTGTATGTGCTTTTTGCGTACTGTTGCTTTTTATTGAGATTCCGGAGCGGCTTTCGGAGAAAAAAGGCAATTCCCCATTTGCCGGGATAGCAGATGGATTTGCTTTCCTCAAAAAAGAAAAAGGTATTTTATACATCATGCTGACGATGGCGCTGATCAATTTCTTTTCGAGGCTGACTTATGAAAATATTTTATCGCCGATGATCCTGGCAAGGAGTTCTGGAAACAATATCACGCTTGGAATAGTGAATGCCTGCATGGGAATAGGCGGTATTGCCGGAGGCATCGTTGTTTCCATGAAAAAGGAGAGTCGCCATAAGGCAGTAGCAATATATGTTTCGGCAGCACTGTCATTTTTGTTTGGTGACCTGATAATGGCGGTTGGAAAAAATGTCTTTTGCTGGTCGGTGGCGGCGGTTGCCGCCAGTTTTCCTATCCCTTTTATCATGGCAGACCAGAATGCGATACTGTACAGGAAGATTCCGGCAGCTATGCAGGGGCGGGTGTTCGCGGTGAGGAATGCCATTCAGTACAGCACGATACCTGCAGGCATTATTCTTGGAGGCTATCTGGCCGATCATGTGTTTGAGCCTTATATGAGTTCCGGCAGCCGCCTGTCAGGGATGTTGGAAAGAATCGTGGGGAATGGGGCAGGAAGCGGCATGGCGGCAATGTTTTTGTGTACCGGCGTTTGCGGCTTTATGGTAAGCATGGCATCCTGCTTTAACCGGGAGATTAAAAAACTGGATCGTTCCGATTAACAGGGAGGAATGGGTTGACCTGTTCCTTCAGGCAAATATGAGGATTTACTCCTATTTTACCTTTTGGGGGGACAAGATATAGGAAGTATGGTAAAAATATTATTTGTGTGCTACGGCAGGAGTAAGGTGAAAACCGCATAATTCGGCAATTCGGGGTAAACTTGGCATGCCGTAGCAGACAAATAAGACTTGGATTGCGATAAATTTACGAATGAGGGAATGTAAAACAGAAAATGTGGATAATCGTTAAACGGTAGTAGTCAATCGTTAAAAAGTAGTCATATCGTTTAAAGGTAAAAAATGAGAATAACAGGTATTATAAACGAGAAATTCAGAATGAGAAAATCATGGTTCGGAAAGCGATTATCGCATTTCTGAGCTTTTTATTATTCCGGAAATGAGAGAATATTATTCCCTTTTGATTGATATTATTCCGATTATGAGGTATACTATTTTAGAAAGCGAGGCGTAACCTTTATGTATATAACAGTAAAGCAGGCTGCAGAAAAGTGGGGAATTTCAGACAGGCGGGTTCGTATCCTCTGCTCGGAAGGGAAGATTTTAGGTGTTACCCGTGAAGGACGCAGTTGGATGATTCCGGCAGATGCGAAAAAACCGGAGGATGGACGTTTTAAGACAGCGGAAAGTTTACTGGCAGCTATAGACAGTAAGAAAATGGAGCTGGACTCCAGACGGCCACTGACAGAGGGAGAAGTGGAACGTCTGACAGAGGAATTCATTGTTGAATACACCTATAATTCCAATGCAATTGAGGGGAACACTTTAACCTTACGGGAGACGGACATGGTTTTACGAGGTCTGACGATTGCCAGAAAGCCGTTAAAAGACCATATGGAGGCAGTTGGGCATAAGGAAGCGTTTGATTTTGTGCGGGATTTGGTAAAAGACCAAGTGCCTTTGTCGGAGAGTACCATTAAGAAAATCCATTATCTTGTATTAGCAGATAAACGAGAGGACCGGGGCGTTTATAGAAGAGTTCCTGTCAGAATTATGGGGGCAAAACATGAACCGATTCAACCGTATTTGATCCAGCCAAAGATGGAACAGTTGCTAGAGGCTTATAGAAAGAGTACAGGTCATATCATTCCCCGACTAGCGCGGTTTCATATTGAATTTGAGGGGATTCACCCTTTTATTGATGGAAATGGCAGAACCGGGAGGCTGCTTGTAAATCTGGAATTAATGAAGGCAGGATATCCGCCGATTGACATTAAGTTTTCAGACCGTATTTCTTATTATAATGCGTTTGATGAATATCATGTAAAACATAATTTGGGCGCAATGGAAAAGCTGTTTGCAGAGTATGTAAATAAAAGGTTAGATAGTTATTTGGTGATGTTGAATGAATAAGCAGATGAAGGAGGAATTAGCATGTTTGTTTCAGAATACTTTGAGTCAGATGATGAATTTGATAAGAAAGAGATATTTAATTGTATTTTAGATAAAGACAGTCTTTTTCATAAATTTAATGCGATTGAAGGTATGTGATATTTCGGAATTTTAAGGTTTGTATCAGAGTATAAATGATCACTTCAGTAAAATAGCAACACTCCTTAATGCATCTGATCCAAAAGAAGATAAAATGTACAAATCTGCAATTAAGTTATTTAAGTTTTCGAAAGTTAATGGGATAAACCTTGGTTTTTCTGAAAGCGAGCACGGCGTTGGATTTGGTGAAAAACTTAGGAAGCAGGTTATTAGTGATGCATTTGATATTGTAAAAAGGGGTGTGCAATAACCAGAAGTTTTTCAACTTGTCAGCCTTTTTAAAGAAAACATTGGTCCCGACAGGTTAAGTGATATGGTAGCCACGATTATATACCCTGATATTGTTAAAAATGGTAGTGGATGGATATAAAGGATCCGTTCGCTGGACAAGGATGGAAGGCCTAAAGTAGCAATGCATTTTGGAACATGTTATGAAGCGACTGCTTGATAAATACAATGCTACCCATGAGGAACAGCTACCAAGAATTACACCGCATGTGCTTCGGAGCACCTTTTGTACCCGGATGGCAGAGCGTGGAATGAATCCTAAAACCTTACAGCATTTGATGGGTCATGCTGACATCACAGTGACTTAAATGTGCATACTCATGCAATCTTACATCAAAGTCGCAGATGAAATGGCTCAAATAACCACTGTTTAAGCATGTTACAGGGACATTTTCCTTACACCAATTTTACGCTAAATGACTGTAAAAATACGAAGAATTATGAAGAGTTATACCAAGATACAGTAAAAAGGAATATGGTAGAATTATAAATCAAAGGGGATGGAAAAACCATCATAAACCCAGATAATTCAAAGGTATACAAGGAATTGTAAGCCCTTGTGGAAAAGAAATAGAGGAGAAAAAATAATATGATAAAAATACTTTTTGTCTGCCACGGCAGTATCTTGAAAAGTTCCGGAAAAGCCTGTAAAATCAATGGTTTCACGGCTCAAACAGGCGCTTACTACACCACTACTACACCATTTTGGGGATAAGAGCTTTGGTATGACAAAATTTTATAAAGATTTTGAATGTATGCTTTTTGACAATACAAAGTAAGATAGTTGATAAAAACAAATAACTA
>JAAWKU010000065.1 GCA_022797535.1 Lachnospiraceae bacterium | reverse complement strand
CCGAACAGAATTCACCGGAGTGTGCATCGGAAGGGGAGATGCGGAACTAAAACAGCAGATCCCCATACGATGCGCTGAATCATGGACGGACGCCCCGGCAGCCGAACAGGATTCACCGGAGTGTGCATCGGAAGGGGAGATGCGGAACTAAAATAGGAGGTAAACCAAACCATGAATTTAGAAGAATATAAAGGCGTATATGTGTTTGCCCAACAGGTGGACAATGAGATCAGCGGTATTGCGTACGAGCTGCTGGGAAAAGGAAAGGAACTGGCTGCCAGTCTGGAGACAGAGGTGGTGGCGGTTCTCATCGGCTATCAGGTGAAAGACCTGGCCGATAAGCTGGCGGAGTACGGCGCGGACAAGGTGATCGTGGTGGATGCCCCGGAACTGCAGGTTTACAGGACCGAGCCCTATGCGCACGCGCTGTCTTCCGTAATCAACCAGTATAAGCCCGAGATCGTTCTGGTGGGCGCTACCGCCATCGGACGTGACCTGGGCCCCACCGTTTCCGCAAGAGTGGCCACCGGCCTTACCGCCGACTGCACTGTGCTGGAGATCGGCGACTTCCCCCTGAACCCCATTCCGGGCCAGGAGCAGAAGCACAACCAGCTGCTGATGACTCGTCCTGCTTTCGGCGGCAACACCATCGCCACCATTGCCTGCCCGGACAACCGGCCTCAGATGGCTACTGTCCGTCCTGGCGTTATGCAGAAAATTGATCCCATCGTGGGCGCGAAGGCTGTGGTGGAGGAGTACAATCCCGGCTTCACACCCAACAACCGGTATGTGACCATCAAGGAAGTGGTGAAGGCAGTATCCGACACCGTGGACATCATGGACGCCAAGGTGCTGGTATCCGGCGGCCGCGGCGTAGGCAGCCCGGAGAACTTTAAGATTCTGGAGGAGCTGGCAGAGGTACTGGGCGGTACCGTGTCCTGCTCCCGCGCAGTGGTTGACAGCGGCTGGAAGCCCAAGGATCTGCAGGTGGGCCAGACCGGCAAGACCGTGCGTCCCCAGATCTACTTTGCCATCGGTATCTCCGGCGCCATCCAGCATGTGGCGGGCATGGAGGAATCCGATATCATCGTAGCCATCAACAAGGACGAGGATGCTCCCATTTTTGATGTGGCCGACTATGGCGTGGTGGGCGATCTGAACAAGATTGTTCCCCAGCTGACAGTGGCTCTGAAGGCGGCGCTGGCTGAGAAATAAGCAGGGACGCCGCGCATTCGGATGAACGCCATAGCCCGGGCGTGCTCCGGGTCATGAAGAGTCTGGATTGTTATGTCTGGATTGTTGTTGACAGAATTTGTTTTTGACAGAACAGGATGTAATTCGCTATGAATACAGCGGAGTACATCCTGTTTTTTATGTGAAACGGGAATTGTCCCCATATGATAAAATCTCTTCCCCCGATAAGTCGCATTTCGCTAAAAAATGGTCTGATATTGTGTTGTTGTGCATAAATAGTCTGTGTTATGTTGAAAATGTATGATATAACAGTGAGTGTTAAGGTATCGGAGATGATGAAATGGGACAAGACGCAAAAAGAAAATTTACAGCCCTGGATGCAGAGATTCAATGTGAATGCAAAACAATTACGGCTCTGCTGGATTATTCCATGGATATGCACAATCACGACGGATATGAGGTTCTGCTGGTTTTGGGGGGCATCATAAATTTTTATACCGAATTTGGGGGCAGCAGGCTGGAACGGGGCGATCTGGTGTGCGTTGACGAGTTGAATTTTCATCGGGTAGAGGTGATTACCAGGGGAATCTATGACCGGATCGTGGTCAATGTGAAGAGGCATATTCTGGAGGGGGCCTCCAGCGAACAGACGGATTTGCAGACCTGCTTCAGACGCAATCCCATGAACGCGCTGAACGTGATCCACCTGTCGGAGGAGGAAGTGCTGCGCCTGGACGTCTACGCGCGCTCGCTCCAGGCAAGCCTCAGCGGGAAAAAACCGGGAGACGAGATCCTGTCGGATGCATACCTGAAGCTGATTATGGTCATGGTAAACCGCCATTTCCTGGGGCAGAACTTTCTTCCCCGCCCGGAGATCATGCCGGGGCTGGTGATGGAAACGTTCAATTACATAGAAAACCATCTGACGGAGGAGATCACGCTGAAATGCCTGGAGGAGAATCTGCATTACAACGGGACTTATATCAGCAGGCGGTTTAAACGGATCACGGGCATTTCCCTTCAGAATTATATCATTGCCAAGAAAATCATGCTGTCCTGCAAGCTGCTCCGGGAAGGGATGTCTCCCTGCAATGTATGCGAAATGACAGGATTTAACAGTTACTCCAATTTCTCCAGAACCTTCTCAAAACAAGTGGGGCTGTCTCCCAAAAAATATCAGATGGAAAACAGATAAGGTTGATATGCCGACATGTGAAATTTGACATGTCGGCATTTTATATGTCGTATTTCGCTAAAAAAGTGACCCTATTATGTGTAGGTGCACAAAGAAGGAGTGTGATATAGTCAAAGTGTGTACAAAATAGACAAAGGAGGCACAAGATGAGTAAAAGTGTTACCAGAAAAAAGCCCAACAGGACTCTTGTGAAAATGTGGAATTACAAGTGGATCTACCTGATGCTGCTGCCTGTGATGGCCTACTATATCATTTTCAAGTACATACCCATGTACGGAGTGACCATCGCCTTTAAAGATTACAATGTGTTCAAAGGCGTACTGGACAGTCCCTGGTGCGGCCTGGAAGTGTTTGAAAAAATTCTGAAGAACAAGAACTTCTGGGAGGCAATCAAAAACACGCTGCTGCTGAATGTGCTCACTCTGCTGGTCAGCTTTCCGCTGACGATCATTGTGTCGCTGATGCTGAATGAGGTGATGAGTTCCAAGTTCAAGAAGATCACCCAGTCGGTGCTGTATCTGCCCCATTTTATCTCCTGGGTGGTGGTGGCCGGCATCGCTACCAACCTTTTCTCCATGCAGGGAGGTACCGTCAATCATATTCTGAATACTTTGGGAATAGACTCCGTTCCGTTTTTGAGTAACAATGCCTGGTGGGTTTTCACCTATGTCATCTGTAATGTCTGGAAGGAGATCGGCTGGGGAACCATTATCTATCTGGCGGCCCTTACAGGGGTGGACGAGAGCCTGTACGAGGCGGCCTATCTGGACGGCGCCACCAAATTCCAGAGGCTGATTTACATCACGCTGCCCTCCATCAAGTCGGTGATTGTGACCATGCTGATTCTTCAGATTTCCAAGATGATGACTATCGGTCTGGACGCGCCGCTGCTCCTGGGTAACAAGAAAGTCATGGGAGTGTCGGAGGTAATCAGTACCTACACTTACCGGCTGGGTATTGAACGGGCGAAATACAGTGATTCCACTGCAATCGGTCTGTTCCAGTCCGTGATCAACATTATCATCCTGTTTGCGGCGGACAAGTTTGCCAAGGCCATCGGCGAAGACGGAATCATATAGAGTCGGCAGACGAGGAACACAATAAATAAAAAAGGAGCGGACTATGAAAAAGAAAAAATTATCGGTGGGACAGGTGGTCAATTACATACTGCTGCTGGTGCTGGCTTTTGTCTGCCTGTATCCCTTCCTGAACGTGATTGCCTACTCCCTGAGCGGGTATAATGCGGTCCTGTCGGGGGAAGTTACATTTTATCCCATCGACTTTACTCTCAGCGCATACCAGCAGATACTGGGAAAGACCCAGATCTGGAACTCCATGCGGACGACGGTGCTGGTGACACTGATGGGCACGGGCCTGAGCCTGATCCTCACTGTTTTTGCCTCCTATGCCCTGTCCCGCAATGATCTGCCCGGGAGAAAGTTCCTCACGGGGATGATCCTGTTCACCATGTATTTCGGGGGCGGTATGATTCCCACCTTCCTGGTGGTAAAGGGCGTAGGGCTGTACGATACTCTGGGAGCCCTGTTTATCCCCCAGGCTGTAAATGTATTTAACTTTATCGTCATGCGGACCTTTTTCAGAAACCTGCCGGAAAGCCTGGAGGAGGCGGCCAGGATCGACGGGGCTTCCTATATGCAGGTGCTGGTCAAGATCGTGCTTCCGCTGTCTCTGCCCATCATCGCCACCATCGGGCTTTTCTACGCGGTGGGTTATTGGAACACCTATTTTGACGCGCTGCTGTACATACAGGACCCCAACAAGTACACCCTGCAGCTCCGCCTAAGGAGTTTGCTGTTCGGCGAGGAACTGAACAACTCGGGTGTGAATCTGGAAGGGCTGGGCACCCAGGTTATGACCCAGTCCCTGAAGATGGCCACTGTGGCCGTGTCCACCATCCCCATCCTCATCGTGTATCCCTGGCTTCAGAAATACTTTGTCAAGGGCGTTATGGTGGGCTCCGTGAAAGGATAATGGACTGCCGGAAGGCATTCATTATAGATACAGCGGCCCTTTTGCCGGGATATGGACGGCGGGGCACGCGCAACACTTTTTCAAAAGAAAGGGAGGAAGTACTGTGAAGAAAAAAGTGATTTCATGCATGCTGGCGGTATCCATGCTGACAGTGACCCTGTTCGGCTGCGGAAGCCAGCCGGCAGACGAGGAGGCATCAGGCAACACCGGAGACGGGGAGAGCCAGCCGGTTCAGTCTGAGGACGCGGCGGGGGGAGATGACAGCCAGGGAGGGCAGGCGCAGGCCAGCCAGTACCAGACCACCTATGGCTCCAAGATGTTTGACAATGTGACCATCACCGTGGAACTGTTTGACAGGAGCAATGCGCCGGACGGCTCCACCATCACTGAGAACAAGTGGACGGAGTATGTGAACCAGGAGATGAACAAGGTGGGCATCAATGTGGAATTCGTGCCCGTACCCAGATGGGACGAGGTCACGAAGATGCAGAGCATGGTGGCGGGCCAGACGGCTCCCGACCTGACGCTGACCTATACATACGCCTATGCGGAAGACTACTTCAACCAGGGCGGTATCTGGGATCTGTCGGAGTTCATCGACGGTGCGGATCAGGCGCTGAATATGAAGGAATATCTGGGACAGGATGTGCTGGACATCGGCAGGAACGGGGACGGCAAACTCTACGGTATCGTGGCCAAGCGCGCCACCACCGCCAAGAGCAATACCTTTATCAGAAAAGACTGGTTGGACGAGTTGAACCTGGATGTGCCCACCACTCCTGACGAGCTGTATCAGGTGATAGAGCAGATGACCAAGAATAATCCGGACGGCAGAAATGACGTGCTGGGCATGATCATCTGGAATGCCTGGAACCTGCGCATGGCATTTTCCAAGATTGCGGGAGATCCTGTGGCAGTGGAGATCGCCAGCACCGAGGACGCCATTCAGGACTATTATGACGAGGGCATGAGGGATTACTACCGCTTCATGAACAAGATGTACAACAATGGTCTTCTGAATCAGGAGTATTATACCATGTCCGAGGACAACTTCAAGAGCTATATCGTTACGGGCGCGGCCGCCAGCTTTGAGTACAGTGTAAACGGCAGCGTGGATGTAATGAGAGGCTCCCTGCTGAAGACGCTGCAGGAGAACGACCCGGGGGCGGATATTATCTCCATCCCTCCCCTGAAGAATGTCAACGACGGAAAACAGTACAGCGCCGCATACGCTTCCGGCGGTCTGATTGCTTTCTGCCCTCTCACAGCGGATGCGGAGACTGTAGAGGCCTGCATGACCTATCTGGACTGGATGTGCACCAAGGAAGGCGGACATGTGCTGTACCATGGTTTCGAAGGAGAGCACTACGACTATGACAGCAACGGCGTGCCCGTGGTAAAAGATGCCGAGTATAACACCAAGGACAAGGACTGGATCAGGGCTGACATCTTCCTGGTGGGCAACCAGGGTTACTTTGCCACCGTGGACGACTTCAATGCATGTACCGCAAAGGAAGCGCCGGGATACGAGGATCATGTGGTGGCCAACTATGAGAATGCCATGATCGGAACGCTGAATCATGATTCCACCTATACCTCTCCTTCCACACCGGAATTGATCACCGACATCAATCTGGTGAAGGACGAGTATCAGGTGAAGTGCATCACATGTCCCATGGATCAGTTTGAGTCAACCTATGACGAATATCTGGAAGAACTGAAGAACGCGGGCGTACAGACGATTATTGATGAGCGCACCGAGCACGCAGGCAACTAATTGGTTATCCGAGGCGGGCCCCTTTGGAAAAAGGGGCCTGTTTCTACAGATTGGCAATGCCGCGGGACGGCTTGCGAAAGATGAGGTATAAGCAGGATGGAACAGAAGAAAGACGGAATGAACTATGCGCCCAAAGGGAGACCCGCGCCGGTGGTGAAACCGGGAGAGTTCGCCATCGCCGCCATGGCCCTGGATCACGGGCATATATACGGGATGTGCAACGGCCTGACGGAGGCGGGGGCTCACATCAAATGGGTGTATGACCCGGACCCGGCAAAGGTGACGGCCTTTCAGAAGGTGTTTCCGGAAGCCATGGCGGCCTCCGGGGAGGAACAGGTGCTGGAGGATCCGGAGGTCAGACTGGTGTGCGGAGCCGCAGTCACCAGCGAGAGATGCGCTCTGGGCCTGCGGGTGATGGCGGCGGGGAAGGACTATTTCACGGACAAGGCTCCCCTGACCACTCTGGAGCAGCTGGCGGCGGCCAGGGATATGGCGGCCCGCACCGGGAGAAAGTACATGGTGTATTACAGTGAACGCATCCATGTGGAGTCGGCGGTGTACGCAGGTCAGCTCATTGAGGCGGGAGCCATAGGAACGCCCATCCATGTGGACGGCTTCGGTCCTCATCGGATCGGGAATCCCGAGGCCAGGCCGGACTGGTTTTATCAGAAGGAAAAATACGGCGGCATCCTCTGCGATATCGGCAGCCATCAGATCGAGCAGTTCCTGTTTTACTGCGGCGTGAAAAAGGCTGAAGTACGGTACAGCCAGGTGGGGAACTACGCTCACCCGGCCTATCCGGGACTGGAAGATTTCGGCGAGGCGGTGCTTCTGGGGGACAATGGGGCTACCCAGCACTTCCGGGTGGACTGGTTCACGCCGGAGGGGCTCTCCACCTGGGGAGACGGGAGAACCTTTATCCTGGGCACAGAGGGCTATATCGAACTGCGCAAGTATGTCAATGTGGGCGCCGGGGACGGAAAGGGGGATCATGTGTTCCTGGTCAACCGGGAGGGGGAACAGTATTACCATGTGTCGGGGAAGGTGGGCTATCCCTTCTTTGGGCAGCTGATCCTGGACTGTATTAACCGCATGGAGACAGCCATGACCCAGGAGCATGCTTTCCTGGCGGCGGAACTCTGCGTCCGGGCCGAGAACCAGGCGTCCATATGCGCATCACCGGGGCCTGTGCGCTGAGAGGGGAAATGTGGAACTTAAAACAGCATATTTCCCGTGCTGTCAGGGAAAATGCGGAATCCAAATAGGAGGTGCAACTATATGATTCGTGTAGCCATAGTGGGAACGGGGAACATCGCCAACATGCATGTGGCAGGGCTGCTCACCTTCCCGGACAGGTGCCGGATCGTGGCGCTCTGTGATATATACCCGGAGAAGGCGGAAGCCATGCGGGAAAAATACAAGCTGGACTGCCAGGTCTTTGCGGACCACCAGTCCATGCTCTCTTCGGGCATCCCCATCGACCTGGTACATGTCTGTACGCCGCCCTATGTACACTGCGAGATCGCCGTGAACAGTATGAACGCAGGGTGCAACGTGGTGGTGGAAAAGCCCATGGCCGCCTGTCTGGCGGAATGTGACGAGATGTTGGAGGCGGAAAAACGGAATCATGTGACCATGGCGTGCATCGCCCAGAACCGCTTCAGGAACTCTGTCTATAAGCTGAAAAAGGTTGTGGAGAGCGGTCTGGCAGGTAAAATATGTCTGGCCCAGGTGGATTCCGCCTGGTGGCGGGGGCACTGCTATTATGACCTCTGGTGGAGAGGAACCTGGGAGAAGGAGGGCGGAGGCCCCACTCTGAACCATGCGGTACATCATATCGACATGCTGAACTGGCTGGAGGGAAGGCTGCCCCAGGCTGTCATGGCCATGCTCACCAATGTGATGCACGACAATGCGGAGGTGGAGGATCTGTCTTTGGCCTGTCTGCGGTATGAGGATGGCAGCATGGCCCGGGTCACCAGTTCTGTGGTACACCATGGGGAGGAACAGGGCATCGTGCTGCAGTGCGCGGACGCCAGAATCTCCGTGCCCTGGGATGTGAAAGCGGAATGCAGCCAGCAGAACGGCTTTCCCGCGCCGGAAGGAAACCGGGAACTGATGGAAAAACTGCAGGAGTTTTACCGGGGGCTGCCTGATCTGGCCCATGAAGGACACACCGGAGAAATTGAGGATGTGCTCACCGCTCTGGAGACAGGGGGACGCCCCCTGATCACAGGGGAGGACGGCAGAAGGACGGTAGAAATCATCACGGCCATCTATCTCTCCGGCTTTTCGGGGCGGACCGTGAGTCTCCCGCTTGGGAAGGAGGAGCCCTGCTATACCTTTGAGGGCATTCTGAAGAGCGCCACCCGCTTTTATGAGAAGGGTAAGTCGGTGGAGAACTTTGTCGAGGAGGAAATCTCCCTGGGTAATTACAGGTAAAACACAGCAGGGATGCTTCTGAAGCACAGGAAAAAATAGCAGGGACGTTTCTGGAGCACAGGAATAAACGCATCAGGGACGTTTCTGAAGCACAGGAAAAAACACAACAGGGACGCATCTGAAGCACAGGAAAAAACACATCAGGGACGTTTCGGAAACGTACAGGCGTATGAAAGAGAAGGGGACTGCAGCGGATTGCCACAGCCTCCTTCTCCCTTTGAGCGGAAATAGTGTCTGACATAAGTTTTCCAAATTGTCTATTGCCCCGGCTCCGCGATCCGGCTGACCCCCACATAGATGTCGGAGATCTCATACCAGGTGGCATAGTCCACCACACCGGTCTGGGGCAGATTGAAAATGCCCTGGAAGGTGCGGACGGCGTTGGCAGTGAGGGGACCGTAGATGCCGTCGGCGGTGATGACGGGGATAGCCGGGTAATTCCGGGCGATCCGGTTCAGTTGGTTCTGCATCTGCAGCACTTTTTCCCCGGAGGAGCCGATGGTCAGGGCGTATCCGGGCCAGGAGGAAGGCACGCCGGAGATCACATCCGCAGAGTTGATGTACATATCGTTGCCGTAGTAGTAGCGTATGATCTCGATGGCGGAGTAGCCCTGGTCTCCCAGATACTTGGAGCCCCACTGGCTCAAGCCTGAGCAGGTGACTCTCTGGCCGTCGCAGTAGGAGGTGAAAATGGGCTGTCGCACCCCGGGACGGGACAGAAAGTTGGAAAAGATGCTGTCCACCAGAAAGTCAATATTCTGAAAAGTATTGCGTCCATACACCCATTTCTGGTCGTAGGCGGTGGAGGAGGTGATGGTAAAATTGTAGCCCTGGTTCCGATACCACTCCGTATATACCCGGTTCAGTGTAAAGGACATGATGACCAGAATGTTGGCGTACAGCGTGGCTTCCGGCCAGGTGGAGTATATTTCACAGGAGGCCACGTTTTTGATGTAATCCTTGTAGCGCACCCAGTAGTTGGGGGCCGAGGCATCGGAGGGCACGCCGTCGTGGACGATGACATACTCCGGAATCACCACCCGGCTCAGGACAATCTCTCCGGTCTCGGCCATGGGCTTGATCTCGTCCTCCGGGATTTTGGGCGGATATTCGCCGAATAAGGTGTGGACAGGGATAGGCACCCGCTTCTCCTCACGGCCCGGTTCCATCTCTATGGGATTCATGCGGATGGGCTGCAGGGACAATTCTCCCTCGAACATCTCGGAACCGGTGACATACACGGGCTCATAGCCCTCGGCAGTGACCAGGATATTGTATTCCGAATAGGGCTGCTGCAGGCTTTCCGGGTCCAGGGAATAGGACAGGGGCGGGGTGGGCAGATTGATCACTTCCGTCTCCCCCGAGCTGTCAGTGGTCAGGGTTGCAATGGGGTTTTCCGGATCTCCAGTGTAGGAGATGGTGACGGTGGCCCCCGGGATGGGGATGTATGCCACGGAGGAGATCACGCTGACTTGCAGGGTGCCGGTGTTTTGACCGTTCATATTCCCGGCGTTTTCCTCCTGAGTGGCTCTCAGGTCTGCGTTTCTGTACATGGGATGCCTTTCTGCGGCGCTTCTTTCCCGGAGGGAGCGGAGCGCTGACGGGTCAGGGTTCTTTCTAACCAATATATGCGGGACAAAAAAAGGATGTGACAAAGCAGAATATTTGTTTGCCAGTCGTGGCCAAATATGTTACACTATAGAAGGACAAACGGGATTCCGGCACAGACGGAATATGTATTTGCGGATACCGTTTGGCGCAATAACGCAGGTCCGTCCTGCGGTGTGCATGGAGAGGATACATGCAGGATTTTACTACCCGGAGCGATCCGTTCACGCCCTGCGGCGAATCATCGGACGGGGGCGTCAGTCAGTTCATTCAGATTCTGGAGGGGAATTGCGGTTATGAAAGTGGTTCCCTTGATTTTTCATGTACAAAAATAGAACTTACCCTGCAGCAGGGTGAATGTTATGAGGGAAGTTTCGGCATAGAGGTGCGTGGAGGCCGGGCTCTGGGACAGGTGAGCAGCTCTGATCTTCGGATGGTATGTCTGACCCGGGAGTTGACGGGGGGAGACGAGGAGATTGCCTTCTGCTTCCACGGGGAGCAACTGCAGGCGGGCCAGGTGGTCAGGGGCAGCTTTTACATAGTCAGCAGCCTGGGAGAATACAGCCTGCCCTATGTGGTCACTGTCTCCGGCAGTGCGCCCCAGTCTGCCATGGGACCGGTTAAGAATCTGTTTCATTTCGCCAACCTGGCCAGGGAGAACTGGGAAGAGGCGGTGGCGCTGTTTTACGCCCCTGATTTCGCGGACATACTGGTGGGGAATGACAGTCAGTATTACACCCTGTATATGGGCCTGTCCTCCAACCAGGGCAATGAGCACAATGTGGATCAGTTTCTCACGGCAATTCATAAAAAGCAGCCCATGGAGTATACCCTTTGGGAAAAAGAACTGGAACTGGAGGATCCTCTGGGCATGACGGAACTGGAGGTGAACCTGACCCGCAGCGGCTGGGGAGCCACATGCCTGCAGGTGGCGGTGGAGGGGGAGTTCCTCTTTACGGAGAAGCAGCGGATCACCAACGATGATTTTATGGGCAGCAGCTGCCGCCTGCCTGTTTTTGTGGATCCCGGCATGTTGCACGGGGGGAGGAACCCGGGGAGGGTCGTTTTATGGGATCTGGAGCACCGGCTGACAGTGCCGGTGACGGTGTACTGCGGCCGGGGCGGCGCCGCCGGGACGGCCCGGGAGCGCAAACGCATCCTGGCCCGGCTCATGGAGCATTACCAGTCCATGCGGTTGAAGCAGACCAGCACATCCACCTGGCTGAAGGAGTCGGAGAAGCTGGTGGAGGCGTTGGCGGCCATGGACGAGCAGGACGTGGCGGCCAGACTGTTCCAGGCCCAACTGATGATCACCGGCCAGAGATACCACGAGGCCGGATGGCTGTTGGATCATGCGCTGGATCTGCTGGAGCGGGGAGAAGGCATGTACGAGGCAGTCCCCGAAGCGCTGGAGGCATATTATCTTTATCTGACTACTCTGGTGAGGCAGGACGCCGCTTACACGGCCCAGGCCGCAGAGCGGGTGCGGCGGATCTACCAGGATCAGCCCGGACAATGGCGGGTGGCCTGGCTGCTGTTGTATCTGGCAGAGGAGCATTACCGGGCCCCCGGGGTCAGGTGGGCTTTCCTGGAGAAGCAGGCCGGGCGGGGCTGCAGCAGCCCGGTACTCTATATAGAGGCATTGCAGCTTTTAAATATGAACCCCGCCATGCTGCGCAGGCTGGGGAGTTTCGAACTGCAGGTGCTGGTTTATGGCGACAGGAGGAAGGCGCTGTCCCCGGAACTGCTGGAACAGATGTACTACCTGGCGGAGCGGGCCAGGGAGTATTCCCCGCAGCTATACACCCTGCTGCGGAGCAGTTACGGGATCTGGCCTCAGGAGCGGGTGCTGAAGGAGATCTGCAGGCTGCTGATCAAGGGCGGCAAGGTGACGCCGGAGGCTTTTGACTGGTACCGGCTGGGCGTGGAGGCGGAGCTGCGCATTACCCGACTGTATGAATATTATATGATGGCGCTGGATCTGGAAGGGGAGGTGGAACTGCCCAAGACGGTACTGCTGTATTTTTCCTATCAGAACAATCTGGATTATGCCCGCAGCGCATATCTGTACCGGTATCTGCAGCAGCACAGGGAGGAGTATATCGACCTGTACGCCGGCTATCGCCAGCAGATCGAACAGTTTGTGACAGAACAGATCCGAAAGGGGCATATGAGCCGGGACCTGGCGTATCTGTACCGGGAACTTCTCACGGAGGACATGATCGGGGAACAGACCGCGGGGCAGCTGGCCCGTATGATTTTTGCCCATGAAATCCGTCTGGGCGTGCCGGGAATCCGAAAAGTGGTGGTCTGTCAGCCGGGAAACCAGATGGAGACGCTCTATCCTGTGACGGAGGAGCGGGCCTGGTTTGCCCTGTATGGCAGCGACTGCCTGGTGCTGCTGGAGGACGGGGACGGAGGCAGATATGTCCAGGGGATGCAGGAGGCTGCGGGCATTCCCTGTACCCTGGAAAAGCTGATGGTGCCGGGGCGGCATATTGGGAAGGTGGCGGAATGGGTGGAGGACAGCCCGGAACTGGACCTGTATCTGTACTACAGCAGGGAACTGCCGGAAGAGCCCGGGGAACGCCAGGAGGCCCGGTGGCTGCGGATCTGGAACTGCGAAGAATTGGAGCCCGGGGTGCGCCGGGAAGCCTGTCTGAAGCTGATGAATGCATACTATAAGACAGACCAGATCCAGAAGCTGGACGCCTTTCTGGAGGGACTGTCCGGGGAACTGCTGGGACAGCAGGAGTGCCTGGAGGCTGCCCGGTATATGGTGATCCGGGGGAGATATGAACGAGCCTATGAGTGGCTGTGCGACTACGGGCTGTATGAACTGGACAGCCGGGTGATGGTGGAGCTGGTGAGCCAGATGATCCAGAGGCAGGAATACACTTTGGACGAACAGCTGCTGAAGCTGGCGGAACTGGTTTTTCAGGGAAAGAAATATGACGGGATCATCCTGCGTTATCTGTGCCTGTACTACCAGGGGCCTTCCAGAGAGATGCGGGGCATCTGGAAAGCGGCCCGTTCCTTCGATGTGGATTGCAGGGAACTCAGTGAACGCCTGCTGATGCAGATGCTGGTCACAGGCTGTTATGTGGGGGAGCAGGAAGAGATATTTGCCCACTACTTGTCTCAGGGGGCCAGACCGGAGGTGGAGGCGGCCTATCTGTCCCAGACGGCCTATGACTATTATGTCAGGGGGCGGGAGGCACGCCCCGAGGTGTTCCGGGAAATCATGCGCCTGCGGCAGAGGGGGGAGCCGGTGCAGAAGGTGTGCAAGCTGGCTTATGTGAAATACTTTGCGGAACATAAGCAGGAGATCACAGAGGAGGCCTGGCAGGCCGCCAGGGACTTTATCTGCCAGCTGATGGAAGAAGGGATCCGGCTCAGGGATTTTCTGGCCTATCAGGGCATGGAACGGGAACTGGCCCCTATCATGGACAGGACCTTCATCGAATACCGGGGACATCCGGACGGCGTGGCCAGGATTCACTATCTGCTCAGCCAGGAGAACGGGGACGAGGATCTCTATGTCACGGAGGAGATGCGGCATGTGTACGGCGGCGTCTTTTCCAAGGAGTTTGTTCTGTTCTTTGGGGAGAGTGTGCAATATTACATTATGGAAGAGCGGGGCAGAGTGGAACAGCTGATGGAAAGCGGTGAACTGCAGAAAGGGGATCAGCCTGTGCCGGAGCAGGAGGGGCGATATGCCCGGATCAACGATATGGCAGTGAGCAGAGGTATCCGGGATTATATCGCGCTGGACCAGCAGATGGAGGAGTTCTATCGGATGGAATATTATAACAGGCAGTTGTTCGAGTTGAAATAATTTTGGAGATCATTTCTGTGGAAGCTGTTTTTGCGGGACAAAACGGCGCGGCGTTAAAGGCATTGGAGGTTGAGTATGCTGGGAGGGGCAGGAGACAAGATTATTATTGGGTATGATCTGGGGAATGCTTTCTCCCAGATCAGTTATTCTTATCTGTCCCAGGACAGCGAGGTGGAGACTTTGTCCTGTGTGGCGGGGGAGGAATATTACAACATCCCCACCGTGCTGTGCAAGCGCCAGGGCACGGGACAATGGCTCTTTGGCAGGGAGGCGGAGCGTTTTGCCCAGGAGTACCCTGAGGAGGCCATTCTGGTGGAGGGCCTGGTGGGGCTGGCGGTGACGGGAGAACAGGTGTCAGTCGACGGGGAAGTCTATGAGCCGGTGGCGCTGCTGACCCTGTTTATGAAGAGGAGCCTGGGCCTGCTGTCCCTGGTGTCCGCCCCGGAGCGGATCGTGGCCATGATGATTACCTGCAGAAAGCTGGACAGCCAGTTGATCGAGACGCTGAACCAGACGGTGACAGGACTGGGGCTGGGGTACAGCAGGGTGTACTACCAGAGTTACGCGGAAAGTTTTTACGGATATATGCTCTACCAGCCCAGGGACTTGTGGGCCGCACAGACGGTACTGTTTGACTACCGGGAGGACGGGATTTACAGTATGCGCATGGAGTGCAACCGGCGGACCACTCCGGTAGTGGCCTATGTGCATCAGTGGATCTATCCCTTCCAGGGGGATAGCGGTCTGCCGGATGTGGCCGGCCTGGAGCCGGGCAGGCAGGCGCAGCTGGACGGGGAACTGCTGGAGGTGGCGCGGCAGGAGTGCGGGAAGGGAACGGTATCCTCCGCGTACCTGATCGGAGAGGGTTTCGCGGGGGAGTGGATGTCCCAGACCCTGCAGTACCTTTGCCGGGGCAGGCGGGTGTTCCAGGGGGTGAACCTGTACAGCAAGGGCGCGGTCTACTGTCTGCTGGACAAGCATTTTGGCAGCAAGGCAGGTAAGGAGCATGTTTTTCTGGGAGGCGACAAGCTGAAATATAACATCGGCATGCAGGTACTGCGCCAGGGGCAGGAGTCCTATTATGCCCTGCTGGACGCCGGGGAAAACTGGTACGAATCGGAGTACACCTGTGAGTTCTATGTGGGACAGGCCTCCTACATCAGCCTGGTGATCACTCCGCTGATCTCGGGGGCCGTGACACAGGCGCCCTTGTCTCTGGGGGAACTGCCTCAGGAGGAGGAGACGGGGGAGGAAGCATTTTCCTGCGGATTCTCCAGAATCAGGATGCAGCTGTACCTGGAGGGAGAAAAGCAGCTTTGCGTGGAGATGGAAGATCTGGGCTTCGGCGAGATCCGGCCTGCCACACAGCTCACCTGGAGGCAGAGAGTCACCTGCGGGGACAGCCGTCTGGAGGAGGCGGCAGGCGGCGGACGGAGCGGGGCGGCCGCCATGGTCTGTGTGGGGGATTATGCCCAGGAGCCCTATGTGATTCCCAAGCTGGGGGTGCGGGTATACTGTATGGAGGAATTGTGCTATTGCCTGAAGGAGAACGCGTTCCTGCTGGATGGTTCCATCATGAATGAAGAACTGCTGGCCTTTATCAAGAAGGACTGTCAGCTGCCGGGACTGTCCCAGGCGCTGCATCCCCTGGTGCGGCAGCAGGGATCCCTCAGCGATTTTGTATGCCGGATTCTGTCCTGCGTGGGATTGTATGATGCTGAGACCGTGAGCCAGGTGGAGGAGACCCTGAAGGCGGGTTCGGGCCTGACGGACTTTGAGAAGCACAAGCTGCAGACGGACCATCTGGTGGAGCAGAAGCGTTACGAGGAGGCTCTTAAGTCCTATGACAGGCTGCTGGAGCGCATTCGGGAAAACCAGGAGATGGAGGTGCCCGCCCTACAGGCGCTGACAGCGGACATCCTGCACAATAAGGGGGTGATCCACGCCCGCCAGATGCTCTATGGACAGGCGGCGGAATGCTTCTATCAGGCATGGAAAACCGGGGGAGGGCAGCAGGCTTATTTCAAGGACTATCTGGCGGCCAGGCGGATGCAGCTTCCGGAGCGGGATTATGTGGCTCTGGCGGCAGAGTACCCGGAGCAGTACCAGGCGTCTCTGGAGTTGGAGCGGGCCCTGGAGGCCACGGAGCAGTCATGGAGGGAGACTCCGGAGTATAAGCGTCTGGCCCGGCTGCGGGCTGCCAGGGTAGGAGGGGAAGCCGTATATTGTGAGGAGGCGGATCGGATCCTCCAGACCCTGAAGAATGATTACCGCAAGAGAACCGGCGTGAGAAAGAGAGGCAGTATTGAAAGTATTTGATTTTTTTAAAAAGATATTTACCTCCAAAAAGAGAAGGAAGGCCCAGGAAGGGGAATGGGAGAACCTGGTAAACGCCCGGGCCGGGGTGGACTTTGAGCAGGAGGAAGAGCGCAGCCGTTATGTGACGGACTGCCTGGAGCAGATCGCGGAGGTCTCTCAGGAATTGGAAATGCTTCAGGGAGAATACAGCAGGGTGACGGCGTATCTGACGGATCTGGAGGAGCTGGAGGCGCTGCCGGATCAGGAGAAGGAATCCCTGGAGATCACCGCCCGGAAGCTGCAGAATATGGAGCGGGAGTACGAGGATTTCACCCACCGCAGTAATCGTATGGACGATGCCGTCTACTACCAGTTCAAGAACCGGGAATCGGAACTGGAGGAGGGGATCGAGAAGATCCGCAAGACTGAAAACTATGGTGCGCTGGTAAAGCAGGACATGCAGCGTCTGGAGGGGGAGAGGCTTGCCTACGAATACCGGAAGAATGAACTGCGGGGCATGATGGAGAACCTGCGGGGCATGGCGGTGATCTTTCTCACGGCTCTGGTGATCTGCATGGGGCTGCTGGCGGCGCTGCAGTTCGGCCTGCGCATGCAGACCCAGGTGGGTTATTTTATCGCGGTGCTGGCGGCGGCGCTGGCCATGACAATTCTGGCGGTGAAATATATGGACGCGGACCGGGAGATGGACCGGGTGCTGCGGGACGCCAGAAGGCTGATCAAACTCAAGAACAAGGTAAAGATCCGCTATGTGAACAACAAAAACCTTTTGGATTACTACTATATCAAGTATGATGTGGACAGCGGCAGGAAGCTGGAGAAACTGTACCGCCAGTATCTGGAGGAGAAGGAGCAGCGCAAGCAGTTCGCGGAGACGGAGGCCCGGCGTGAGTACTACCACAAGCAGCTTCTGGCCCAACTGAGCCGTTATCGGATCCGATATCCCGACCAGCTTTCGGGGAATGTTTCCGTGATTCTGGACCACCGGGAGCAGGTGGAGCGCCGTCACGAACTGATTCTGCGCAGGCAGTCCCTGCGTAAACAGATGGACTACAACAACACGGTGGCGGGGGAGGCGAAACAGGAGATCAAGGACATTGTGATGGCCTATCCCCGTTACGCGGCGGAGATCACCGAGATGGTGGACCGATATGACAGCGTATACAGGAGATAATGCGCAGG
>JAAWKU010000064.1 GCA_022797535.1 Lachnospiraceae bacterium | reverse complement strand
ATCATGTACACTTGCACGATCACTGTATCACCATTGTCCTATGATCCGGGGCGCTTGTCAAGCCCCCATATGGTCAAAACCGCCAAATGACAGATCAGAGCTTCCGGCCCGCTCACAATATTTTCTCCATGCCGATTTTCTGAGGCGTCAGGCCGCAGTTCTCATAAAAGCGCAGGGCCGCCCGGTTGCAGGCCCACACGTTCAGCGTCACGTTGTAACAGCCTTCCCTGCGGGCGAAGTCCAATACATACTCGTAGATCCTGCGGCCCACATGCTGTCCCCGCAGTTCCTCCTCCACACAGAGATCGTCTATATATAAGGTCTTGATATCCGTCAGGATATTACTGTCCCTCTGCCGCTGGAACACACAGAAAGCATAGCCCAGTACCCGCTGCGATGTCTCGTCCACCCCCACGAAGATGGGGCGGCTGTCATCCGCCATCAGCTCCGCCAGTTCCTCATCCGTATACTTCTTCACATTCCCTTTGAACAGATCCGGCCTGCCCTCATGATGTACCGCAAGCACCTGAAACAGCAGCCTGTTAATCCCTTCCATATCTCCGGCCTGTGCCCTTCTGATCCGCATGTCCTCTAGCCCTTTCCTGATAAAAATGTTTTCGTCCCGCCTTTTCCCTGTCCCATGTCAAAAGGGGAGCAGCTTTGCGCCACTCCCCCTTGCCCCCAGTACTCTATTAATCAGCTCTTTATCTGTTTTTTGTGACCAGCGCTCTTCCTGACAGCAGAAGCTGTGTAGTCTGCGCATATGATATGGATGACCATCCGCCCATTTCCTGTCACGAATGGATTTATTATATCATATACTGCCGGAAAAGTACAGGAACTTTTTAAACGGTGTGTTGGTCTGAATAGAAGGCAGTCTGTACCCTAACCCTGTCCATACCGGTAGGCCCATAGATTTTTGATCTGGGGCATCAGGTCCTCCACATCCCAGGCTTTTTCACTGTTTTTCCTGCTGTTGGGATCCCGTACAGTTACCCTTCCGTACTCGTCCAGGCCGGACAGCACGATAAAATGTCCCGTGGTAGTGAAATCCCCGGGCCGCATGGCACATATGATAGGATTGCCCTCCTCCAGCCATGCCAGAATATGATCAGCGTCAAAAGCAATCTCTTCCACTGTCAGCCCCAGGCCCTCCGCTCCCATTTCCATAAAGTCCCAGGCCGTGCCTGCCCCCTTTACATAATAGCCTTCCTCCTCCGCGTACCTTGCCATACGCAGAGGATCCCACCGGGACTGGCCGCTGAGCCCGCACCATACCATGGACAGGCAAGTGGGACCGCATCCCGTAATAGCTATAAGGTCACTTCCGTAAGTCTCATACCCCCATCGTTCGTCCCATTGGAGAAAAAGAGGGATGGTTCCCTGAACCACTTCTCCTGACAGGTCGATCTCGGGATGCTTGTCCCTGTTCTGGAAATATCCCCGCACAAAAGCCTCTGCCTCCGGGTTCATTTCCAAAAGTTTCAGCAGGCTTTCCGGATACTCCTGAACTGACTGCCCCTGCTCCTGCAGGATCAGTTGACCGCCGACTTCTCCTGCCGCCTGCCCGTCCGCCCTGTCATACCATATTGCGGCCCCCATGATCAGCCCCACTGCCACCGTTGCCAAACAGACCCGCAGGGCACTGGCGCGCCTCTGCTGCCTTCTTAGCCGGGCTGACTGTACTCTGTATCTCCTCTGCTGCTCCGCATTCATCCGCATATTCCCTCCTGCCATCAAATCCTCTGTATCTTCCCGGTCCTCCGTTCCTGAAACGGCGGACGCCTGACCTGATTTTAATATAGCAAAACCGGAGCTCGTGTTCTTCAAATTATCCTTGTTAAATTCTTGTGATTTCATTACAAAAAATGAAAGATACCCTGTCATTTTACCTTTCCTGAAATTCACATTTCCAGAAAATCTATTTTACTGTGTGTATATACTCCTATTTTTCTTTTAGGAAAAAGGCGTTACAATGAAATCGGCAACTACTTAATATATCAGGAAAAACCAGGAGTTTACGCATGAAAATCGGAGAAAGGTTATACAATCTACGCACAAAGCAGGGAGTCTATCAGAAGGAATTGGCCGCCTATCTCAACCTGTCCGTCAGCGCCATATCAAGCTACGAAAATGACGCCCATTCGCCGGATCTTAAAACGGTGGGTAAAATGGCGGAGTTCTTTCACGTGTCGGTGGATTATCTGTTGGGCCGCACGGAATACATTGCCCCCATAGGCGATATGGACAGAGAACTGTTGGATCAATATACGATTTCAGATATTAAGGACACCATTCTGGAACTGCCTTCGGGGCGTCGCCAGGACATTATCAAATACCTTGATTTATTAAAACTGTCCGACGACCTGGAGAACCCCAGCCAGCAATAGAATTTAGAATTTGATTTGATTTATTTCAGCAGCTACCCCTCCTGATGATACAGGATTCCCAGGTTCAACCGCACCTCCTTCCGCTCCAGGTCCCGGTTCTGGTAGCAGCAGGAATCAAAACCGATCAGCGTAAAACCCTCCTGCAGGTAGAAAGCTATGGCCCCCACGTTGCAGGACTGAGTCTCCAGCATCAGCACCCGCCGCCTTTCCCGCCGGGCCTGTTCTTTTGCCAGCGCCATCAGAGCATGGGCAATCCCCTGCCTGCGGTAGTCCTCATGCACCCATAATTCTGTCACCATCAGGCGGTTGGACCATTCCTCGGGGCAGGTCTCTATACAGGCGATCATCTCGCCCCCCTTTACAACTCCCCAGGCACAGGCTTTCACCCAATGCTCCTGATACAGACTGTCGGGAAAATCATACTCCTCCGGCGTATGGCTCACCGGTTCCGCGAAAGACTTTTTCTCCATGGTTACCCGAAAGCCCTCCGAAACCTCCTCCACCGCCACATCATAATATTCCGTAGTGGTGTACCTCATGGGGATGGGTGTCCCCCGCCACTTTTCCCTGGGCAAGGGGACGATCTCGAATGCATATTTTTCCGCTTCCTGTTTTTTCATTCCTTTTCCTTCTTTACTATAATGATATCAAAGAGTTTCACCTGTTCCAGCGGCTCTTCTCCCATAATTCCTAGGCCCGGCAGCCGCTCTCCACGATCCTCCGGGTCAGGCTGTAAGTATATGCTTCAAAATACTTGTTCCAAAATCCCCATGCGGTGGGGTTAATGCTTTCATAATCCACCCCCAGCCTGGTATACCCCTCTGCCTTCAGCACTATAACCGCCAGGAGGCTATTTCTGCGTACAGGAAAAGCCGCGGCAATCTGCCACGGCCTGTACATACAGCTATTTTGCAAAGCTGAAATCAGTATAATAAAGTCCCCGGGGTAATTGCATACATTGTTTCGCTGTTAAATTGAACTTCGCTTCGTATCGTGATCAGCATGCCTCATTACCTCCTCATTCCTCAATATCCTGAAAAAATACAGGCAGCTTTTGTCTGAATACCTCCAATATCAATCTTGAAATCTCCTTCATCTGCGGATGCGCGCCATTGCCAAGCCTTAATTTGAAAAAATGCCTCCACTCCCTTAGATTCATTGTCATCACCAATTCTGTTTTCAACGAATTGGGCAAAACAGATCTGGCTTCCTGGGGAGACGCGCCTGCCTCCAACATTTGAAAATAAGATTTCTCCGCATTTTCCATGGCTTCATGCCATATCTTGTATTTCCGGCAGTCTACAGGATTCTCCATATCGTAAGTAAATCCTGTAGATATATCAATCACCGATATCTGCCCCTGGAATTTATCCTTGGAATAATTACAATACCGAGTACTTTCCTGGCTATAGCTGGCCACCCTGTGCCTTACAATCTCATGAGTCACACCACGGTCGCAGATCACTTTTACGCTGACGCTCTCATGTTCAATTACTGACTCATGTCCTCTTTTAATAATGCCCTCAATAAATTTTTCTGCCGAATCATCCTGTATCCGATCCTCGCTTTTATAGCAAACCCTTCCTATCTTTTCTATTTTTCTTAAAATGTCTGAATAATCAGCCATATCAATAATCTCAACCGCCGGTTTTACTACTATCATGTTTTCTCTCCTTTTGGTGGACCGATCTGTTTATTTCTAAAGTCCGTCTGATCCGCAAATATGCTTTTTAATCGTCCGTTGCTGTTTATTTTAACATCTGGGAAAAACAGAGTCAAATCTTTTTTAGCGATTTATGCAAGGCAAACAGGCCGGCTATTTACGCCGGTCCCTGATTCGCTTTGTCTTGGACAGGCTGTCGCAGGCCGGTTTGTAGCGGCTGTCTTTGTGGTATTCCCTGCAGGCCCCACAATCCCCGTGCCGTGGGCAATTCAGCCGTTTACAGGGGCAGGCGGCCTCCCCGTCAGATCTCATAGTCCAGACAGCTTCTCACTGCCGTATAGGGCCTGACCTTGCCGTCCGCCACCGCCACATGTTCCGGGTGTACCGCATATCCTTTCAGCGCCGCCTCGTCCACAAAGCTGGAATCCAGCATCAGGTCCGCATTGGAACTGGGCAGGCCCTCCGTATACACCTTGATCTCCAGCAGGCCGGGAATCTTACCCGCCAGCCCCTCCAGCCCGGCTTTGATGCCGGCTTTAATCTCCGCCTTCTCCCCGGCGGTGAATTCCTCTTTCAGAGTCCACAAAATAATATGTTTTACCATTCGACTGTTTTACTCCTCCATCTCCGCCAGTTCCGTCTCTGTCTCCAGCAGGCGCTCCAGCAGGCTTTCCTGATTCTTCTCCTCTGCGTCTATGATCTCCTGAATTTCCATCAGCCTGGAATAATCGCTGGCAAGGGCCGGATCTGCCAACTGCATCTGCAAATCCGCCAGCCTTCCTTCGCTCTCGGACAGCAGACGCTCATATTTCTCAAGCTGGCTCTTTAAACGGGAGCGGATCTTCCCTGGATTGTAATAGGTCTTTTTGTCAAAGACATCTGTCAGGGTAGGAGCCGCCGCCTGTGCCGTCTGGCTTCCGCCCTCCGATTGACCCGTCCGGGCTTTACGGCAGGCGCCGTCATTCTCCACAGTTCCTGCGGACTGTGCCGGTCCCCGGCCCCCCACCAGGCCGGCAGCCTCCTTCTGCTTCTGAGCCAGGTACTCCTCATAATCCATCTTATACTGATGCACGCCCTCCTGGGTAAATTCCAGGATCCCCGTGGCAATCCGGCTGATAAAATACCGGTCGTGGGACACGAACAGCACCGTCCCCCCATACTCCCGCAGCATCTGCTCCAGAGCCTCCTTGCCGATGATATCCATATGGTTGGTGGGCTCATCCAGAATCAGCAGATTGGGCCGGGTCTGCAGCATCTTGCACAGAGACAGCCGCACCTTCTCCCCGCCGGAGAGCTGGCCCATGAGCTTCGTCACATCCTCCCCGGAAAATAAGAAGCCGCCCAGGGCACTGCGCACCTCCTCCCGCACATAGTGAGGATACTCTTCCCAGAAATTGTCCAGCACGGTCTGCCGGGGGTCTGCGTCATCCAGCACCGCTTTCTGCTGGTCAAAATACCCCCATTCCACATTCTGTCCAAATTTAAATTCCCCTCCCAGGGCAGGCAGTTCCCCGATCAGGGTTTTCAGCAAAGTGGATTTTCCCTTGCCATTCTCCCCAATGATGGCCAGACGCTCCTTTTTTTGCAACAAAAAGTTTACCTTTTCCAGCTCATGGTCATACCCGATGGAAAGGTCTCTGGCCTGCATCACATTGGTATAACTCTCGATCCTGGGCTCATATCTGGTGTGAAAGGCCCTGGTGTCAAAACGCCTGGGCTTCTCGATCTTGACCATATGCTCGATCACCATGCGCTTGGACCGGGTAGCCGCCACCTTGGAGGGAGTATTTTTCCATTTCTCAATCCACTCCGTCAGCCTCTGAATCTCCTTCTGCTGCTCCTCATAATCCTTTTCCTGCTTCACCAGAGCCTCTTGCTTCTGTCTCATGAAGGCGGAATAATTACCCACATAACGCCTGATCCTGTGGTACTCGATCTCGTAAGTCACGTCGATCACCTTGTCCAGGAACATCCGGTCATGGGATACAATGATCACCGCCTTGTCATAGGTTTTCAGATATCCCTCCAGCCACTCAATGGTGGGCAGGTCCAGATGGTTGGTGGGCTCGTCCAGAAGCATGATGTCCGGCCGCCCCAGCAATAGCTTGATGAAAGCCACCTTGGTCTGCTGCCCTCCCGAAAAACTCCCGATGGGACGTCTTAAATCCTCCAGAGCAAACCCGAAGCGCTGGAACATGATCTCCATGTCCTGCCGCCAGGAATACCCGCGCAGAGCCTCCATCTTTCTCTGCAGGCTGTCATACTCCCCCAGAAGCTGCCGGTCATCGGAGGCCTTCATCAACTCTTCCAGTTCGTTCATACGCTTTTCACAGGCAAAGACGGGGGCGAATACTTTCTTGATCTCCTCCTCCACCGTCACTTCCTTTTCCTCAAAGTTCACCTGGCGCAGAAAACCGATCTCCTGTTTGCCCGCCATGGTGATACCGCACTCCTCATCACTGTCCAGATTGTTCATCTGGATATCCCCCACGATGAGTTTCAGCAGCGTGGTCTTGCCGCAGCCATTGCGGCCCACGATAGCGATTTTCTCCCTGTCGTGCACCTCAAAATTCACATCTTCCAATATAGTATCCGCCCCGTACTGCACCAGGGCATGTCTGATCTGGTATCTCATCTCTGTTTCCACTGATCCCTTCTATAATTCAAAGCCCCCAAATTACCTTCCGGCACACATCTGCCGATATACATTCGGACGGCACATCTGTCCTATCCTCTTATGGCCCAGCGCAGCTTTGTGGAACGCGCCCGGCCATTGGCCCTGCACTCCTCCGGGGAAGGGCGTACCACCTCCCTGGAGATCTCCGTAAAGATCTGTTGACGGTAATACTCCTGAAACGCCTTTTTCACCATCCTGTCCTCTCCCGAATGGAAAGTCAGTATGGCCACCCTTCCCCCTTTGTCCAGAACCTGAGGGAGCTTTGTCAAAAAAGCCTCCAGCGCCTCAAACTCGTTGTTTATATCAATCCGCAGGGCCTGGAACACTCTCTGGCAGGTTTTCTTCAGGACTTCCTTCTTCTCCCCATTCTCCGGCAGAAAGGCCAGCGCCGTCTCCACAGTTTCCCGCAGGTCGGCGGTGGTGCGCAGTACCACGCCCTTTTTCCGCTGCCGGGCAATATACCCCGCGATCTCCCGGGCATAGGGCTCGTCCGCATTTTCCTCCAGCATCCCCTGTATTTCCTCCCGGCTCATCCGGGACAGCCGCTGCCAGGCCGGAACGCCGCTCTCCGGGTCCAGCCGCAAATCCAGCACGCCGTCCAGCTTATAGGAAAAACCCCTCTCCGGGTTGTCAATCTGCATGGAAGATACTCCCAGGTCCGCCAGCACAAACTGAAAGGGACCGTAGGCCCGGGCCACGCTGTCAATCCTGGCAAAATTTTCTCTGACAGCCGTGAAGATTTCCTCGCCATAGCCTGCTTTCCGCAGGCGCTCCCGGGTTCTGACAATCTCAATGGGATCCACGTCCAGCCCGCAGAGATGGCCTCTGCCCTCCAGGCATTCCAGCATCCTCCTGGCATGGCCGCCGTACCCCAAAGTGGCATCCAGTCCTCTTTCCCCCGGCTGAATCCGCAGCACCTCCAGCACCTCGTCCGCCATAATGGAGAGATGCATTCCCGCAGGGGTACTCCCCTTACTGATAACCCTGGCTACCGTGTCCGCATATTTATCTGGGTCATGTTCCTTATATTTTTCCGCAAAAGTTTTTGGATGCGTCCCCGCATACCGCTTTCTCCGCCTATGTTCTTCCATAATGCGCTCCTGTTTCCCTGTTCAGAACCTGCTTTCCACTCCCAATGTACCGTCTGTCAACAATGCCGCCGCATCGCTTTCCTCCTTCGCCCTGCCCACGGAACCCCGGCCTGCGAAGTCTCGCCGCCGCCCGCTGTGCCTGGTGTGCTGACACGATTATATACGGCGAAACTCCGCCGAATAAATTTTCATCGGCAAGGCGGAGGAGGGAGGCGATGCGGTGGCATCGTTGACCGACAACAACGCAGTCCGATGGGGATTTAGGCAAGCAGGTTTGCCTGAATATAATCAGGTCAGCACACCAGGTTTTATGCCACGCACTCGAGCCGCTTCCCCTGCCAACTTTCTGCTGATAATCTACTGATCCATCATCAGCCAATCACATTATACTAGGCTTTGTTCAATATATCCACATTTTCAGGAAAATATATGGAAATACTCTGTGAGCAATAAGCCGCTTCTCCTGCCGTCTCCTTCCCGGTTGACAGATGTCCCGCACAAATATATAATAGGAAAAAACCAAAGGAGGTCCGCATCCCATGGAAAAGGACATGGAGCAATACAGTGAAAAGCTCAGAAGATACTATGATTCCGATAACCGGCTGACCCAGTACCCCTCCAAAAAGTCTATGAGAATCCTGGCGCTCATCCAGATTGCCCTGAAAATAAATCCCGAAAGAAAATATACGGAAAAAGAAGTAAACCAGATCATCCGGGATTCTATTGCCTTCAGTGATATCGAGCTGATCCGTCGGGAGATGTTTCAGTACCGGCTGATCGGAAGGCTCCGGGACGGTTCCGAATATTGGTCAGAACCGGACTGGAAAACGATATATGAGGCATACCTCTAAGCCAATGTGCCGCCTGCACTGAAAAACCGCTGAAAACCTTCGAAATAACAGGGTTTTCAGCGGTTTCTCTCAGTTTCGTGCTGGTGGTGGGACTTGAACCCACACAAGGTTGCCCTTGGCAGATTTTGAGTCTGCTGCGTCTGCCATTCCGCCACACCAGCAAGTAATGGGATTCTTTCACAACAAATTGATTTTAACATAAAAAAGTTTGTATTGCAAGGAAAATTTTACCCAAATGCCGGACAAATTTTTGCAGTCCCATTCATCGCTGCCCTTGTTTTCTGCAGCCCCCAATATACCTATCTATATTCTATCTATATTCCATCTCTACCTTCACATGATTGCCCTGCAGAGTCACCGTGGCCATACTGCCCACTACCAGGGGCATCATGGGACTGAGATGACCTATGTCCAGATCCATAAGCACCGGCACATGATACTTGTCCGCCACCGCCAGCACCGCCTGATAAGCGTCCAGATCCATCATGGGCTGTCCGTTCAGAGCCCTGCCAAAGAGAAAGCCCTTCACATGTCTGAACCACCCGGCCTGCTCCATCTGCCACATGGCCCGGCGGATAGCCATTACATTCAAGTCACAGGCTTCCAGCATCCACAATATGCCGTCCTTCCCATATTTCTCACAGAACGCTGCAGTGCCGTCATACCTGGTGCCCAGAAGATTGACCAGGCAGTCCATGCAGCCGCCCAGCAGCCTTCCTGTAACGCCCAGTTCCGTTCCCGCTTCGCCGGGATCTTCCACCAGTTGCCCCTCTGTGTAAACTTTCAAAGCCAGAGGCTCTGTCACATGATAGGGCTCCAGCGGATTTTCCTCATTCTTCAGTGATTCTTTCTCCCACAGAGGATAGTTTTCCATGACGCGCTTTTCTCCTGTGAGCAGTTTAAAAGCATCGTCAATAGATGCATGCCAGGGTTCCATGCCAAAGGCAGAGGCGCAGGGACCATAGATCGCTGCCGTGTCACACAGCGTCACCAACGGATATACCAGGTTCGTATTGTCCGAATATCCCATGAACCACTTGGGCTCAGCCTGAGCCAGCCGGGCAAAATCCACATGTTCCAGAATCTCGCACATGAGTTCGCCGCCCCCACAGGAGATCAGCACATCCGCCTCCTGCCCGCAGAACATGTCCATGACTTCCGCGCCGCATTTCTCCGGTGTGTTGCTGATGCCCACTCCCTGTCCCGCATAGCAGTTGGGGCCCGTCAGGGTTTTATATCCCATCCTCTGCCATCTGTCCAGGGCATGGTTAAACGCGCTCCTGTAAGGCTCCATATTGCAGCCAAAAGAAGGAGCCAGAAATCCGATTGTACCGCCCTTTGTCAAATCCCTGGGATATCTCATGTCCACTCCCGTCTGCCCGCTCCGGCGGGCACTTAACAATCCGTCCTGTTCTGTTCTTTGTTCCCGGCAGGAAACATCCTGTCGAATATATCAAAGCAGTCAAAGGTGGCAAAATAATCCCTTGCCGTCTCCGCCCGCCGAATCAACTGCACGCTGCCGTCCTCTCTCAAAAGCAATTCCGCAGATTTCAGCTTGCCGTTATAATTGTAACCCATGGCAAATCCGTGAGCGCCCGTATCATGGATGACCAGATAATCCCCGATCTCCACCCGGGGCAGCATCCGGTCTATGGCGAATTTATCATTGTTCTCACACAGAGAGCCCGACACATCATACATGTGGTTGCAGGGCTGCTCTTCCTTACCCAGCACCGTAATATGGTGGTAAGCCCCATACATGGCCGGACGCATCAGGTTCACTGCGCAGGCGTCCACCCCCAGATACTCCTTGTAGATATGCTTTTGGTGGATTACCCGCGTCACCAGATGGCCATAAGGAGCCATCATAAAGCGCCCCAGTTCCGTATAAATTGCCACATCCCCCATTCCCGCCGGAACCAGCACTTCCTCATATACCTTCCTGACTCCCTCCCCGATCACACGGATATCGTTGGGCTCCTGATCCGGATGATAGGGAACGCCGATGCCGCCGGACAGGTTGATAAAGCGGATGTCTGCACCGGTCTCCTGCTTTAGCCGTACTGCCAGTTCAAACAACTGCTTTGCCAGCTGGGGGTAATAAGCGTTAGTCACAGTATTGCTGGCCAGAAATGCATGAATACCGAAATGTTCCACCCCCTTGGCTTTCAGAATCCTGTACCCTTCAAACATCTGCTCCGTGGTAAAACCGTACTTGGCGTCCCCGGGATTGTCCATAATATCCGTTCCCAGAGCGAAATATCCCCCGGGATTGAATCGGCAGCTTATGGTCTTGGGAAGGTATCCCAGAGTTTTCTCCAGAAAATCAATATGGGTGATGTCGTCCAGGTTGATGGTCGCCCCGATCCTGGCCGCATAAGCAAATTCCTCCGCCGGGGTATCATTGGAGGAAAACATAATGTCCTCCCCCGAAAGCCCCATGGCATGGCTGAGCATCAGTTCCGTCATGGAGGAACAGTCCGTGCCGCAGCCATACTCCCGCAGGATATCCATCAGAAAGGGATTGGGGGTGGCCTTAACCGCAAAAAATTCCCTGTAGCCGGGATTCCAGGCAAACGCCTCTTTCAGCGCCCGGGCATTTTCCCGGATCCCCTTCTCGTCATAGATATGAAAGGGAGTGGGGTAAGTCTTTGCGATCTCTTCTATCTGTGCCTTGGTTACAAATGTTTCTTTCTTCATCCTCTTTTCTTTCTCCTACCTGACAGTTGGGAGTCATTTCCCAATCGCCTGTTCTCTTACAGCAGATGCGCCCGCATTTCCTCCGGGCTCATGGGGCTTAAATAAGCCGGAGCCACGTCAAACACCGTCTTGCAGCCAGTTATCCCCTCCCGGCTCATGCGGTATGCCGCCCTGGCGTAGGCGGTCAGCACGCAGGCCGTAAACTCAGGGTTGGAGTCCAGCTTCAGACTATACTCAATCACATGGTTATGCTGCCCCTTTGTCCCTGTCTTTCCAGTACGCAGCACAAGGCCGCCGTGAGGTATGCCCCCATGGTCCCGGCGCAGTTCTTCCTCGGTGATGAAATGCACCGTGGTATCATACTCTGCAAAATAGTTGGGCATGGACTTGATCTCCTTCTCAATCCATTCCCTGTCGGCCCCCTCCTCCGCCACCACAAAGCATTCCCGGGTGTGTTTCTGGCGGGTGGTCAGTTCCGGGTTCTCGCAGGCCCTCACGGAAGCCAGCGCGGACTCCACCGGAATGGTATACTGTCTGGCGTCCCTGACTCCGGGAATACGTCTTATGGCATCGGAATGCCCCTGACTGATTCCCTTTCCCCAGAACGTATAGTCGCTCCCCTCCCGCAGGATTGCGTTGGCATACAGGCGGTTCAGGGAAAACATGCCCGGATCCCACCCTACGGAAATCATTGCCACCTTGCCGGCTTTCTTCGCCGCCTGATCCACAGCGGCAAAATGCTGAGGAATATTGGCATGGGTGTCAAAGCTGTCAACCACATGAAAGTGCTCCGCATATGCAGGCGTCTGCCGGGGCAGATCCGTGGCGGAGCCGCCGCAGAGCATCAGCACGTCGATATCGTCCTTTTTACCCAACAGTTCGTCCACGCAGTAGACGGGCACGCCGCTGGCTGTCTGCATACCGGAGGGATCCCGGCGGGTAAAGACAGCCGCCAGTTCCATATCCTCATTCTGGGCCACGGCGCATTCCACGCCCCTGCCCAGGTTGCCATATCCCAAAATACCAATTCTTATTCTGTCCATAGTTTCCTCTCCCCTTCTGCATTATCCTTCCATACGCACATGGCATCCAACCCGGCAGCCGCAAATGCATTTGCGCGTATTCCGGCGGCCTTGCCCTACTCATGCATCCACGCGCTTTCCGGCGGCCTTGCCCTACTCATGCATCCACGCGCTTTCCAGCGGCCTTGCCTTGCGCATGTACCCGCGCGCTTTCCGCCGGCCTTGCCTTGCGCATGTACCCGCGCGCGCTTTCCGCCGGCCTTACACGTCCTCAATCTGCCAGTCGATGGGAGTTACGCCATGCTCCTCCAAAAAGCGGTTGGTCTGGCTGAATGGCTTGCTGCCGAAAAAACCGTTATACGCCGAGAGGGGGCTGGGATGAGGCGCTTTCAGAATCAAATGATTGGGGTTTTGCAGCATCCGCTCCTTGGTCTGAGCCGGCCTGCCCCACAGGATAAACACAATGGGCCTGTCCTGCTTATTCAGAGCCGCTATAGCCGCGTCTGTAAATTCTTCCCAGCCTTTTCCCCGGTGGGAGTTGGCCATGTGTGCCCGAACGGTAAGCACCGTATTGAGCATCAGTACTCCCTGTTCAGCCCACTTCACCAGATAGCCGTTGTTGGGAATCTTGCAGCCCAGGTCATCGTGCAGTTCCTTGTAAATATTGACAAGGGAAGGCGGAATACTCACATCGGGCCTCACGGAAAAACACAGTCCATGGGCCTGTCCCACATTGTGGTAGGGATCCTGTCCCAGAATCACCACCTTCACTTCGCTCAAGGGTGTGAGGTGAAACGCGTTAAATATATCATCGGAAGGAGGAAAAATCTGAGCGCTGTCATATTCTTCCTTCACAAATTGAAACAGTTTCGCATAATAAGGTTTATGGAACTCCGGAGCCAGTTCCGTGAGCCAGTCATTGTTAATCATAGCCATCGCTTTCTCCTCCAAAAGTTATTGAATCCCCTATCCTTCTGTTTCACCCCAGCCGTACAGAAACGCCCCTGGAGCGCAGATACTCTTTTACTTCCCGGATCTCCAACTCCTTGTAATGGAACAGAGACGCCGCCAGCACAGCCTCCGCCCCGGCATCCGTCAACGCCTCGTAAAAATGTTCCAGCTTTCCGGCGCCCCCGGAGGCAATGACCGGGATTTTCACTGCCCGGGACACCGCCCTGGTCAGTTCCAGATCATATCCCGCCTTGGTCCCGTCGCAATCCATGCTGGTCAACAGGATTTCTCCCGCGCCGAGCCGTTCCGCCTTTTCCACCCATTCCAGCACGTCCAGGCCCATGTCCACACGACCGCCGTTCTTATAAATATTCCAGCCGGAGCCATCAGCGCGGCGCTTGGCATCTATGGCCACCACTACGCACTGACAGCCAAATTTATCCGCCGCGTCACTGATCAGCTGCGGGTTCATGATAGCGGCGGAATTCACCGCAATCTTATCCGCCCCCTCCCGCAGGATCGCCCTGAAATCCTCCACCGTGCGGATTCCTCCTCCCACGGTAAAGGGGATAAATACTTTTGCGGCCACCTGACGCACCCACTCAAGCTGGGTGGCGCGGCTGTCCGCGGAGGCGTTGATATCCAAAAAAACCAATTCATCCGCCCCCTCCCTGTCGTAGGCCGCCGCCGTTTCCGCCGGATCCCCCGCATCTCTGGGGTTAAGAAATTTCACACATTTTACTACCCTGCCGTCCTTCACGTCCAGGCAGGGAATGATTCTCTTGGTATGCATACTGACTCCCGTCTTGCCCGCCAGATCCGGGCAGATTTCCTTTCATTTGCCGCTCTCAAAGAGATTGACTGTGGCCGCCCTGCTTTGCCTCATTTACCACTTCGATAAAATTACGCAAAATCTTCATCCCCACGCCCGAACTCTTCTCCGGGTGAAACTGGCAGGCAAAAAGATTGTCCTTCTCCACAGAGGCATGGATCAGCGCACCGTATTCCGTAGTAGCTCTCACTGTCTCCTCTTCCTCCGCCTCCAGATAGTAAGAATGTACAAAATACACATAGGAATCCTCCGGCAGGCCCTTAAACAGGCGTCCCGGATGAGGAAATTTCAGATTATTCCACCCGATATGGGGTACCTTCAATCCCCCATGATCCGGGATCCGCAGAATTTTACCGGGTAACAGCCCCAGACCTTTCACGCCCGGGCTCTCCTCGCTGCACTCAAACAAAAGCTGCAGGCCCAGGCAAATTCCCAAAAAGGGTATGCGCCTCTCTACTGCCTGCCCAATGGGTTCCACCAGGTCATAATGCTCCAGGCGCTCCATGGCGTCGCCAAAAGCGCCTACCCCCGGCAGGATCACGCCGTCAGCCCCCAATATCTCTCGGGGACTCCTGGTTACAGCTACCTGCTCCCCCAGCGCAATCAAGGCCTTCTCCACACTTTTCATATTTCCTGCATCATAGTCAATAATCGCAATCATCTATGTCTATACCCCGCCTGTTATTTGCAGCAAAAGCCGCGACTCCCGCCATCTATGCGTCATACAGCCGCCTTCTTCTGGAGAAAGCGGGAATCTCCGTCCGCTACATTGTGTCGATGAATGTATCCTCCTGGTTTTCCTCTTCCTCCGGCAGTAAGTCTTCATAAGAAGCAGACGGATCCTGTGGAACGGATTCCTCGTCCTTCGACTCGGAACCGACTCCTTCCAGCACCTGGATCAGAGCGATGGTATAGTCCTCGTCTTTCCTCAGCGCCGCAATCTCCCCGGCGCGTTCCTCCGTCAGACCATAATTGGCTGTCAGCAGAGCCGTCATATCCCCATAAGCCTTCTCCACCACGTCCAGACAGTTCCACTCCTGCCCCTGCAGATAGGCGCTCTCCTTACGGCAGACACTCTGTACCAGATAATCCAGGGCCTCCAGTTCCTTCCCCTCCATTACCAGTCTTCGGTAATTTCCTTTCATGCGTTCCATCTGCAACACCAGTTCCGATCTATGAAACATCAATTCCTGACTCTCATTCCGATCCTGTCCCAAAAGCAGGCCGTAACATTCCAGATAGTCTTCCGCATAGTAGGCTTTCTCTGCCCGCTGCTTGTTCACATGGTCGATATAAAGATGGCTGACCATCACATAAGCCAGACAAAATACCAGGAGCACAGCCACGATTGGCAATGCCTTTTTCAGGGGCAGCTTCTTGCCGGGAAGCAGTTCCTCAGCGGAAACAGGGGGTTTTTCCTTCTTGGGCTTTTTCTCCTTTTTCTTCTTTTTGGCGTCGGGAGCCTCTTCCAGATCCTCGTCCTCGTCAACCTCGACCGCCTTTTTCTCTTTCCCCTTTTTCTTCTTTTTCCCCTTGGACTGTTTTTTCTCCTTGTCTAATTCCTCCAGGATGGCGCCGTTCTCGTCGCTGACCAGAGCAGCGGGATCCTCCTCCTCATCCTCGTCCTCCTGAGTCAACGCATTCAGTAGTTTTCCCCAAAATCCCTGTTTCTTTTCTTTTGGCGCAGATTCCTCCGGGGAGGCATTCCCTGTCTCCTGCTCCGAATTCCCTGAGGTATCCTCCCCCGTCTCCCATGTATCCTCCGAAATTTCCTCCGGCAGACTGGCGGCCAAGTCCTCCAGCCCCTGCTTTTTCTTGCTGCGGCGGGGCTTTTTCTCCTTCTTGGGGCGTTCTTTCTTTTTCTTTCCTTTCCTGTCCGGCTTATTCTGAGGTTCGTCCGCTCCATCATCCGGTTCCAGTCCCTGGCTTAAGCCCTGCATCAGGGAATCCACCATATCATCAATAGGCTCGTCGCGCTCTGCCTGATCCAGCAGACTGGATATCTCCTGAGCGTCCTCATCGCCATCTGCCCCCAGGCTCTCCAACAGGCTGCCCAGGTCGTCCTCTTCCAGAACGCCGGCTGACGGTTGCAGCGCATCGGCATCCGATGTTTCAGGTAAGGCAAAAGGCTCTTCCTCGTCCATGCCCAGGATGGATTGGTCCAATTCACCGGCATCAGAAAAATCAGACATCACAAAATCCGCCTCTTCGTCCCCGTCGGAAGCGGGCTGAACAAGCGTCTCCATATTCGGGATTTCAGACGTTTCAAAGTCCTCCTCTCCAGCCAGTTCAGGAGCGGATTGTTCAATCGTCCAGGGGGCTTCTTCCACTTCCTCTACAGGTACATCCAGAGAACTCTCCTCCCCGGCCAGATCCTGCAGCATGCCGGAAAGGACTGCCGCCTCTTCCCCGGCAGAACCTTCCGTAGAAACATCCGGCAATTCTTCCGAAGCCGCCTCCGCCCCCCCCAGCAATCCGCTGAGCAGATCTTCGGGAACACTGTCCATGTCGTCCGAGAACTGGTTAAGCAGGTCCCCCAGTCCATCGTCCTGATCCAGGTCGCCGGATCCCCCTGGGGCTCCGGAAGTACTCTCTTCCGTCAGAGATTTTAGCAGTTGGTCTAAATATTCTTCATTGGAATCCATTTTGTTTCCTCTTTCCAGTCTTTAATACTTTTATAATATATCTTCCATAAGGAGCCAGTCAATAGCATTCTTTGCCATTGATACGCCCTTCTCATGCAGTTCCTCTGTCAAATGATACAATCTCTCGTTTACCCGAATAAAAAATGCCTTTTGGTTATAGTAGCCTATCTTTTCAAAGGGAAAGCGTATTACCGAGGGATAATCCAGATTCACCCCCAGTTCCAGGATACACACCTTCCGGTTTAAAGTGCCCTGCAGCCACCTGGTATAGCGGCTCCAATCCTCCTGATAGCCAGCTTCCAGATATTTCTCCAAAAAAATATTGTTGAGCGCCATCCTATTATGGCAACAGGGACAATCTCCCAGAGCTTCCAGACTGCCGTTCCCGCTCAGAATGGCCCGGTACAGTTCCTCCCTTTCAGCCTCTTCCGTCCCGGCAAGGCTCTGCTCACATCCGCAGATACACTGCTTTTTTTCCAGGGCGCCGCAGGGCTTTATCACCCGGTTCCCGGGAAATCCGGCATATTTCAGAATATTTGTCTGACAGGTGCTGATCAAAAAATAATTTTTATCTTTAATGGCTTTGTAGAGTTTTTGAAGCGCGGCTACCGCCCTCCCTTTCTCCCTGATGATTCCATCCGCCAACAGCGGCAGCAGATCCGGGCGATTCGATTGCTCCAGATACGCCGCGCCCCCCACATACTCCGGCTGTGTTTTCAGAAATGCTCTTTCTTCAAATTCTTCGCCGATACCGATCAGGAACATCTCTGCCCCCTGCAGCTTCTCCAATACCCATCCTTCCACGAACAATACCTGCCTTTTCACGAAAAAAGCCGGGAACCCCGGCCTTTTCCTTATTCACCACAATAAAAATCCATATCCGTGATTTTACTGCTTAGAATTATTCAGTAACTCATCAATAGCATGAACCAGGTTGACAATTTCAGGTTTTGAAAGCTGCCTGTCCGCGCCCAGCGCCTCTCCCTTTCTCCTCATGTCCTCATTTACCAGAGAAGAGAAAATAATGATGGGAATATGCTTAGTGTTATCATCTTCCTTCAGCAGCTTGACCAGACGGTGTCCGTCCATCTGAGGCATCTCAATATCCGTAATCAGACACTTCACTCTCTGTTCCAGATTGCCTGCCGCCACTCCTGCCATAATGTAGTCATAAGCCTCCTGACCGTTGGCAGTGTGAGTGATATTGGTATATCCCGCCTTGTTCAGACAGTCCACAATCAACTTGTTAAGCAGCTGGGAATCCTCTGCAATCAAGATGGGAACAGCGCTTCTCTCCCTGGGGCCTAACTCTGAAATCTCAGAAATCTTCAACCCGGTCTCCGGGGAAATATCCGTCACAATCTTCTCAAAGTCCAGAATCACAATCAGTCTGTCGCTGATCTTCACAATACCGCTGGCCACGCCGCTCTCCGCATCGGACAATGTGGCATTGGGGGTGATAATATCTTTCCATGTCACTCTATGTATACCGATTACCTGCTCTACATGGAAGGCGATATCCAGCTTGTTGAAGTTGGTGATAATAAACAGTCCCTTCTTCTCCATCTGCCCTCTCTGCAGGCAGTTCATCAGGTCGATCGCCGTAATCATACGGTCTCTCGGCATGAAAACACCCTCGATACTGGGATGGGAGTTGGGGATCGGCGTAGGTTCCAGATACCCTATGATCTCTTTGACCTTCGCCACGTTGATGCCATAATAGTTCCCATCAACAATAAACTCCAAGATTTCCAATTCGTTTGTTCCGTTTTCCAGTAAAATTTTAGAATCCATAGCTTCCACCTCACATTTTATGCCCATAAGTCCCTTCAACGTGACTCAGTAGAGATATTATACCATACATTTTCAAAAAAACATACTATTATCTATAAAAATTTCTTTTTTTTTCAAAATTTTCTTTTATAGAAAATCCCGCAATAATAATTCCTCCTGCATCTGCGCAGTAACGCCCGCACCCATTTTGTCATGAAACCACAAGGGGTTGCAGCTGGGGCTTGGATTCAACGCTTCGGATCAACTGCTGGGCAAAACCAGTCAAAAAAGCTACAAAAAAAGCAGGTATACA